>JBILLF010000016.1:0-45837 GCA_044376225.1 Patescibacteria group bacterium | reverse complement strand
CTGTAACTTTCAGCGCAGGTGCACTCAACGTCGGCCCAGGCGTTTACAACGTCACGCTCACTGCTGGTACGTTTGTCGCCACACAGCAAGTCGTTGTCGTCAAGTAAGCGACGTAGCAAGGTAAAAAATCAAAGCGGCGTCAGGCATACCAGCCTGACGCCGCTTTTCATTTGTAATCGACCAACCGACGTGTCAGCGAAGGTCTATGAGTTCCCACGTTTTCGGAACTGCATAGGTAAACTGCCTGCTATTCATTGGTGGGTTCCTCTTGAGACCACTGATAGCGTAGGTGACGCGTGACGGCCCAGAAGCGATCACCACGTTGGTAACGTTGCCGGCTTTGTCCAGTGTCAAATCAAGAGCAGAGACATTGGCAATGACTGCCGCCGGCTGGGGTGAAGTCAGCCTCAACACCGTAGATGTCGGATTATGTTCGACGATGCTGGAGCGGTAAACGGAAATGATCTCGAAGAACACCCTTTCCAGGGAAACGTCACTTGAGAGGGGCTTATAGGTATTCATGATGACGGACTTCGTGGAAGCATCGGCATTCCAGACAATACGGCCGTCACATACAATTGTCCGTGTGCCAACTTCTATACGATAACGTCCACCCCGTTGTGCCGTGATCGAACCACTGATACCATCGGAGCCGACAAACCGCATTTTCACTGACTTCAGCGAGCGATACTGAGCATGGAATTGATCAAGAACATCCGAACTGCTTGCAGAGAGCAAGCCTGGGATCATGATGCCCGCCGCAATGATTTGCAACACTATTCGCATTTCGACACACTCCCTATCGTGGAGAAGAAACTCGCGCTGTCATTGGCCCGCGAAGACCAGAGTATGATGTTAGTTCGGCATCGATCGAACCGATCGGGATCTTGGTGCTTACTTTGACCGGTACACGTCGCTCGTCATCACTGAGCCATAACAGCAACTTGCCTTCGAACTTGAAGAGACTACCGGATTTTATCACAGGCTCGACCACTACGCACCGGTAGATGCCGGACTCGACTTCGATCTGCTGGCGCCCGAGGACTTTGACGGCGAGATCATGTGTCTCACGATCAAAAAAGTTTTGCAGGTAGATCACATCGCCACGCTTGTACGTTGAGAGATTCAACGCGCGGATGTAGTAAAAGGCCGAAACAATGTCATGCACGAACGTCGGGATCGCGAATGTTCCTTCGCTGGTCTTTGCGGTCTTGCCAACATGATCGAACGTGGCTGAAAAGTCCTTCTGGAAGCCCCCTTCACGGATGCTCTGCTCGAACTTCCAGGGGAAAATGCCGTCAATATCCACGAGCGTACGGTAGCGATCCCGAACCCGGTACAAAAAGTCCAGCGACTTCAGCGAGGCAACTTCGAATCGGATGTCGTAGCAGGGTCGTCCGGCCGTGGTGACTGGTTGCTTGCCAATGGTGAACGAGGCCGTGCCGGCTTTAATAAACTTGTAGCCAACGCTATACTCAAGTCGTTCGCCGACTCCGAAGGCATCATTGACGAGGTGGCGCAGTGGGGGAGTATCATCATCAGCATGCAACAACAGCGATGCTGACACCACCAAGGCGAGAATGATGAGGGGGCGAAACATGCGATCAGATCAGACGCACGTGTGTCAAAGGTCGTGTGACCCGATGGCAGGCCTCGTACAAACTGCTGAGTACCTGCATTGTGCTTGAGAATGTGGGCCCGGCCGGATTTGAACCAGCAACCAACGGATTATGAGTCCGCTGCTCTAACCGTTGAGCTACGAGCCCTTTGATGACCACGCTGGTCAGTTGAACAACCCGACGAATATGCCAAGCTGAGCATTGAGGCCATTCACAGCGATCGAGGACGGAACGTTGATGGCCGGGGAATTCGTGTTGGCTGTCCACTCCGACGTCGAGATCTGAGCTGCATAGGCGGCCTGGAGACGAATGTCAAGATACGGTGTTACGGCGTATTCAAAGGACAGCCGAGGCATCAGGCAGAGGGAGCTCTGCTCAAGAACCTGCCGAGAGGTGTTGTTCTGTGCAGAAGTCCAGTCATAGGTTCCGCTACTCGCAGACGATGTAATCGTTGAGTAGCCCCAGACGAACCCAAGACCAGGAAGAATGGCAAGCTTTGAGGCTGGTACGATGGCATACTCCAGATGAATTGATCGGGTGGAGATTGCATATTCAAGACTGCGTGTCGTACCAACTCCGCCGGGACCTGGAATCACCTTGGTGCTGCCGACAGATCCCGTGAGCCACGAAAATCCCACACGGGCATTGGGCACCACGCCGATGGCCGTGAAGAACTCAACGCCAGCAAGAATCATTGGCGAGTCCATTTTGTCTAGAAGCTGCTGCTGGGCAAGAGCATTGACATCATCGACATTCGGCATAAAGAGATTGATCGATGGTCCGATGCCGATGGCCGAATAGGCTACCGTTTCTTCTGGAAGTGGCTCCTCATCAAAATTCAACTCGTTTAGACGATCATCCTGTGCCACAACGCTACAGAAGGTGATGAACATCATGACGATGGTAAGCTTATTTGCAGACATACACCAGCTCCACGAAAAGTTGAGTGCGAAGATACGGGGCTCCGTAGTTTCGTCGCCATGAAGATCGTCGCTATCGTCATGGCTGGAGGGCTCGGAGTTCGTCTCTGGCCAAGAAGCACCGAACGCCGTCCCAAGCAGTTTGTGCATGCTCTGGGTGAAGGCACACTGATCCAGAACACCGTAGCACGGCTGCAGCCAATGATCGCCTCGGAAGACGTATACGTGATCACGACAGCTGAGCTTCGGGATCACGTTGTGGATCAACTCCCCATGGTTCCACCCGAGAGAATCCTTAGCGAGCCTTTTGGACGAAATACTGGTCCGGCGATTGCTCTTTCTGCTGCTGCAATTCAAGAGCGACTGGGTGAAGACGCCGTACTGGTGGTCCTTCCCAGCGATCACGTGATCAGTAACGTCAGGGAGTTTCAGGTCATCGTCGATACCGCGTGCACGGCTGCCGTGGACCTGGATCGCATCATGACCATTGGCGTCATGCCCACGCGGCCTGAAACAGGTTACGGCTACATTCAGGTAGGTGATTCGGTTGAGTGCGATAATCCTCTTGTTCGCGGTCATGTCAAGAGTGTGCGGAGTTTCGCCGAAAAGCCCGATGCGGCAACGGCACAGCGGTTTCTTGATGCCGGTGATTTTGCCTGGAATAGTGGGATCGTCGTGGGCACAGCACGGGCAATCCTGCGTGCCGTTGACGAGTACATGCCCGACCATGCCCCACTGATCCACCAGTGGCAGCGCCGTAACCGCGATCAGGATGATGGGATTGAGCTTGAGGCGATCTACCGTCAGATGCGCTCCGTGTCCTTTGATGTGGCGGTGCTAGAGCGAGATCCTACCATCGGCGTGGTTGAGGGGTCTTTTGGTTGGAGCGACCTTGGTACATGGGACGAACTCTACCGCATGTCGCTCAAGGATGGCAAGAACAACGTCATCGAAGGAACGGTAACCGCTGTTCGTACTACCAATAGTCTGGTGTCGGCCAGTTCAGGACGTCTTGTGGGCGTCATCGACATGGACAACATTATCGTCATTGAAACTGAGCAGTCCGTTCTGGTCTGCCGACGCGGCATGACAGAGAATGTACGCGACTTGGTCGAACTTCTTCGACGACGTCAGATATCAAAGCATTTTTAGGCCCCTCCATGGTGCGACCGTCAACTACCCTTGTGTTTGTTCTATGCGCTCTGTGCGGGTTGGTATCGTTGGAGGCACAGACAGCTGCAGAAGTTCCGGATTCGACGGCGCACGCGCTCAAGTCCTTACGGCGGTCCATTGAGCGTGATCGTCGTGTGGCCGATAGTCTGCGCAGGGTATGGGACCGGCAGTGGAGGATCAGCGATAGTCTGCGTGTGGAATCCATGTTCGTGCGCATGCGCAGTGATTCACTGAAGAGGGTCGTTGCCGCAACCGAGCGACGTGAACTTGAACTGCTGCAGTCACTGGTTCGCACCGACACAATTGATCAATCGGGCAAGGGGCTTGAAGACACGCTTGTTGCCGTGCGGACGCCGGCAGACTCGCAAATGGTTGCCGGTGCGATACGCACGAACCGGTCGGCACGTATCTCTTCGGGCCGTACGGTCAGCGACTCGATCACGGCCGTAGTTCTTCGAAGCGATGCCGACACAGGGGTAGCCTCCTATTATGCCGAAGCATTTCACGGACGCAAAACCTCGAGTGGGGAGACCTTCAACATGAACGATCGCACATGTGCGCATCGCTGGCTGCCATTCAACACCCGCGTTTTAGTGACCAACCTGGCCAATGGACGTCAGGTGGTGGTGCGGGTCACTGACCGTGGTCCATGGAAGAGTACGCGTTTAATCGACCTATCCAAGCGCGCAGCCATCGACCTTGACATGATCCGTGCCGGCACGGCGCGTGTTGCGATCCAGGTGGTCGAAGCGGAGAATGATACCGAAGAGCCGGAGCTGCCCACAACTCGCTGATCGTCTGTGTGTCGGGGTGTCCGACGTTCGTTTTGCTCCAGACTAGCAGAACGGAATCTTGACGACTTCTGCAGGGAACGTTGTGCCGCGAGCCGAAAGCTCGACAACAGTTCCCGGATTCGAAAGAGCTGTCGGAACGTAGCCGAGTCCGATCCCAACACCGAGCGTTGGCGACTGGTTGCCGCTGGTAACCGTGCCGACCACCGCACCGTCGTGCATGATCGGGTAGCCGCTTCGTGGGATGAGCTTTTCTGTGAGCATCTTGAATCCGACGAGCTTGCGGGTGGGTCCGGATTCCTTTACGGCCGCAATGACGCTACTACCGTTGAACGTACCCTTGGCAAGTTTCGTGATCCAGCCCAAGCCGGCCTCGATCGGGTTGGTCTCGTCGGTAATGTCATTACCGTACAGGCAGTATCCCTTTTCAAGACGCAGAGTATCGCGTGCACCAAGACCGATCCAAGCGATACCATTTTCGCTGCCGGCTTCGAAGAGTGCATTGACGACGGTCGCAGCCACGGCTTCATCTCCAGTGAAGTAGAGTTCAAAGCCGATCTCGCCTGTGTATCCGGTTCGGGAGAGGATCATCGGCACCCCGGCGAGCGTTCCTTCGGCAAATCCGTAGTAGGGGATGACGGATAGATCTGTGGATGTGAGCTTCTGCAGGGTCTCAATACTTTTCGGACCTTGCACGGCCAGCAGACTGTAGTCATCACTGTGATTGGTGAGCTGCAGATCTGCAAAATCGACAGCGTTCTCACTCACCCATGCCCAGTCCTTGTCGATGTTCGCCCCATTGACTACCAGTAGGTAGGAGTTCTCGGCCAGCATGTACACAAGCAGATCATCCACCAGGCCACCGTTTGGACGTGGCAGTGCCGAATACTGCGCCTTGCCCGGCGTCAGCTTTGAAGCGTCATTGACGGTGATCTTCTGAATAAAGGCCAGTGAATCAGGTCCGGAGACAAAGAACTCACCCATGTGAGAGACGTCGAAGATGCCAACACCGCTGCGCACGGTCTTGTGTTCGGCGATGATGCCAGTAGGATACTGAATAGGCATCTCGAACCCGGCAAACGAAACCATTTTCGCACCGGCGGCAAGGTGAATGGCGTGGAACTTCGTCGTCTTCATGTCGTACCTTCGTAGAGTGAGCTGCGAATATAACCAGTCATAGCACCAGGGAGTTTCTGCATGACATCTCGTAGAACGGTGTTGCGTTCGCTTGCGGCGCTGGGCCCAACGGCCCTATTCGCCTCCGATGCACTTGCTTCCGTTACACGTTGGCTGCCGACGGCCCTTCCAAACGTGCCGCCCTCGCAGGTGGCCACGGACGAAGATTACTGGGCCACGGTGCAGCAGGCATTTGATGTGGACCGCTCGATAATCAACCTCAACAACGGTGGAGTATCCCCATCGCCCCGTACCGTGCAACAGGCCTTTCGACGCTATACGGAGCAGGCCAACAACATGCCGGCCTATGAAATGTGGCGTCATCAGGAGCCACAGGTGGAGACGATCCGCGAAGGATTGGCAGAGATGTTCGCCGTCAGCCCGGAGGAGATCGCCATCACACGCAATGCCAGCGAAGCGCTCGAAGCGCTGCAGTTCGGAGTTCCACTTGAGCGTGGTGATGAGGTGCTCACTACCACGCATGACTATCCGCGCATGCTCACGACCTGGGATCAGCGCGTACGTCGTGATGGCATAGTACTCAAAAAGGTGAACTTCCCGGCTCCGCTAATGCGGCGTCAGGATTTTATCGATGCCATCGAAGCCGGTATCACGGAGCGAACCAAGGTCATTCACATCTCACACGTCGTGTTCATGACGGGTCAGATCCTACCGGTGCGTGACATCTGCCGCATGGCTGCCAAGCGCAATATCCGCTGCTTTGTTGACGGGGCTCACTCGTTTGCGCACTTTCCGTTCACGCAGAAGGACCTCGAGTGCGAGTACTTCGGCACATCCCTGCATAAGTGGTTCCTCGGTCCGATCGGAACCGGAATGCTCTACATCAAGAAAGATCGCATTGCCGACATCTGGCCATTGATGTCAGCTCCCAAGGACATGGATGCCAACATCCGCAAGTTCGAGGAGATCGGCACCCACCCGGCAGCCATGCACAACGCACTGATCGAGTCCATCGCTTTCAACCGCGCAATCGGAACCGAGCGAAAGGCCGCCCGGCTGCGTTACTTGCACACGGTCTGGACCGATCAGCTCGAGAAGATGGAAAACGTGCGTTTTCTGACCGATATCACCGACGACGCCAATCAGTGCGGACTTCGCCTCGTTCACGTCGTGGGCACCGACCCTGGCAAGGTCTCGAACTACCTGCTGGAAAAGCACCGCATATTCACGGTCTCGATCGCTCACGATGACTTCAAGGGGCTTCGGGTGGCGCCGTCGGTCTATACCACGGTTGCAGAGATGGAGCGTTTTGCCAAAGCCATGATGATGATCGCCCGCGGCGAGGCCGGAACGGCTGTGTCAATGGATGTGAAGGGCTGAGGCTCCTGCACGCAGGGGGGTGGGCTCGTTGCCAGGAGTCGCCATCCCATTCGGTCGGAATACTTCGTCAAGCTCATCCTCAAGCGTCCGCGTTTCGTGATACCGTTCCTGGTCCCGTACAAAACTGGCCATGATCTCAAGGTGCCACGGTGGCAGCAGAGTCACATGTACGGCATCGTCCCATTCGAAGGTACGCATACGCATATCAGCCCCTTGAGATCGCATCTCCCGACGCAGATCTGCTAGAATGGACCCAATGACGTCGGCGATGTCGGCCTCGTCGGTCAAGCCGAGCAGAATGTGAAGATGGTCCTCGCGCACGTGAACGGCACTGCAGCGGAGTCTGTGCCTCTCTGTGGTGTGCTCGACGGTTCGGGCGAGAGCGTCATGAGCGGACGTTGGCAGAAATGAACCCTTGCGGGGGATGAGGATTAAGTGCAGGCCGAGGCTGTGGATTTGCTGCATGTGGGGACTCCAAACGATGATGATTGATAGTAGAGTGCTGCTGTGGTCTTTGTACGGTTTTCGCTAAAAACGTGACGCGGGCAGCGCTGCCGTGGAATGATGTTCCGGTACCGACCTCGTAGATTGCGCGCTGCCGATTCCCTTCAGGACCCTGATTCCGGGTACGGCCAAGTGTTATTACTTCGAAAGGTTCCATGATCAACATGCTCCGTTCTTTGCTCGGCGGGTCTGCCGATGTCCTCACCGATGCACTCCGTCAGGGGGCGATCATCATTGATGTGCGCACTCCGGTAGAGTTTTCTGGTGGGCATGTAGCAGGCTCGGTGAACATCCCCCTGAATGAGATACCGAACCGTCTGGGGGCATATGAGCTAACAAAGACGATTGTCTTCTGCTGCGCCTCCGGCGGACGTAGTGGCCAGGCAACGTCATTTGCTACATCCAAGGGCTACACAGCCATTAACGGCGGCCCATGGACCAGCGTAAATCGCAGTCTAAGCAAGCTATCTGAGGAGTCAGCAGAATGATGACATTTCTTCGAGCCTTCGTGGTAACGATCGGATTGATCGTCGCATCCGATGCATTCGCTCAATCATTTTCCGATGTGGATGTTGATGGAGCAAAGAAGCTGATCGCCGCACAGGATGTGGTGGTGCTTGATGTTCGAACCCCTGAGGAGTTTAGAGAGGGACACATCAAGAACGCCGTGTTAGCTAACGTCAACGATCCATCTTTCGAGTCGAAGATCTCTGCCATCGCAAAGGGCAAAAAGGTCCTCGTCTATTGCGCTGCCGGTCGGCGCAGTGTAACGGCGAGTAAGATCATGGTCGAACGTGGATGGAAGAAGGTAACCAATATGAAGGGCGGCTTCAACGCCTGGTCGGCTGCCGGCTACCCGAGCGTCAAGGGAGAAAAGTAACGCTAGCGTATGCTCACGTTAACGCTCAAACCGCGCGAGGAGCGGCGACTTCGTGACGGGCATCTGTGGGCATTCCGCGATGAACTCGTTGAGGTGCCGCAGGCAGAGCCCGGAGAACTTGTCCGCCTCGTGGCTCACGATGGCGCAACTGTCGGATCCGGTTTCTACAATCCGCTGTCGAAGATCGCCGTGCGTCTTGTAGGTGGCGAAGTGGATTCCGTTGATGCTGACTTCTTCATCCGCCGCTTCACGTCATCGCTTGACTTGCGGCGTCGCGCCCTTCCTGGCGAAGAGGCCTACCGGCTGATCTTCGGCGAAGCTGACATGCTCAGCGGGCTGATCGTTGACATCTACGGACAGTATGCCGCTATCCAGATGCTTTCGGCTGGGATGGACCGTGCAAAGCCCCTTATCATCGAGGCCCTGCGCTCGGTACTGCCCGATCTGAAAGGCATCATAGAGAAGAACACGGCCCAGACTCGGCGGAAAGAAGGTCTCGAACTGGTCGATGCCGTGGTCTGGGGTACGGTTCCGGAACGTGTACACGTGCGCGAAAACGGTCTGGCTCTGGAGATCGATCTTGTCGCAGGTCAGAAGACCGGCTACTTTCTGGACCAGAAGCTCAACCGTCGTGTGGTTGGTTCGCTATCGTCCGGACGTCGTGTGCTAGACTGTTTCTGCAACGTCGGAGGGTTTGCACTGAATGCGGCAGCCGGGGGCGCTAGTCTTGCCCTTGGTATCGATTCTTCCGCAGCGGCCGTGCAGGGGGCTCTGCGACACGCCGAGATCAACGGACTTGTGAACTGTACCTTCGAACAGGCCAATGTATTTGACCTGCTGCGTGAGCATGTACAGCAGGGAATCACCTGGGATATGGTGATACTTGATCCGCCATCGTTTGCAAAGTCACGCAGTGCCATACGCGGGGCACTGGCCGGGTATGCTGAGTTAAACCGAACGGCGATGAAGCTGCTTGGACCTGGCGGAATGCTGGTCTCGTCCTCGTGCACACAGCTTGTCAGCGAGCATGACTTGCTCGATATCCTATACCGTGAATCTGCACGAATCCGTAAAAGACTTCGTCTTGTCCACCGCGGATCGCAGGCTCCCGACCATCCTGTCCTTCTGGCAATGCCGGAGACGCAGTACCTCAAGTTTCTGGTGTTTGAAGTGTTGGGCGATCCGTGATATCTTCTGTACGGAGCCGCTATGCTTGAGTACGAATACGACGACGAACAAAGTGAACAGGATCGAAAGGACCTCGATGAGACACTCAAGAGGTTCCGCGAATCCGTGCGCAGCGGTCAATGGCAGCAGGGCTCACCCACACCCGAGGCGTTGGAGCCGATCGTTCAATTCTGTCTTGAGACCAACAAGTACGACGATGCTTTGACCTTCTCACGGATGTGGGTCGAGAAAGCCCCCTACGCTAGCGATGCCTGGCATAAGCTTGGGATGTCATTCGGAAGTCTGAATCGCTGGGTCGAGGCACTCGAGGCCTATGAAAAGGCCCTCCAGCTTGATCCATGCGACTCGGACGTCATGGTTAACAGAGCCATTGCCCTGGAGCAGCTGGGCCGCCTAGATCAAGCGCACGAAGTGGTCGAAAATGTCCTTTCAACGGACCCCTCAAATCTGGACGCGCTGTTCACCAAAGCTTTGATCCTGCAGAAGCGAGGACGACACGAAGAAGCGATCCGCCTGTTCGGCTTTTTGTCTCGCCAGGACGGCTACGAGCGCGATGCTTCGTTTGAGATGGCCATCTGCCACGAAGCCCTTGAGCAGTTCAAAGAGGCCATGGCAGTTTATGATGCGCTTATCGACTTGGATCCGTATGATCAGAATGCGTGGTTCAACCGCGGCGTCATTGCCGGCAAGAAGGGGGCGTATCGGGAGTCGCTTCGCTGTTACGATGTGGCAACAGTGATCAACGCCGACTTCGTCAACGCCTGGTACAACATGGGCAATGCCTACGCCCACCTTGGTCGATCTGAGGAGGCTGTTGACGCCTACCGTCAGGCCCATCGTGCGGATCCTACTGACATCCCGGTGATCCACAATTTGGCCTCCTCGTTAGAAGAGTCTGGATTGTTTCGCGAATCGATCGAGATGTTTACCAAGGCCCTTGCCATGGACACGTCGCATGCCCAGTCCTTTTATGGAAGGGGCACCTGTTACGACGCGCTGGACATGCACAACGAAGCTCTGGCGGACTATGAAGCCGCACTGCTGCTGGAGCCGAATTATGCTGACCTTTGGTATGCTAAGGCTGACGTGCTCTTCAACCTGCGTCGCATCGAAGAATCACTGACGGCCTACAGAAAGGCCCTGGAGTTGCAGCCTGACGATGCAGAATGCTGGTATGATTACGCCTCAACGCAGCTCGAAGCAGGAAATGTTCTTGAAGCCCTTCACGGATTCAATGAATGCACACGACTGTTGCCGACGTGGGCCGAGGCCTACTTTGCCACAGCGAAGACGCTCTGCGCCGCGGGTCAGCCGGCCATGGCCGTGCCGTTTCTAATCCGGTCATTTGAGCTAGACCCCACGAAACGGTCCGAATATTCGTCAGACTTTCCGCTCATCGCCGGACCTCTGGGGATGGAGTTTCTCAATCATGCACTTTCTGAAGTCGAAGGAACCAAGTAATGCCATACGATCCAATGCTCGTTCAGCCCATGCGCGAAGAGCTCACAAAGCTGGGTATCGAAGAATTGCTATCAGCCACCGACGTTGATGCTGCCATGGCGCGCCCCGGAACCACGATGGTTGTGGTGAACTCCGTCTGTGGATGCGCAGCCGGCGGAGCGCGTCCGGGTGTCGCAAAAGCGCTGCTGCATGAAAAGAAGCCAGATCACATTGTCACGGTTTTTGCCGGACAGGACGTGGAAGCCACTGAGCGCGCCCGCTCCTATTTCACCGGGATGCCCCCTTCGAGTCCCGCCGTTGCCTTGATGCGTGACGGGCAGCTCGTTGGCTTTATGCCGCGACACCACATCGAAGGTCGTTCACCGGATATGATTGCCGCTTCGTTGACTTCGGCGTTCGACGAAATCATTTCCTGAGTAGAAAAAGTCAATTCAGCTGTTGAATAACAGCACAATGACTGTCCAAAAGAGAAAGTCGTTGTGCTGTTTTCGTTATGTTGTGTGCTGAAATAAATAATGCGGAAAAGAGAGTCGGTAATGAGCTAGAGATAATTAGTAAGGCGTATTCATATTTAGATAACAGTCATATGTAAATCATATGCACGGAAATAAAGAAAATATCAATAACAGCATAAATAGATAGTGCTTGTGTCATTTGTAATTAAGTATGTGTAGAATTAGTGCGATGGCAATCATGAGTGAATAACAATATCGCATATATCAATACGCAATGTCAACAATTGATGTCCACCCATTAAGAAGTGCTGTTGATATGCGATGATCTGAATACATATCATTCAATAGTGATATAAAGCCGCTTCCGTGGTCCATGTGGACCAAATGGCATAGCTCATGTATCACCACGCCACGGATGCAGACGTCTGGTGTGCGGACAAGATGCTCATTAAGGGTGATCAGCCCGGTGCGTGTACACGACCCCCACCGGCGCCGCATCCTACGGACTCGAAGTCCCGTGTAGCGTAACGCGTTTACCCCAAAGGGGGGTAGACATTCATCGATCATGGCCGAAAAGACGGACTCTGCCTGACGTCGCTGCCAAGTGTCCAGCCATCGGGGTGCATTCTCGGGAGCAATTGACCTTGGAAGGATCACATCGGCGTCCTGCCAGCCCCATGTCAAAAGCGACCCACGCAGATATAGCTGGTTAGCAGCTGTGCGGCGGGGAATGATGCTCTCGCGGGCACGGGCCTCGGAGACCTTTGCCTGGATCCAGTCCGACCGTTCAGAGATAAAGCGCTGCACATCTCGTTGTGCCATCCAGGTTGGGGCCCGCACAAGTACCCGGGCGTTATGATCAACCTCGACGGCGATCGTTCGCCGTCGGCTCCGTATGAGCTGAACGTCGAGTCCCTCGACGGTGGGTAACATTTTGGCGGAACTTCGGTTACTTTACGGGTATGAAAGGCAGCTACATGGAATATACCGATACCGAGCTCTTTGCGCTTCTGCGCAGCGAGCATCGGGAGGGGGCGTTCGGTGAGCTGTATTCGCGCCTTTCTCCGAACGTGTTCGCCTACTGTATGCGTGTTCTGGGGAGTCGTGATGCTGCCTACGATGTGTTTCAGGACGTGTTCATCAGGCTGTATCAGACTTCGGATCGAATCGAGTACTTGGAAAACGTCCGTGGATACACCCTGGCCATCTGTCGCAATCTCTGCCTAAACGAGAAGAAACGGCAGGCCTCTCTGGGCGTTGAGTTCGAAGACGCCATCTATAACCCCGGCGAATCACGCGATGCTGAACGAACAGAGATGCTGCGTCTGATCAACATGGCCATGGAGCTTCTGCCTCATGACATGCGCGAGATCTTTGTTCTGCGGGAGTATGATGGTCTTTCGTACAACGAGATCAGTGCCCTCCTGAACATCAAACTCGATACCGCAAAGGTGCGCGTCTTCCGTGCCCGACAGCGTATCAAAGAGATTCTGCAACCGTACTTGGACGAGCTGTGAAGGAAGAATTACGGAAGTACGGAATGACGGAAGTACGGAAGTACGGAAGTACGGAATGACGGAAGTACGGAATGACGGAAGTACACCAAAACCTAGAACCCAAAACCTAGAACCCAAAACCTAGAACCCAAAACCTAGAACCCAAAACCTAGAACCCAAAACCTAGAACCCAAAACCTAGAACCCAAAACCTAGAACCCAAAAACATGCCCCATTCCAAACTCATCAACGACCTTCTGGACGGCGAGCTCGACTCGGCTGGGGAGGCTGCATTGTTCGGCATGCTTGCTAATGATTCAGATCTGCGTGCCGACTTCATGCAACAGCTTGCTATCAAGACAGCGCTGCAACAAGACAGAGCCACACTTGTTCCACCGATCTCACTCACCGGAGCTGTGTTTACAGGGCTGGGATTTGCCGCGCCATTTGCCGGTGCTGCCGGCGCAAGCGCACTGAATCAATCTGGTGGAATCATGAGTACCTGGCTAGCCAAGATCGGCATTCCGATCATGGCTGCGCTGGCGGCTGCCGGTATCACCTACACGGCCATGCACAGTGACGGTGCGACCGAGCCTGTGCCAACGGATGCCGGGACATATTCTCAGGGGACAGGCTCATCAGCTGCAACGGATGTACAGGACAAGAGCACCGTCGAAGCTGAGACGGCAGCACAGCCAACGGAGTCACCTCGTGTGGTCGAGCGCATCGTCGAGCGCATCGTCGAGCGTCCTTCTGCGGTCAACGAGCAGCTTCTGCAAGAAAACGAAGCTCTTCGCCGGCAGATTGCCAAGGCCAGCACGCAGGCTGAGGTTGTCGCGTCCGACGACGTGTCTTCCGAAGCCCCTGCCCCAGTGATCCCGGTCCAGCTGACATCGACGATCGAGATCAAGCGAACCGGAGATGACCGCGTCATTCGGCCCATGGAGATGCGCCCTGAGAGCCCCCTGTTCCAAACACCGGCGTTCTCGCTTTCCATGCGCGGACTCAATGGCCAGTCAGCAGCGCTGTCGGTTCCGGCGCAGACCGGCTGGTATCAGAACTTCGGTATCGGCATGATGTACCGGATTAATCCGTCGTCGGCCATTGGTCTCGAAGTGGGTGCCGAGTCATTCCCGATGTCCTTCGAGGGTACGCGCAACCAGCAGGTGGTCCGATTCGAACTCCAGCCCCTTGCCACATGGGCCGGTCTAACGTACCGTCATGTGTTTCCTCAGATCGGTAAAAGTGGCTTCTCGCCATTCCTGCAAGGGCTTGTCGGCGGAACGGAGTTCGGACCGCTTGGACGAGGCTCGGCTGGACTTCTCTATTCACCCGCCGGACCACTTTCATTCATGCTTGGTGTTGAGGGGGCTGCTTTGGCCTTCAATCACCAGAGTCGGTGGTTCACCAGCACGAAGTATTGTTTTACTTACGGCGTCCTCGTCCGCCTCTAATGCCCACGATCAAGAAGATGACTCGAATGAAACAGCACAGAATCACCACTCCCTTACTCATCCTGGTACTGGTTGCCGCGCTTGTCGGTTCGGGGTGCACGTCACCACTCGATAGCACTGCGCCGCGCAAAGAGGTGCCGATTACACCAGCAGAGCTCGTCACACCGACATCATACTCGGTTTCTTTTACCACCGCCTACGGATCCTTTGCGGTCAGGGGGCTCCCAACGATCAAGGTGGATACATCCGTGTCTCCCATGAGATTCTGGTTCGATATCGCCATGGATGCCATCGACACGGCGGGTAAGTCGCCCCTTCTTCACGGTTTCCGGCTGCGTCTGGATTCTGCCCTGGGTGATGGGATGATTATCCCTATGACAACCCAGGAAGTTGAGATGCGCGCCAATTTTGGTACTTCCTGGGGTGGACTGCAGACGTACTGGTCAGACGAAAAGACTAATACCGCATCCATGGTGATCGCCGAACATCCACGCGAGCCGGGCAAGCCCCGCACCATTACCGTAACGCTGTATCTGTTCCTCAACAAGGACAACTACTTCCGTCCGGCTCGGCAGGAGCAGATTCTCGGTACCTTTACCATTGAGATCTGAGAACCTGTAACTTTGTCGGCCGTGTTGGTTTTCCCATCACAGCTGCTCCGGATGAATTGCCGGGATGCCTGTCGTAATCAATGTACTTTTAACTTTTTCAGGAGAATCGTAATGACTGTTGTTCGTGCGATTCAACGAACCATCAGCCTAGTGGCCATCGGCGTTATGATGTCGATTGCCGCTATCGCCCAGGTGCGTCCGGCCCCGACGAATGTCACGGCCCTCTACACGACCGGTGCAGCTAACGCCGGTGGATTTGTCACGGTTTCATGGTCGGGAGTCACCGATCCGGCCGGCAATGCTCTCGCGTCAAAGTACACCGTCTATCAGGCCAGCGGCATCACCGATGACGCGACGAAGTTTGAAAAGGTCGGCTCGGTGGAGCATAACTCTGGCAACCGTGAGAACCGCTACACCTTTGTGGTGCAGGGGCTCAAGGCTGGCTGGTACACTTTCTTTGTCCGCGCGGTATACTCCGAGGGAGACGGCCCGCGTTCATCGATCGCTAAGGTGGAGGTGAAGACGACGGAGACACCTGTCATCCGCTTCATCTCAAGCCCTATAGGAAGCGGCATCGTAGGTAAGCCGTACTACTATCAATCCAAGGTTGAGGCTTCTGCCAATGGACCCGTGACGTACAAAATCGTTGCAGGGCCTGAAGGTATGACCATCACTGACGGAGGAAAGCTCGTCTGGAACGAACCGCGTGCTGGTCGGTATGAGATTGTCATCACGGCCGTTGTGAGCAAGGACGGCAAGACCTATGATGCCCGCCAGTCATACGTTCTGACGATCACTGATGGCACCAACCAGACTCTGAAGTTTATCACGGAGCCGATCAAGACGGGCACAGCAGGCATTCGTTATGTATATCCGGCCCGTGCTGGAGTAGTCAATGGTAATGTTATGCCTATCTACGCCATCATTGCCGCTCCGCAGGGCATGGTGATCGATGCAAAGACTGGCCTTCTGACGTGGGAGAACCCTGTTGTCGGCAAGCATGAGGTTGTTATCGCAGCAAAGGCAACGATTAACGGCGTTGAGACCATCGTCAAGCAGATCTTTGCGCTCGAAATCAAAGAAGGCAAGCCGGCCGAAAAGGGCTGTGCCACTATTACGGGTACGGTCACATTCGATGATCCATCGACGAATGCAAAGCTCGAAGGCGTCGTCACCGCATGGCGTCAGGAAGTGGTCAAGAAGGACAATGGATCGTCAACCAACGTGTACCGTGCCGTTTACAGGGGAGAGATCAAGAATGGTGTCTATACCATCAGCCTTCCTGAGGGAACCTATAAGCTGCGCGTTGAGGGTAAGGCATTCTTTGCCGAATGGCATGCTGATGCACTTGAGCTGGCTGATGCCAAGGATGTGGTCATCGCTTGTAACACTACCACGACCGTTGACTTTGGCGTAAAGGTTCGTCCGGAGCCAGTGCTTGTTGTTGCCGAAGGTCGCGTCTTCGATGCCGTCACGAACGAGCCTGTCAAGGCTGTGGTTGTCTTTGAGTGCCGCTCGAAAGAGGTTGGATCAGTCGATGATCGCTATCGAGTTGTTACAGCAGAGACCCGTGGTGACGGGTCCTATGAAGCCAAGATCCAGTCAGGCGTGAACTACGTCGCTATGGTTCGTTTGGTTGCTACCAAAGACAACGCAGCCAACCAGTACCTTGCTGAGTTCTGGAATAACACCAATGACGCAACGCAAGCCACGGTGATCAACGCCACGGCGAACATTAAGGATATCAACTTCCCGATGGACAAGCGTCAGCCACGGAACAATGGTTTCAGCGGCACAATGATGAACCACTATACCAGTGCTCCGGTTGTGGGTAAGGTTGTTGCCTACCGTTTCATGACGCGCGTTGGTGAAAAGGGTGACACAGTCATGACCAAGGCCGGTGCAATGACGGTAGAGACGAATTCCAACGGTGGCTACCTCTTTACGGATATGGAGCCGGGCAACTACATCATTATGGGCATGCCTGCAGGACGCCCCTTCATCCCTGGTTGGATGGTAATGGGGCAGATGGCAGCAAAGGAATGGAAGGGTGCCCAGGTTGTGAGTGTGGGGGATGTCATGGTGGCCGTCCAGTACGACATCCGTCTTGACACTGTCAAGGGCGAAAAGGGCAAGGGCCGCGTGCGAGGCTTCGTTTATGACAAGCGCGGCGGCATTGTGAACAAGCCGAGCGACGTCGTCAACTCCAGCAATGGTGTCGTCGGCACGCTCGTCATTGCCCGTGACGAAAACGGCGACATCATCGACTTTGCGATTTCTGAAAATGAAGGTGCCTTTGAACTTTCTGAAATGGCAATTGGAAACAACACAATCACGGCCGACCGTCTGGAGTTCGACCCGTCAGTTCAATCCGTAACCATCGACCCATCGATCACCGAGCGCGTGATCTCCATCGGCATGCAGACGGTCAAGACGACGACCAGCGTTGATGTGCCGCTGAACGATGTCGGTGCCTCGATCAATCTCTGGCCAAACCCAACCACCGGTGCTACTTCGGTGCGTTTCAACTCGGCGGCCGGTGACGTGATGGTCCGCATCGTGTCGACCACCGGTACGGAGCTTGCTTCCGTTGCCATGGCCGTCTCTGGCGGCGAAGTGTCGATCGCACTTCCAACGGCCGAACTTCCAACGGGCATGGTGATGGTGCATGTGACCAACGGCCAAACGGCCTTTGCTCTGCCGCTAAACATCATCCGCTGATCAGCCATACCTTCGATGTTCCTGAGGGGTCGCAACGCATGTTGCGACCCCTCTTTCGTTTCGATCGTTAGTTTCGTGGCGTATGAGAAAGCCCCCTGCCATCATCGCAAGCCTGCTGCTTCTGAGTCTCAATGCAGTCGCACAGATCTCCCGTCCGACGCTCTTCCGTCCACAGCTGTTTGACGTGCAGCACTACGACGTTGACGTGCAGTTCCCTGACCCGGCAAAGCGCCTTGTCACCGGTCGGGTTGACACGCGTCTGATGTGGACCGCGCGCGTCGAAAGCAGTGAGTACATGTTTCATCTCAGGGGGCTGAGCATCGACTCAGTTCTCGTTGATGGTAAGGGCACTGAGTGGAAGACCTACGGTGTACCGGCTGATGACACGATGCACCATCGCTTGGTGGTGCCGGGTTCACACGACTCGGGCACCGTCTCGAAGGTGTCGATCTTCTACAGGGGTGCGATGACAAACGAGGGCGGCAGTGCTCCATGGGGTGGCGTGCAATATGATGACAGCGTGCTCTACGCTCTTGGTGTCGGCTTTGCCAATGCTTCGGTGAGTGCCACGCAGCACTGGCTGCCCTGTTATGATCATCCCTCCGACAAGGTCACGTTCAGCGGACGATTCACAGTGCCCGATTCAACCTGGGTAGTTGCTTCGAACGGACTCGAGAGCCCAGTGCAGCGCAACGCCGACGGATCGGTTACCTACATCTGGAATGAGCAGCGTCCAATCGCCACGTACCTGATGACCTTTGCGGCGGCGCGTTTCCGGAAGTTCACCCTCCCGGGCCGTGTGCCGCATGTGTTCTACGTTCTGCGCCGGGACAGTGGTCTGAGCGCACGATCATATCGACTCGTACCGCGCATGACCGAAGTGTACTCGAAACTCTATGGTGACTATCCGTTCGACAAGGTTGGCTACTACAACTCCGTCAAGGGCTCGATGGAGCACCAGGGTATGATCGCTCTGGCACTTTCGATTGCCCGCTCAGGTGATAGTGCAAATGTGACGGGCGCTCACGAGCTTGCCCATCAGTGGTTTGGAGACTGCCTTTCTCCGCGCGACTTCCGATATGCTTGGCTAACAGAGAGCTTTGCGACGTACAGCGAATGCTCATGGCTTGAGTCTCTGCGCGGCTGGCCGGCCTACCTGTCGGCGGTGCAAACCAAGGCCCGTAGCTACATCACGCAGCTCTCAAAGAGTGAGGGTGTTTTTGCCTTGGAGGACTTCCCGCGCTCAGCCCCTTCGTCGAACTATCCGGGAACGATCTATGCCAAGGGGGCCGTGGTGTTGGCCATGGCCCGGGCCATTTCCGGTGATAGTGCGTTTTACGGTGCGCTGCGGAGGTACGTCTCTGATCATGCCTATGGTACGGTCACCACCGAAGACTTCCGTCGGGCCATAGCACCGGCCCTAGGTCAGCACACCGACGCCTTCTTCTCGGAATGGGTTGCCGGCATAGGTTGGCCACAGCTGAACGTTGACCAGGTCAGTGGCAACGGCTCGGTGGAGGTGACGATCACTCAAGTGCAGCGTCAAGCCAATCCGACGTGGCCAGTCTTCACGACACTCCCACTTAATGTGCTCTATACGCAACGCCGTGACGGCACGTCATCACTTGATACCGTTGACGCGGTACTCATGCCCGAGAAAGACGGGAGCTATCGATTTCGATGCACGCAACTGTTGGGCGTCAACGCTGGTACAAAGGCTCGCTCACTAGTGGAGATCCTGCGCACCACCGATACTCCGCACGATGAGCGTGCGCCCGTCGGGACGATCACACTGGTGCCGCAACCTGCCTCGGATGTCGTGCGCCTTCGCCGTTCCGATGCTTCTTCGCCGGCCAGCGTGCGGATCCTATCACTTCGTGGTGACGTCGTCCGGATGCAGTCGTTCGAGCAGGGGGCTGAAGAGATCCTGCTAGACCTTTCCGCACTTGCCACCGCTACGTATGTCGTGCTGTTCGATGACGGACGTCAGACAGCGCACCTGCCCCTTGTGGTCACACGCGGAGAGTGATCCAGCGGGCCAGTTCTTTCAGCGTCGGCTTCTTGCCGTACGAGAGGATGCCGATTCGGTAGATGCGTGAGGCCAGCCAGACGGAGCCGAAGAACGCGCCGATACTTAGCGCCATACTAAGCAGCATCTGCCAGGTCGGAACGTCCGTAGCGGCCACCCGCACGGTCATGATGATCGGTGAGAAGAGGGGGATCAGTGAGAGAGTCACAGACAAAGTGCTATTCGGCTCGCTGATGACGGCCCCGATGAACATCATCGTCATGATGATCGGCAGAGTGATTGGTAGCGTCAGAGATTGTGCATCGGCTTCTTGATCGACAGCCGAGCCGACGGCGGCAAAGAGCGAGGCGTAGAGGAAGTACCCGGCAAAGAAGTCGAAGATGAACATCAGGATCGACGAGAGCGGGATGGACGGCAGCACGAGCCCCTTACTAGCAAGCAGCGCAGCGGTATTGGTGGTGCCTGGCATTGGCATCGGGCCTGCCGCGGCCTGACTTGCCATACTATCGGCCATCATCGGGCCAAGCACGAAGCCGAGGCCGATAAACGCTGCCAGTCCCAGCAGTCCCCAGATCGCCAGCTGCGTAAGTCCGACAAGTCCGATACCTACCACCTTTCCCATCATGATCTCAAAGGGGCGCACCGAAGATGCGATGACTTCGACGATGCGGTTGGCCTTTTCTTCGACCACGCCACGCATGACCATGGAGCCGTACAGGAAGATGAGCATGTAGATCAGGAAACCGGCCACATAACCGATGGCGGCGGAGGCCTCGGAGGCATCGGCTTCGACACCCTTTTCGGTAACCTTCAGCGAATTGATGGAGACGCCCTGCTCGACAATGTCAATGACCGACGTGTCCACGCCTCGGCGTGCTAGCCGAGCACGTGTGATGACCTGGTCAAGGTCATCTGTAATGGAAGACTCGAAGCTAATCCCTGAGCCCCCTTGCGAGTACATTGTCAGCTTCGCACTATCTAGGACGTCTGTTGGGATGATTACGTACGCCTGGATGGTCTCGGACGCAAGCTCCTTCGCCAGTTCGGCTTCGGTGCGACTTCCGGCAAGCTCGTACTTGGCTGTATCGGCGGCCACAACAAGGGCCGCCAAGCTATCGGTTCGGTCAACCAGAACCACCTTGGCCTCGTTGCCGTCTCCGGAGAGGGCGGCTACCAGAATTGGAATCGTCATCAGCAGGACGAGTCCCAGTGGCCCAAGGACGGTGGAGATGATGAACCACTTTGCCTTGACGCGGGTCAGGTATTCGTGGGCGATGATAACGCTGATCTTACTCATAGGGCTTCGAAGAGGGGGCAAACGGTGGGAAAGTTACGGTTTGTTTCATCATCACTACGTAAAGACGCACGGCCATTGGGTCCGACGTGTTAGTTTTGCACGCCATATTTTCCAAGGAGTACACCACTATGAGCATCCTTCACGAGAACCTCACGTCACAAGCGGAAGCCCTGCGCGCCAAGCGGGCCGCATTGCTCAAGGAGCGCGGTGAAACCGTGCTCGGAAGCGTGACCATAGAGCAGGTGCTCGGCGGCATGCGTGGTGTACCGGCTTTGGTCTGCGACACATCCAGTGTGTCTGCCGATGAAGGTCTGCGTATCCGCAACACGCCGATCCTCGAGCTCACCGATATCACGCCAGAGGAAACGTTCTGGCTGCTGGTGACCGGTAAGCGCGCAACGGACGACGAGCGCAAAGAGCTTAGCGGCATTTTCGCCAAGTACTATGCGGTTCCGCAATACGTTGTCGATACGCTCAAGTCCATGCCGAAGGATTCGCATCCGATGGCCATGCTCAGCGTTGGTCTTCTTGCCATGGAGCGCGAGAGCGAATTCCGTGCTGCCTACGACAAGGGCGCTGGCAAGGATGTGCTTTGGCAGTCAATGGTGAACGATTCGGTTCGCCTGATTGGCTCGATCCCCGGAATCGCCGCTGCGATCTACCGCATCCGCTTTGACAAGGGTGATGTTATTGCTCCGCTCACGGACGACAACGACCTTTCAAACAACTTCGCCCACATGCTTGGTGTGAGCAACGACGCGTCGTGGAAAGAACTGATCCGCCTGTACCTCGTGCTCCACTCGGATCACGAAGGTGGCAACGTTAGCGCCATGACGTCGTACGTCGTTAGCTCGGCTCTGAGTGATCCGTTCTACAGCGTCTCGGCCGCCATGTGTGGTCTTGCAGGCCCGCTTCACGGTCTTGCCAATCAGGAGTGTCTGCGCTTTATCATGGACGTGCGCGAACAGTTTGGCGGCGTGCCAACGGACGAGCAACTCACCGAATACACGTGGAATCGTCTTCGCAACGGCCAAGTCATTCCAGGTTACGGTCACGCCGTTCTGCGCGTTACCGATCCACGTTTTACGGCCTTCCACGACTTCGGCGTCAAGCACGGTCTGACAGACGAGAATGTGCAGATCGTGCATAAGATCTTCCGCTTGGTGCCGGGCATCCTCAAGGAGCATGGCAAGGCAAAGAATCCGTGGCCAAACGTTGATGCTGCCTCGGGCTCGCTCCTTTATGCCTACGGCATGACTGAGTTCGACTTCTATACCGTGATGTTTGGCGTAAGCCGCGCCATCGGACTTTGTTCGCAGATGGTCGTCAACCGTATGATGGCATCACCAATTGTTCGTCCGAAGTCACTGACGCTGGATGAGCTGAGCTGATCCGTCATCCCGGCGAAAGCCGGGATCCACCGTCATTCCCGCGAAGGCGGGAATCCACCGCCATTCCTGTTGAAATGTAAAAAGCCCGCCAATATGGCGGGCTTTCTATCTTTGTGCCCTGCGGGGGCAAATGTCGTGGTGGACGCTACTAGATTCGAACTAGTGACCTTTACGATGTCAACGTAACGCTCTAACCAACTGAGCTAAGCGTCCCCGAGAGGGTGCGAATTTAGGAAAATCAGTCGAACATTCATTGGTCTCACTCGAGAAAGGTTCTGCATGTCGATCATTTCCATCATTCTGGGTCTTGGTGTTCTCGCCTTGATCGTTGCCGTCGTCTTCCGCCAGCGGGTGCTGTCGGTGAAGGTCGAGGATGGTGCTTCCTCACCGGAAGAACTTTCACGGCTAACAGAGATCTCCACGGCCATTGCCGAGGGAGCTATGGCTTTTCTGAGCCGTGAGTACCGTGTCCTTGGTTTGTTTATGGCCCTGTTTGCCGTCCTGATCTTCTTCACGGTTGACCATGGTGGACATACTGCGCTGGCCTTCGTGTGTGGTGCTGCTACATCTGTTGCCGCCGGATATATCGGAATGAAGATCGCTACCGTCGGTAACGTCCGCACGGCCTCTGCTGCCCGCGTGTCGCTGCAGAAGTCGTTTTCGGTTGCATTTGAATCGGGTGCCGTGATGGGCTTTGGCCTAACGGGGCTTGCCGTGGTCGGATTGATTTTGGTGTGGCTGGGTATCGATGCCATGCTTCCTGGAGCAACCCGTGAAGTGCAAATGGAAATTCTCTCCGGCTTCGGTCTCGGAGGCTCGGCTGTAGCCCTCTTCGGACGCGTTGGCGGTGGTATTTACACAAAGGCTGCCGACGTCGGTGCAGACCTTGTGGGTAAGGTCGAAGCCGGTATTCCGGAAGACGATCCGCGCAACCCTGCCGTTATCGCTGACAATGTGGGTGACAACGTGGGAGACATCGCCGGAATGGGTGCTGACCTCTTTGGCTCGGTCGCTGAATCCACATGTGCGGCTCTCGTCATCGGTGCTGTAGGCTACCAAGCCACCGGTGGTACAAACATGAACATCCTTCTCTTCCCAATGCTGGTCAATGGCGTTGGTATCGTTGCTTCAATTCTTGCGCTGCCGTTTGTGCGCGCCAGCAGCGAAGAGAAAGTGGAAGGGGCTTTGAAGAACGCCCTCATCATTTCAACAGTCATTATGCTGGCAGCACTGTACCCGATCACCAACTGGGCCTTCGGAAGCGAATCGTTCATGGTCGGCACAACGTCTGTCAACGCCATGGGTGTGTTCACAGCCCTTGCCGTGGGTCTTGTTGCCGGTCTCGCAATTGGCCTGATCACCGAGTTCTACACGTCGCACCGCTACAATCCGGTGCGCGAAGTTGCCGACGCTTCCAAGACGGGTTCAGCAACGAACATCATCTATGGTCTTGCACTAGGCTATAACTCAGCTGTTATTCCGATGCTCCTGATTGCCATCAGCGTCGTGGTGGGATACTCGTTTGCAGGCATGTACGGCATCGCCCTAACGGCCATCGGTATGTTGGGCACCATCGCCGTCGGTCTTACGATCGATGCCTACGGGCCAACATCCGACAACGCTGGTGGTATTGCCGAAATGGCCGAGATGGGCAAGGACATCCGCAAGCGCACTGACGCCCTGGATGCTGCCGGCAACACAACGGCCGCCATCGGTAAGGGCTTTGCAATCGGCTCGGCCGCTCTGACATCACTTGCGCTCACAAGCGCCTTCCTGACGCGTGCACAAGCTGGCGGAAAGGTGCTCTCACTCGAGATCACCAACCCGAACGTTCTTGCCGGACTTCTCGTAGGCGCCGCTCTGCCGTTTGCCTTCAGCGCCATGACGATGAAGAGCGTTGGCAAGGCCGCCTTCGCCATGATCGAAGAAGTGCGCCGTCAGTTCCGCACCATCCCTGGTCTGATGGAAGGCAAGGCCAAGGCCGATTACGCTAAGTGCGTAGATATCTCCACCGCCGCGTCGATCAAGGAGATGATCGCACCGGGTCTTCTCGTGATCCTCTCGCCCCTTGTCGTTGGCTTTCTGTTCGGCGTGCAGATGCTTGCCGGTGTGTTGATCGGTTCGCTCATCGTCGGTGTGATGCTTGCCATCAGCATGGCCAACTCGGGTGGCGCATGGGACAACGCAAAGAAGTACATTGAGACCGGCGTTCACGGTGGTAAGGGATCAGACACGCACAAGGCTGCCGTTGTTGGCGATACGGTGGGTGATCCATTCAAGGACACCTCCGGTCCGGCTCTCAACATCCTTATCAAGCTCATGGCCATCATCTCGCTGGTCTTTGCCGGAGCGTTCGCCTCGAACGGCGGAATGTTGTTGAAGTAATTGCTGAGTTACTGAGTTACTCAATTACTGAATTACTCAATTACTCAATTGCTCAATTACTCAATTACGGGATTACTCAGTTACGGGAGTTGCGAGTTGATCGCTGCTCCCGTTTCTCTTTTGTACGCATGTGATGGGAACCTGTAGGCCCCTTTGCATCGTTTGGCTGCTTTGGTACGACGACATCTGCACGACGACATCTGCACAGGAAAAACATGCGCACTCAGTTGATGATTGTGCTCGCGGCACTTGCGAGCATTGCAACGAGCCTTAGTGCTCAAACATCAGGAACGATCACCGGAACGGTAAAGAACTCTGCCACGCAGGAGGCGCTCGCAGGCGTCACCGTTCGCATTGAAGGTACTAAGCTCGGTGGGTACAGCAATTCTAAGGGCGAGTTCACGATAAAGAGTATCCCTCCGAAGTCCTACGCCATCGTCGCAAGCTTGGTAGGCTACAAGCCCAAGTCGCTCTTCAACATCGTGATCACCTCGGGCAACGTTGTCAACCTGACGATCGAACTTGAGCCGACCTTTACAGCCGGACAAGAAGTCGTTGTCGAGGCAACGACCTTCGGGAAGCGCTCGGAAACGCCCCTTTCCGTACAAAGCCTTACAACCGAAGAGATTCGTAGCAATCCGGGTGGAAACTTTGACATCTCGCGTGTGCTGCAGGCCCTGCCGGGCGTTGGCGGAGCAACAGGTGGGGCAAGCTTCCGGAACGATATCACGGTGCGTGGAGGTGGACCGAGCGAGAACGTGTACTATCTCGATGGGATCGAGATCCCGCAGATCAACCACTTTGCTACGCAGGGTAGTGCCGGAGGTCCGGCGGGCATTCTGAACGTGGCCTTCATCGAAGATGTGAACCTGAGCTCGTCATCCTTTGGCAGCGGTTACGATAACGCGCTCTCATCAGTCATTGCCGTCACGCAGAAAGAAGGCAATAAGGAAGAGCTGCAGGGCAATGTCCGCGTGAGTGCGACGGAGGTTGCTCTGACGGTTGATGGACCCGTGAGTGAGAAGACGACGTTCATCGCCTCTGCACGGCGCTCATACCTTGACTTGCTTTTCGAAGCGATCGACCTGCCGATCCGCCCGAACTTCTGGGACTTCCAGTTTAAGACCACCACACAGTTCGATAACAAAACGTCGCTAACCGTGCTTGGCGTCGGTGCTATCGACTTCTTCAAGTTCGGTGTGCCGCGTGAGCTCACGCCAGACAAAGAGTTTGTATTGCGTGCAGCCCCTTCCATCGATCAGTGGAACTATACCATCGGAGCGTCATACAAGAAGGCGCTCGATAACGGCCAGCTCTTTGTCTCGCTCAGCCGAAACATGTTCGATAACCAGCTGCTGCGAAATGAGAAGGATAACGCCGGCAACGTGATCGGGGTGGGCTTCCGCGTAAACTCCCAGGAGATCGAGAATAAGGGTCGGGTTGAGTATCGGCACTTTGCAAAAGACCTCGCAGTCAAGGCCGGACTCCAGGCGCAATACTCGAAGTATAACAACGCAACGCTGAACCGAATCTCACCGACGCTGGTGCTGGATTTTCAGTCAGCCATGGACTTTTTCCGCTATGGTGCCTACGTGGACGCATCGACGAGTGCGTTCAACAATCGGCTGCAGCTGTCAGGGGGCTTGCGCTTCGATGGCAACACCTTCATGACCACGGGCAACGAGTTCTGGCGGACACTGTCGCCACGGATGTCGGCGTCGTTTATCGTCGACTCCTCATGGAACATCAATGCTTCCGTCGGACGCTACTACAAGCTGCCTCAGTACACCATCCTTGGTTACCGAGATGCTTCGGGTTCCCTAGTCAATCAAAACACCCAGTACATCGGAACAACCCACTTCGTAGCGGGAATCGAGTACGTCCCAGAGCCAAGTATTCGCATGACGGTCGAAGGCTTCTACAAGACCTATTCCGATTACCCGGTCTCGCTCATTGACAGCGTCTCGCTGGCGAATCGTGGCACGGACTTTGGCGTTGTTGGCAACGAGCCCGTAGCAAGCCTCGGAAACGGTCGCGCCTACGGACTTGAGGTGTTTTTCCAGAAGAAGCTTACCGAGCAGTTCTTCACCACCGTTTCCTACACGTTGTTGTTTAGTGAGTTCACCGGGCTGAATTCTTCCACGTACATCCCCTCGGCGTGGGACTTCCGTCATCTTCTCAGCGGCATCGTCGGCTACAAGTTCGGAGAAGGGTGGGAGCTTGGCGGCAAGTTCCGCTATGCAGGGGGCTCGCCATTCACGGCCATCGATACGGCTGCGTCTCGCCGTCTCTATCTGCTTACGGGGCAGGTGCAGCTTGACAATTCGCGTTTGAACCAGCAACGTCTTCGCCCCTTCCGTCAAGCAGATGTTCGCATCGATAAGAAGTGGTCCTTCGAGGCGTGGTCACTGGACCTGTTCATCGATGTTCAGAATGTTCTGGGCTTCTCGCTCGATGCGCCTCAGCAGTATACGTTCGCTCGCAACGAGGACAACACGGACTGGGTGAGTAATGATGGTCAACCCGTTCGTCCGGATGGATCGAATGCCACGCCGGTGTTTCTTGACAACTCATCGACGCTCGTCACGCCAACCATCGGCATCATCATCGAGTTCTGAGGTTCATGCCCCTTTGCCCCCTTGCAGATTTCTGCGATGCCCGTATCTTTGCGGGCTTCCTTAGCTCAGCTGGTTAGAGCAACTGACTCTTAATCAGTGGGTCCGGGGTTCGAGTCCCCGAGGGAGCACTGGAAATACAGACTTCACAGGCACAACCTGTTGACTGTATTGACGATACAACCCCATCACGACCAGCGTGGTGGGGTTTTTTGTTGGTGCTCAACCTAATCGTATCAGAAGCGCATCGACACCGTGAAGACAGGCATCGTTGGCGTGTCGGCCAGGCCAACAGCAATAGAACCATCAGATGGCAAAAATGGCTCGGCCAGCTTAAAGAGTTCATTGCTGATCAGATGGACGCCACATGCAACGCCCGCTCCGATGGCATAACCACTGAGAACATCCGTGAAGTAGTGAACGCCGAGGTTCATGCGCGAGAATCCCATCCAGAGGGCATACCCGACTGATGGGGCGATCACGTACCAGGTTGGATATCGCAAGATCATGGTTGTTGCAATTGCTGCTGTTCCGGTAGAGTGTCCCGATGGGAAGGAGCTCATGTGCTTGTCAACTGTCCCCTCGCCGTTGGCGATGAGGTCGGGATGAGCCACATACGGACGCTCACGATTCACAATGATCTTGCTACCAACGGCAATTGCATACGACAACACAAGTGTTGTTGCTGCCTGTAGGCCAGTCTGTGCAGCGTAGCGATTTGCAGCAGACGGCCCATCGATCGCGGATGCGAGAACGCCATATGTGTAGAGCGCTATCGGCGTTCCGATATACACTGTGCTTGCTCCATCTGAAATGAAGCGCGAGACTTCTTTGAGGCTTTCGCTCTTGATCGAGTTGGACTCGTAGACGATTCTACCATCCCAGTTGAGCGAGCTAGGGTCTGGTTGCTGTGCATGTATCGTAGTATGCAGCAAGGAGGAGTACGAGGAGGATTTTCATATACAAAAGTACGTATGGTGCCCCCTGCCACCGCCGCCATGTATGCCGGGTAAGTATGGTCGCCGGCATAAAAGTGACGAAACAGAGAGCTCATCGGGCATCAAAATAGAGGACTCTCGTACTCGGAGATAGCTCGGTTGATGGACTGTTCGAAGAACACTGATACAGCACCAGGCCTGTTTAGGCCGATTCAGCGGACAGATAAGTCTCTATCTTTCTCTTTAACATTGAACAACAAACCAAAGGTCTAAGCTCCATGAGGATGATATCGTACTCAAGACTTGCCACGGGCATTCTCTGTGTATGTCTGCTGTTGGTGACGATCCTGTCGTCCAGCTGCGACTCCGATTCAAACTCAATTGTGCCAGCAGACCCCGGTCTCCTCATCAGTCATGAACTGATCTCGACGTACGACAGTTCAGATTTTGACAGAATCAGGAATGCTGAACTAGACGCCTTCTTTGTCGGTTCGACGATGAACGCCAGCGACTTCCGCAGCGGGCTTGTAAGCAGCTACAAGAAAGTTGTGCTCTACCGAGTCGCCTATGAAACCGTGATTCCCGAGTTTGGCAATCAGAAGACAATCGCCTATGGTCTGGTCGCGATTCCCGAGGGAGCAACGAATGGCTCGCCGGTAGTTTCGTATCAACATGGCACGGAGTTTACCAAGGAGGGAGCCCCCTCTAATATTGAGGAGTCGTACGAGACGAAGGTTGCTCTTCTCCAGTTCGCTTCACAAGGGTACATTGTTGTCGCGGCTGACTATATCGGCAACGGGCCTCTGTCCACAGAGTCGAACACTCTCTTTGTTAAGCGAAGCTCTGAGCAGGCAATGTTCGATATGCACACAGCCTCAATGTCTTTTCTAAAGAAGCTGAACATTGCACCGGGCAAGCTCTTTCTTCTTGGGTGGTCGCAAGGGGGCTACAACACGTTGTTGCACTTCCATATGCTTGAGAAGAACAACATTCCCATCGCTGGTGTAGCCACTGCAACTGGTCCGGGGGATCCGATGCAGTTCATAGGTCGGGCAATGTTCTCTCCGCGCGACTTTGATGCGCCCTGGCAAGCACCGGGTATTACGAATATGTTGTTTGCCTACGAGAAGTACTACAAACTCGATAACTGCACAAAGCTGTTCATCAAAGCCTCGAAGCATCAGGTTGCCAAAGACTTCTATGATTTCAAGATCCCATTCTCAAGATATCTCGAAGCTCGCGCCGATGTGCTGGACAGTATTTTCACTCCAGAGTTCTTTGCCTCCGCCAAAACAGTAACTCACCCGTTTTGGGTTTTGTTCTCGCAAGCGAGTGCATATCGCTGGTTAAGTAAGGCACCACTTCGACAATACTATAGCAATCGAGATGAAGCGGTGGCGGCCCAAGTTGCCACCATTGCGGTTGATTATCAAACGAGCATTGGTAAAACGAACGCGACAAGTCACGATGCTGGACCCAATGCCGACCACCGGTCTATCTACCTGTACGCGCTTGTCGACGTCAAGCCGTGGTTTGATAGTCTGAAGTAAGATGTTCGATGAACGACGACATTGTGATCATCGCGTACAGCGCACCGAATCGTGTCGGAGGAACAGAGTTCCAACACGTTAGTATGTGTATGTTGATGGTCCGCCCCGTAAAGTTATCTGCTGTGCTGTTGAAGAATCGATCAAGAGCACTGACGAATGCTGACGAGCTTCTTTGTTCACACTTACCGCCAGCAGTTGAGTAGGCAACGGCGTTACTCCAGAAACGGCAACATTCTACCTGCTGAGTTTGAAGGACGCTACATTCGTTTAACACGACATTCCCCCTGAAAACCAAACCTGGGGAAGGGTAAGAAGATCAGTATCTTCCGAACTACTCAAACGAAGTATCGAGGGAAATGTCATGTCAGATCGTCCGCCATTTCTGATTGGACAACGGATTTCGATCACTGTGATCCACAGTGGACAGAAAACCCATGCGCTATCTGGGATGAGCTCCGAGGGAAATGTCCTGTGGCAACGTCTCAGCGATTCGAGGATGGGGCGTGTCTGCCAACGACATATGCTGACATTCGTGCAATAGCGTACGACTCGGAGAACTTTTCATCGCGACGGGCCGTAATGCGGGATTAGTCAGGTTCTCCTTTCGTATCCAGCCGCAAATCGCGACCCAGCAAAGTTTGAAAATGCGGACAAGGTCATCATCGATCGAGAGAAGAACAACCACGCAGCATTTGGTCTCGGAAGACATCGTTGTCTAGGAGCAGACCTTGCACGGTTGGAGATTCGAATTGCACTCGAGGAATGGTTGAAGCGATTCCCGGATTTCGAAGAATCCGCTGGACAGAAGACAACGTGGTCATCCGGCATGGTGCGGGGTCCACGCACATTACCAATCACAATCCTCCGACGCGCATAGAGGTAGCTGCACCTAGTTCTCTATGTAGAGTCACCAGTCCGACGGGGCTGTCTGGGTTGACAATTCAGCTCAATGAATCATCAAGACGGCAAGATGGAGTGCTAGCTTTGCTGGCATCACAAACTGCAAGGCACCGAAATGAGCGCAGCAGGCTCAGTTGTATCCTTCATCGGGATGTTCGTTCTTATGATCGCAGCAACATTTGTTCTGCGTCGAAGAGGAGTGTTGAAGAAGGAGCACTCTGGTATGCTATCGGTACTGCTGCTCGAGGTTGTTTGTCCACCTCTGATCTTCTCTTCAATAGCTCGCGCAGATCTTCAGTTCCAGGATATTGTTGCTTCCGGGGCTGTGTTTGGTGCTGAGATCATCATCTGTGGTCTTTCATATGTTATCGGACGATGGGTGTTGAAACTTGATAGGTTAGCACTTGGCGCTTTAGTTATTGCCGCCACGTTTGGGAGCACAGGACTTATCGGCAATGCCCTTGTTCAGGTGCTGTTTCACGACAACCCATCGCTACTCTCGATGTCGATGATGATCGGTTCCTTTGGAGTTGGAGTTCCCGGCAACACGATTGGGATCTTCCTCGCCATGCGCTTTGGCTCAAAGGGTAATGATGTCTCACTGTTGCAGCACCTAAAGAGTTTTCTTGTCATGCCAAGCATGGTGGCACTCTATGCTGGTCTTGCGTGGTCGTTCCTTGCGCTTCCCACGACTGGGGTGGGCATTGACATTGTGTTTGGGGCATGTAAGATGATTTCTGCCTCGTTGCCTTTTGTCACAGCCATGATTGTCGGTCTCTCGCTGGAGAAGATTCATCTCAAAACGGATGCCCGCGTCCTGGTAACGGGTGCGCTTCTGGCACTGCTTGTTGAGCCATGGATTACCGAGTGGTTCCTCAATTTCTATCCCGTTGATCAGCAGACACGAATGATCACAGTGCTCTTTTCTGCCATGCCGTCGACTCCATTGGGAGTAGTCATGGCCGTGCGATATGGGGGCGACGCCCAGTTAGCGGGGAAGCTCGCAACTTTTACGCTTGTCCTCAGCGCTCTATCCCTCCCACTTGCCACCCTGCTTTGATGTGCCCTTGCACTTCAGCAAGAAGAGGTTGCGCATCCTCCATCCGCCAGACGAAATGCGAATCCCCGTGGATTTTGCTCAGGGATCAGCAACCACCACAGATGTTGAATTCGAAGAACGTCTGTTTTCGCAGCTAATGAGGGTAATCACCCTCAATGAAACGGGGGTAGGATTATAACGAATGTGGATCAATGCTTAATTTTCATGTGAGATTGGAAGCATTATTACTCCCAAGCAACCACCGGAAGCACCGCCCTATGATTAGAAAGAGTTCATTCGTCCCACTACTTGTGTTCACTTTGTTCGCCATGGTGACCAGGGTGGCAGCACAGACCAATGCCATTCAGCTGCGTACTGGTGGTAGTAACTCCACAACGCTTGTGGCGGCTTCATCGGGTGGAAGCTTCGTTCTGACGCTGCCCGGCTCATCCGGTGCCGATGGGAATGCCTTGATCACAAACGGCAGTGGTGGACTCTCGTGGGGAACTGTCAGCAGTGCCACCTCGCTTGACGGCCTTACGGATGCAAAATCCGGTGGTTCGAATTTTGCCAATTCGTTGATTATCGGGCACGATTCAACCGGATCTTCGCTCAGTTCAGCAGAGAATAACACAGCCGTTGGCGTGGGAGCGATGAAGTCAATTGTTTCGGGCGTTGACAACATTGCGATTGGGACGAATGCGTTAAGGGACCTGTCGGCTGGCGACCAGAATACGGCTTTAGGTGCGTACGCCTTGCGAACAGTAACATCAGGCGAGAAGAACACAGCTGTTGGTATCGCGGCCATGCAAGATGGTATTGGAAGCAGAAATACTTTTGTCGGTGGATTCGCGGGTCGTGGCTGGAGCTTCGGCGCGAATGCGGGCGACGATAACGCCGTACTTGGCTACGATGCTTTGACGAGAGTCTCCAGTGGCTCGCGAAACTCCATCTTGGGGGGATCGGCTGGGTACGATATGACCACAGCCTCAAACAACGTTATCATCGGTCAGAGCGCTGGTGTTGGCTTGTCGACTGGCAATGGAAATGTATGGATCGGATATAGTGTTGGGCCGGTCACTGTCGGTTCGTATACTCGAGATACTGTCTCCAACACGCTCTTTGTTGATAATACGCAGACAAATTCGCCCCTTATCCATGGCAACTTCAACAATGACCAACTTACACTGAATGGACATGTGGCGGTGGAAATTGGCACCACTAACTACACGGTGCCGTTTTCGATTTCGGGCTCGGGATCTGAGGGGGCGGCGAACGTTGAGAATGCCTATTTGGGTACTGACGTGCCAACGTTATTGGTCCGCAATACGAAGGATAATGACGTCACTGCAAACGCCGCAGCGATTATTGCCGTGGGTGGATCCGGTGGTGGTGATGCGTACATTTCCTTTGATGTATATATGGTAGGCGGGTGGTCTATTGGGGTTGACAATAGCGACGAGGACAAGCTCAAAGTGCTTGACGGTTGGGACTTTCGATCGGATGGTGGAACTGGATTACCGGTCATGACAATGACCCGCTTTACAAGGCGCGTAGGAATAGGAACGGAGACCCCTGCCTATGATTTGGATGTAGTCGGAGACATTCGTGCATCTGGTGACGTCCGCTCAGGCGCGAATATCTTAACGTCCGATAGTAGATTAAAGCGAAACATTCAACCCATCGGCAACGCCCTTGCGATTGTATCGCAGCTGCGTCCAGTGAGCTACGAAAAGCGAAAGGACCTCAAGAGTACGGCATACCCAATGAAGCAGATCGGATTCCTCGCGCAAGAGCTGGAGCAGGTGCTACCCGACGCTGTTTTCACTGAACAATCTCCAGATGCGATAAAGAGTGTTGATTACATCTCACTCATTGGAGTGCTAACACGAGCAATGCAAGAACAGCAGCAGCGCATTGAGACTCTCGAAGCACTCGTTCAGGAGCTGCGCGACAAGAAGTGACGATGAATGCTCGCTGATACGTTGGTGCGGATCGCATCCCTGATCCAATGTGGTCTATGTTAAGTGCCATTCCCGGTATTGATTTGTCATCCGTACGCCAAAGCACTTCATAGGTGCGTTCAAGTATCCGTTAGCCATCGGCCGCGGGTTCGTCTGCGGCGGATGGCATCGAGCACACCTTGTTATGCGTTCTCTGTAGTGGCAAGAACGCATCGATACTCTCGATATCAATGATGATTCATTCGCTTGGAGTTGATGTTCCCGGTAACACGATTGGGATCTGCCTCGCCATGCGTTTTGGCTCAAAGGGTGATAATGTCTAGCTGTTGCAGCACCTCATGAGTTTTCTTGTCATGCCTATATGGTGGCATTCTGTTTTCTGCAATGCAATACAGCAAGAAGAGGTTGCGCATTACACTACCGCAGCGATATGTCCACCCGGATGAAGGGGGCTGCGTTGACGTGTACGCGCTGACCCGAGCCTACATCGAACAGAGCTGAGGTGCGCAGACCGACATCGAGCGTGCCAGTGCCGAAGTCGAAAAGTGGGGCAGAGAGGTCGACCATGGCAATGGGTCCGGCACTAGTGACGCCGATCGATGCTGCACCCTCAATGGAACGGCCAAGCATGTCAAGATCCACGACCGTTCCGCTGACACCGATGCTCAGATACGGAGTGAAGCCGGAGGCGATGGTTGAAGCCGCAACATCGTTAACGTACACTATCGATGTGCGGGCCTGCTGCAAGCCCCCTGCCTCGACGAACACCTGAGAGCCTTCAAGGACGTCAAGCTCATATCGAAGCGAGGCCGCGGTTGTTCCCACCATGCCGGCAAAGAGTCCTGCAGGAAGGGAGGTGCCAAATGGAGCACTCATACCCCATACCGCAACTGATGGTTGATCACGCAACGGACGGGTGAGCGTTTCAAACTGCTCATGCAAGGGGCTTGTGGGTTCGATGACGATCTCGGAAATCACATCATCGGCATCAGTTGTGCTGGATGATGGGGCCTGAGCCACGCCCGCAGCAATGCTTGCCGATGGACGAAGGTCGGGCTGCGTTCTTTGGGTCATCCCTGATGCAGCAGCCGGAGCTGCCGATTGAGCTGCCGGTGCCGAAGCAGACTGCGCGTGGCGCTCGCTGTCTGTTCCTATTCCGACGAAAGACGTAAGCAAGAGTAATCCGCTTACAGCAAGGCCGAAGGTTGCACGGCCCGCTGCGGTGCCGAACCAGTTGGTTTCAGACGTTGAGATCACATTCAGAATAGACGCCCGGAGTTCGGCGGGGGGCTCGATGGAATATGCATCGTTGATGACGGCAGCGTCGAGTTTCACCTCGCGCTCGAGCATGGAAGCCAGTTCGCGGTTCCGCGAAAGGTCCTCCAGAAACGCCTGAAGCTCGAGCTCGGAGAGATCTCCATCGAGATACCGCTGAATGAGGATTTGAGCACTGGCCTTCATCGGCTGAGCTCCTTATAGAGGTCGACCAGCTCCCGTCGGAGAATTTCCTTGGCGCGGTGTACCCGCATGCGCACAGTGCCTGGAGTTTCGGAGATCACTGCGGCTATGATGTCGTAGGGTAGACCATCATAGTAGCGCAGAACAAAGGCATCTCTTAGAAGCAATGGAAGTTGCGACACCGCTCGCTCAACGTGCTGGCGGATATCCTTGTGCTCGATGTCCACGTATGGATCGGAGATACTATGATGCTCATCCAGCTCCACGGTTTCCTTCTGGTCACGATGCATGTTGATGACGCGTTGACGGGCGATCATCAAGCAGAAGGGAAGTGGGTCAACGATGGCGTTACCCCTTACCAGGTGCGCATGGATGCGAATGAACGTCTCCTGCGTCATGTCCGCTGCATCACTCGGACTTGACGTCATGCGCAGGGCGTAGGCATAGACAAATCGGGCGGTTAGATCGTAGAACTCGCCAAATGCAGCATCTCTTGTGGCCGGATCATTGACCCTGCGCAGAAGCTCGGCATTGGATGATTTGGTGAGATCTTGGAGCATTGAACGGTACATACACCCGGCACGAGTTAGAACGTCACAAAAACACGGATAGGGGTCAAAAAAGTGACATTTCCGCTGCTATAGGGTGTTGACGGAAGCACGAATCTACATTCTCACCTCGACCCGTAGAGGTTTGACCATGAAAATCACTGTTATCTCTGTGCTTCTTGCAGTTCTCCTGTCGCAGTCGGCGCATGCACAGGAGATCCTGCCTGTGCAATGGTCAACCTACATGGGTGGTTCCGGTGACGACCAGATGCGTGATCTGTGTGTTGACAAGAATGACAACGTGTACGTATGCGGTGTATTTACCAGCACAGATTTTCCGGAGGCTCGGGGAGTTCCTTCGTCATTCGATACTTCCAGAAGTACAAACGGCTCCGGATATCTAGCCTCGTTCAGTCCCACAGGCGAACTACGCTGGCTACAGTACTTTTCCTGCGTGCAACCATACGAGGTCGTGATCTCAGATGAGGGCGTACTCGTCATGGTCGGGGCCTCCAGAGTTACCTGTACCGGATCTGCTGATGCCGTTGTGGCAACGTTCACGACCACGGGAGAGAGGTTCGCAGGCACATTGTACCTCTCAGGTCAAGAAGAGGACATCGCCACCAGCGTCGATATCGTAGGAAACACCATCTACGTAGGGGGCATAACACAGTCCAAGGGCTTCCCTACCACCGCCAACGCCTTTCAGGCCGGCTACCAGGACGAAGACGCCGGGGCAGAAAGCAAGGGAGACGGCTTTGTCGCTAAGCTTGATATCGAGCAGGTGACAGGCGGATGGCAGATTGTTCCGGACGTGGTCACCTACTTCGGTGGACGCTTCCTAGACGAGATACTCGTGGTGCGGGCGCGCAACACGCTTGGGCATGTCTATGTAGGCGGACGCACCCGCAGCGACAAACTGCCGGGGAATGGTGTGCTGCAGCCGACGCGGCTTGGCACGCCGCAGGACGACGACGGATTTGTTGCGCGGCTGGACTCTGCAACGCTGGAGTGTCAGTGGCATACGTATTGCGGTGCAGCGGGTAACGAGGTTGTGTATGGTCTGCAGCCGTACCGCTCCTATCAGCCCGGCCCGGGAGGCGAGCCGTTGATCATTCGCGTTTGTGGTAACTATCATGGGGCTGATTTTCCGCTGCTGGGCGATCCAACCTCCAGAACTCCGTTCGTCGGTGGCACCGCACGTGGTGGTGATGCATTTCTGTTGCAGATCAGTGAAGGCGCGATGATGAAGGCGACTACGTGGAGTGTTACAACGACGGCAGACGAAATTCTGTGCTCGTTCACACGCGGAAACACGAACACGGGACCTCTGATGTTCTCGAACGGTTTCTTTACCTGTCGGAACAGCACGTTCAACGCCTACCGATTGAATCCCTATCCCGGCAGCAATCCAACGGGACTGAGTGCGTTCTGTGGCAACAAGGATGAGCTAACTCTTGATGTGGAGCAGTTTCGCTTTGGCTTTGGCGGTATCGACGAAGGTCCGAACTCAAGCTACATCTGTGGTAGTACAACGAGCTCCATTATTCCCGGAACCGATGCAGCAGGACCCATGTTTCAACGCACGAAAGCTGGTACGCTTCGCAACGGTTTCCTTGTAAAGATCGGTAGCTGTTCGCGCACGACAAAGCTTCTTGCATCCGACTCGGCGCTATGTGCGACGGATGACGATAGTGCCACGCTGTCTCTGGAGCCTGTGCCATCGAATATTGTGTGGGGAGATGGTGTCACTGACCCAGTAAGAGTGGTTAAGGCGGCAGGCACGTACAAGGTCAAGTATACCCTGGGAGAATGTGAATTCTCCGATAGTGTTGTCATCAAAACCGGTCTTGATCCAGTCGGATACATCGAGCCATCAGATACAATTCGTCTTTGTGATACGGCCGGAGTTGTGCTGCGGATTCGAGGGAACAATCGCGTTGCACGTGTGGTCTGGTCGAATGGCGCCGTGAGCGAAGACTCCACGCTTCGTGTAACCACCGCCGGACGGTACAGCGCATTACTGTTTTCATCAGACGGCTGTTCGGCAACCACGGACACGGTTACGGTCATAACGTCATCTTCGAGCGGCAGCACGCCTTTGCTGTTGTCCTATGCCGGAGCTGATAGTGCAACGGTCGGATCGACTGCTCGCGTTATCATGCGGATTGCCATTCCCAAGGGAGTAGCCCTCGAGTCACTTCCCACGGACTGGTCTGCCGTGGTCCGCTTCAACAAAACGATGTTGTTCCCCGTTCGGCCCCTTGGACGAGGAATAACAGATGATTCGATGCGTTCGATCAGGGTGACAGGGCGCCGAAAATCATCGAGTGATACGCTTGGGTTCTTCGATCTTCGCGTTGCACTTGGCGAAAGCGATAGCACGTCAATCATTGTCGACAGTCTTGACTTTGACCCCTGTGTCGCTGGTTCTGCCCCAACAGCATTGCCGTTCCGAACTGCGGGCATCTGTCGCATCGACTCCGTCGGGCGCTTCGTTACGTTCCGGCGCACACGGCTTGCCGTTTCTGTTGCTTCCAATCCTGTTGGACCCGATGGTGCGATCGGCAGTGCCGTCGGTGACGAAGCAATGCAGTCATCGGCACGCATCGTCACAATGCTTGGTGAAGAGATACAGCTCGGAAGCGGTGCATTTGATGGCAACTCTGCTGAATGGATGATCCCGACGTGGATTCCAGCAGGTACATACATGTTCGTTGTTCAGTCGCCATCGATGGTCGCCTCAACACTCTTTGAGGTGGTGCGATGAGAACGTTCATTTCAATCTGCACTCTACTTATTCCCGCAACCATGGTCGTTGCTCAGATCCGACTTGATGTCGGCACCGCTCTTGGCTTCACCACGGCCAATGCATCGTTCCGTCAATTGCCCGGGTTCCCGTCATGTTGTCCGTCTTTTGACGGCGGCTCTGGCACTGGCGGACAGTTCAGTTTGGGAGTAGATGTTCCGCTTTGGAGTTCACTCTTTGCTAGTATGCGCCTTGCCGTCAGTGACCGCTCGCATACTCTTACAACTACTGAGTATCAGGACATCATTCTTGGGAATGCTGTCGTCCAAGGTGCTATCACGCACACTATCGATGCCCCACTGACCGAGGTTGGTATCGAATCATCCTTTGGCTATCGATGGAGTAACCTCGTCTTGCGTCTGGGAGGGGGCTATGCAGCGCGGACCTTCGGACGTTTGCGTGCGCGTGAGGAGATCACAGCACCATCTGGTGCGCTCTACAGCGACACGCGATCTAACGTGCGCAACGTGCGCACGGGAGATCTGGCGGAGTCCATCACCAGCACGTTGTATGGCGTCGGATCGGTGGGTTTCGACATTCCTCTCAATCGCGTCCGCAGCTGGAGGCTGACGCCGGAGGTTGCTATGGCGTTTGGATTCTCGAGCATGACATCGGTCACCAGCTGGAGCGTCATTGTGCCAAGCATCGGGGTGCGCCTTTCGTATGAGCTGGGTGTGGCGCCTGCTCAGCCCCCTGCAAAAACCACTGTGCCTTCGACGAAGTCAGGTCAGCCGATAGCCAAGCAGATAGAAACACCAAAACCACAGACACCTCGGGCACAACCAGAGGTTCACGATGTTGAACTCTCCGCCGATGTCCGCGAGGCGATACGCATTGAAGAGATCGAGGAAGAACGCTATCAGCCGATCCTTCCGTACGTGTTCTTTGAACGGGGCTCCGATGTGGTACCGGAGCGATATGAATCGAAAGAGTCGTTGGTTGCACTCTCGGCGCGGCTTACTCCGGTGCAATTCCACCACCGTGTGCTGTCGGTGATTGCCGAGCGGATGAGGCAGTTTCCTAGTGCGGAAATCACGCTTGTTGGGACAAGTGCGAACGACGATCCTGACACAACCATCGCCCTGCGTCGGGCGCGAGCCATCGCGACGGTGTTCACGCAGGGCTATGGCATTGCAGCAAAGCGTCTGAAGGTCCGTGCGCGACGCCTCCCGGCGAATACATCGATCGCTTCCGGAGCTGAAGCGTCCCTTGCCGACGAGGAGAATAGGCGCGTGGAGATACTGGCATCGAATGCTGATGTACTCGCCCCTTATCGAACAGCAGACACCGTGGGCTCAATGACGCCGCCAAGTGTGACTGTACGGGTACGCACGAGTGACGGTGCGCCTATCAACAGGTGGGTACTGCGGGCCAATGATAATCGTGTTGATTCATCAGCACGTCCGGCTACCGATGCCATTGTCTTCACACCGGATGGCGCTGCGGCGCAAGAACTCATCCAGGGGGGCAAACTCCGTCTCTCCCTCTCCGGTGATCATAAGGGGGCTCCCGTTTCAGATACGCTCGACCTTCCCATCAAGACCGTGCGCCTGATCGACAAGCGTCGTGAGCGTCGCAATGACAGCATTATCGAGCGCTTCGAGCTCGTGGTGTTCCCATTCCGCAGCGCCGAACTGACCGATGAACACCGACGTGTGCTTGATTTTGTGCGAGGTCGAGTCGGGAAAGGGGCTCGAATCCAAGTGGAAGGCTGCACGGATATCATAGGCAGCAAGGAGGACAACGATCGTATAAGCCTTGAGCGCGCGCGCGCTGTTGCCGCCCAGCTCTCGGGCCGAGTCACCGCAGTCGGACGTGGTGAGCCAGATGCATCACAGAGTCAGCGTCTACCCGAAGAGCGGATGCTGCAGCGGGTGGTGAGGATCACGGCGGTGGTACCCACCAAATAGGTTAGTGGTATACGATTTGGGGTGTGACGGCATGGCACTCGCCCCGTGCCAGGGTCGAGTACGTGTTTACAAACTCCAATCAAGCCCTATACGTGCCCACCGGGGCGGGACCGGAACCCAGCCGGTTTCGATATAGGAAGAATTGGAAAGATTGGTTGCTTCGAGAGTGATAGTAAATGGACTGATCTGCTTTCGGAGACTCACGTCATGCACAACGCGAATGGTCGGATCAGTAACGCGTTCGATGACGCGCGCGATATAGGTGGCGGTAATGTCGAGGGGCAGTTGCCAGCGTGTTTCCAGAATGCCCTGGGTTCTGAGATTATCGGCGATATAGCGGGTACGTGCGGGTGCTGACGATACTAGACTCTGATAGACAAGACCAATACGAATGTGGCGTAGGGCTCCTACGTCTGTGCGCCAGGCTGCGGAAACATCAAGTCCTGTAACGTTGACCGTCGTAATGTTCGCAGCAGTAGCCTTCCCAGCCGTGTCAATGGCATAGTCGATCATATCGCGGCCGTTACGATGGAACACTGCACCCGAGATCGTCATCCGCTCCGTCGTGCATCTGTAGCCAAGCTCCGCCGTTCGGGCAGTTTCTAGACGCAGCAGTGGGTTGCCGGTTGTTGCTGGATCGCGGTAGTAGAGGTCAGTGTACGAGGGAATACGTCCGTTGATCTGGAGAGAAAGGAAGAGAATGCTAATAGATGTCGATTCTGAATCAAGACGATAGGATAGGTCGAGGCCACCAGTTGGTAGAGGCGCTCGGTCACTGAATGTCAGCAGCCCCCCTCCGAGCGTTATTCGCAAAGGCTTCATTTCGGTTACGTTCTCGACAATGACGCTGCCACGCAGACGGCGATGCGTGCCTAGGTTCGAGCTGTTAATCCAATCACTGCCGCCTTCGACCAAAAGTGACGTCGCCCCATTCGATCTATGAAACGTCAGCCCAGCTTGAATCAGATGTTGCTCTGTACGATGAGTATTGGTGTAAAACTTCGGGTCATTACGCTTGAGGCGAAACTCGTCGTCGTTCATCCGTGAGAGACCGCGAAATCGAACGTCAACATCAGTTGACAATGATTTCTCAAGTGTCGCCCCCGCAATGATTGTCGTAACGTGCTCCCACTGCTCTGGAAAGCGTGGAGTGTAGAATCCGTTGGCACCAAACACCTTGTTCGTCGCTCCGACGAGCACTTGTGCTTTCCCATCATCAAACTCGGTTGAAGCCGTATAGAGAATGGACTGCAACTCGACGTCTGATGATGGGATCCATCCGCCGTGCCGCATTGCCTGCGCACTTAGCCGGTGGACAATACTTCCCGTTGCGGCAGAAGCGGAGAGCCGACCTTCTTGATAGGTAGCATCACCACCCATCAATCCAAGGCTGATCGTCGGGACCGATCCAGGCCTTTTGAGAATGATGTTCACCGCCCCGTCCATGGCTCCTGCGCCAAGTGCGCGTGCAGCACCCCCTTTCACCACTTCGATACGTTCAATGTCCGATGGAAGCAGAGGAATGCTGAACGTATTATGTCCGGTTTGTACATCGTTCAGGCGCATACCTTCGATCATGATTGCCGTTTGCTCAAAGGTTCCGCCGCGAATGGTAACGTCTGACTGGACGCCTAACGGGCCTCTGCGTCGAAGATCCACCCCCGGCACATATGCCAGAGCATCGCTGGCAGCGCGCACCGGCAATGTCGTGATATCTGTTGCATCGAGAACCGCAATGCTGAAGGGGGCAAGCGCTGGATTCAACTTCGTCAGACCGGCCGTGACTGTTACGGGGGGCAGGTCATACATGCTTGTGCTGTCTGCTGGGCGAATGCTACGGCCATTGTCGCGATTCGGTGATGATTCAGCTGGAAGTGAGATGGAAAGCTGGACCGACAGCAGAAGAACAAATGAAAGAAGATTGGCCATGATTGAAGAGAAGAGTGCGATGTTGATAGGAAGAGCTCTTTGAGCCATCAGCAATATGACGATTGCCAAGATGGCACGGTAACATCATATGCGTACTCCTATATTCGACCATGAAAACCGTTGTTCTCAGGCTCCTCTTCCTCGGCATCACTTTTTATGTGGGTAATGCGCAGCGGTCGTACTCACCATATCCGATCATCTTCATCCATGGAATGGATCAGAATGATAAGATCTTCTATGATGTCTTCTCTGCAGTATCGCCGATCTATGGCGACCATATTCGAACAACCGGCGATGACATAGGCTCGGTCGTTCATGCGAATCTCAATCGATACCGAGACATGACAAACGTGTTCGGTAACGACAATGTTGCCGGAACGGCAGACGATGACGTGTACGTAAACCCCGTTCAGCCGATATCTACGGGCCTGTACACGATCAACTGTGAGACCTCGTGGAATGAAGTGGCATCAAACCCCAAACTCATTCCATATGCAGATCTGTGGATCGTCGCTCGGGAATCACAAAGTGATCAGGCTGCACTTGTTAAACATGGGTATGTGCTGCAGCAGGCGATCAAGAACGTTCTCGAGGCGACGGGTGCTTCAAAGGTCATCCTCGTCGGATACTCAATGGGAGGGGTTTCAATCAGAGAGTATCTGCAGCGACGAGAGGATGGTAAACCACGATGGTGGGTTGATCCACAGGCAGTCGACGGCCATCGAGTAGCCAAGGTTGTGACCATGAGCTCTCCGCACCGAGGCTGTGATGCAATGAAGTGGATACCAAGTATCAGAGATGATGCAGACGAGACCCAGGCTAGCCCCTTACTTCTCAACTCTAGTAGTGAATCTGTCCGGGATCTGCGCATCACATATGCTTCCGGCAGCCAACAACAGGGAGTATATCTTTTCGGCGGGTATGAGGGGGGCTTGAATACGAATTGGCTCTTTTCCGGCTGGCACAATGGGGATGTTGACTGCAATGGCCGCTCGAACGATACCGTCGTTGGCCTCAATGAGGGGGCGTTGTCGAGTCTGCCATTACCGACGAATGTTCCGTTTACCTACGTCACTTCAAAGCTAGGTTTCTTGTCCGGCGACTTCGTGGTAGATACTGATCGTCAGATCCTGCCATCGAAGGAAGGAGAGCTCCTGCCGAAGGGGCTCTCTGACACACTATTCACGGATCGGGCACACTGGGACGTCCCATCAGATGCTCAGACAATCATGCGTGGTCTTGATGAGCCCGGAACACGAGAGTTTGCCTATCAGGTTAGTTTGGGCACTGCCTACCGCGGTGCACTCACCATCCAGTCAGGTGGTGGTACGAGCGATGCCGATGCTTTTGTGGTCAATCTGGCTGACCTTGGCAATGTCTCAGGTGGACTTCGTTTCCGACTGCTCGATTCAGCGGCGCCGGTGCGTGAGTTATCTCTGAGCTTCACAGATTCCAATGGCGAGAAGTTGAAGGAAGTTGTCGTTGGGGCCACGAGTGCTGTCTCGATTGATGTGGACCCTTCGGTTGTGGCGCGAGCTGGCGAATTGTTGTACTTCACGATCGGTGGCACGGCCACTGCGACCTCCTGGAAGTACCCCTATGAATTCCTGATCGAACGCGTTGAGAGGCCCCGGCTATCGCCAATGATATCGGGTCTCATTGATACGGTAATCACTGACCAGGATACGCTAATGGACAGCTTTGTCGTGAACTATGACGCGCTCGAAGATCTCACATGGACCGTAACGTCGTCGGACACGGTTGTGTTGTCGAACGCAGACCTGCGTATCGTCGGCAATGGCGCTCACTTCGTGCTGCAAGCAGTTCCGCAAAACGACGACCTTGGGTCCACCGTCATTCGGGTTGAGTGTTCAGACTCTGTGTTTCGTGCCTCAAGAGAGTTTCGCATCAGAGTCATAGAGGAAGAGGTCACGGGTGTCAATGATGACATTTCGACCAAGGCGGACGTCATCTCAATCAGCCCCTTGCCTGCCGCAGGTGATTTCGTGACCATCACATCTACAGTGCCCGACGTTCTCATTCACAGCGCAGAGGTTCTGAATGGCGTCGGAAGTCGTGTAGGCTCGTCTACAATTCAAGAACACTCGTTGCCATCGACCTCGATATCAATCAGTACCGCAGGATTGCCAGCTTCTTACTACATGGCACGTGTGGTTACCTCCATTGGCACGTATGTCAAAGCACTCGTCATTCTTCGGTAGCAGGGAGCGTGCACGCAAGTCGTGCCGATCTTCACATCAACTCGACACTGAACAGAAAAGCCCCTTTCTCACCGCGAGAAAGGGGCTTCGTTTACAGGATTGAAAGGCGTGGTCTTACTTAGCCTTGCCTTCGGCGATCGAGGCCTGGTTATATGGCGTGACCAGTTTCTTCAGGGCGCTGGCAGCCTTGCGGGCCGTAGCGGCATCCTTCTTGAACTTTGAGTTGTGAGCGGTGGTGAAATCGCCGAAAAGGCGCACCATCTCATCATAGATCTCCTGCTTGGTCATCCGAACTTCTCCAGTAGAATGATTACAAAACACGTATGCAGAAACATACGCCGGGGCCAAGAATAGCAACTTTTTGCCAGTCTTCGATACAGAGAACTGCCAACACCGATCGCTATTTTTGCGCCTGTTTGTTCAATCAGAGCTCACCATTAGCGCTATGAATCAGATGACACGCACACTCTGTTTGATTCTGCTTGCCCTTGTCGGACAGCAGATGTTTGCCCAGCAGCAGGTTGCTCCTCGTCCTGTAGAAGTGGACTCTGCAATCGTTGCCTACAACGCCAAGGACTTTGCCAAGGCCAAGGAATGGGCGCTGAAAGCAACCAAACTCAACGATAAGGTTCGCGAAGCGTGGGAGATCCTGGGCTTTGCGGCACAGTCACTTAATGACATGCCAACGGTTGTTGACGCTGGGACAAAAATCACACAGCTCTTTCCCACTGAGCGCAACGGCTGGTACCTCCTGTTCCTGGGGCATTATCGGCAAGACCGTCTGGATCTCGCCGTCGCCCCGATGCGCGAGCTGTGCCGCATCGACCCAGCCATGTGTGCGTCGTCCAACATTGATAAGATCCTTCTCCAGGTGTCACAAGACTCGCTGGGTAGGCTCGACAGCACGTTTCGCTCGGAAGAAGGGGCTATCAGCGTTTCACTTCCGAAATCATGGCACTCCACAGTGCGATCAGACGGCAAGACGTTGAACTGGTTTGTCACACTCGAAAAGATCGAGAGCGACTCAGATGCGTATTCCGTTGGCGGAACATTTCGCTGGATCC
>JBILLF010000015.1:0-45866 GCA_044376225.1 Patescibacteria group bacterium | reverse complement strand
CAACAGGCAGGGCTCGCCCTCGTTCAGGAGTTCGGTTCCTACGATGGAGCTCCGTTCGATGAGTCCCAATGCGAGCGGGTGATCATTGTTGCAGAGAGACCCGTATGAGCTTTGGCCGACGGGCTGCGGCTCTCGCAGTGGTTAGCATTGCCATTCTGATGGGGGGCTGTGCAACACGAACACCGGAGGAGCCGTCCGGAGACCGAGGAACATATGATCCTCCAACGAGCCCGCTCATCGTGATTGATAATCTTCGCAATGCGGTTGTCGAGAAGAACACACAGAACTATATGCTCTGTCTTGCGGATCCAACCCGCAGCAGCGCAACATTTGTCCTCGAACCATCGGCCGAAGTCGGTGCCCGCTACCAGGCGGTGTTTGCGTCATGGTCGGCCGACAAGGAACGTCAGGCCTTTCTAAGTATGACCAGCCGCTTGCCCCTTGATCAGCGTCCGAACCTGCAGTTCACAAACAGCCAGGTAGCGTTTTCTTCGCCGGACTCGCTGGTATGGGTGAGTGACTACCAACTGAGTGTGCAGCTCAACATTAGTACGCTTCCGTCATTGCTCACAGGCACCATGGCGCTGACGATCTTGCCGGAGAAGAGCGGGCTGTGGAGTATCGCCCGCTGGCGCGACGCGAAGCGACCAGGCGATACCGTCGAATCGACCTGGTCGCTCCTTAAGGGTCAGCTTTCAAACTGACCCATGCGCGCCGAACAGCTGCGCTGTGAGCCGCTCAGTTTCCATACCGGTCACGATACGTCGGCGGAAGGTCCAGCGCGTACTTGACCGCCAGTCCCATCCGCAGGACGTTTGTCTTCCAGTCCCGGTTGTACAGGATGTTTGTGATGGCGTAGGTGAACTGCACCTCCGGCGCAATAGTCCACTCCGGCATGTTTGGCAGTTCGAAGTCATAGCTGATACCGGCATTGACCCCGAACTGGATGTTGCGCACGTCAGAGAGGAACCCCGACTGGACGTTGCGCTCGCGTGAACCGTCACGATAGGTGATCGACGATGGCGAGGCGATCGTCTCCTTCTGTGTGAACGATGTTCCGGTGATGTAGCCGCACTGGATGCCCAGCCCGATGTCGAATCCCTGCACAGCAAAGCTGGCACCGGGCTCGATGAATACAGCGTGGACAGTGGTCGACACGTCGTGACGGAACGTTACCTGGCGCGAGGCAAGTTCACCATTGTAGGCCCAGAGAGACTCGTCGCTGGTAAAGTCGCCCCCTAACTGCGTGTACATCAGCCGGAGATACGGCGTCACCCCCATAGTAAGGGGCAACTCAGCGATTCCGTCGATGGAGAATCCGGACTTCTGCGCGTTGCCGAACCCGAGACAACAGCTCTCGGTCTGAGGCAGCGATTGAAAGTCGGCTCGCAGATACCGCTGATCATAGGATGCGGCGATGCCCAGTCGGATCTTCTCGTACATGAGCGTCGGGCGTGTTTGTGAATGCGCAACGGTCAGGAGAGCTGCCGCTCCAACAAGACTCGTAAGGCATCGCCGCAAATGATCTGCAAAATGTGGTGTTGATGAAAGCGTTGTCATGGGGCGTTCCTAGCGCATGATGATGAACTGTTCTGCCACTGCCTGACCCTCTGTGCGGACCGACATTACGTAGGCACCGGCGGCAAGGTCTGCGGTAGTGAACGGAAGTCGAAACTCGCCGGCAGCAACCGGGCCCGAGTAGATCTCGCGCAGAGGTGTACCGTCTCCGTCGTAGATCATCACGCGAATGATCTCGGACTGTCCGAACTGGCAGATGACCTCTCCCTGGTCGGCCACCGGTTGCGGTGTAACGCGCAGGATCGGATGTCCGGCTACGGCTGTCAGGCGCGGCCCACCGGCCTTGCAAATACTCAGATCGGTGAACGACCCACTTTCGGTGTAAACCCGCATCCGTGATTCTTCCAGCCATTGAAAGGACTCGAACTCAAGGGCCGTTGTCGTATCGTTACCAAGCCTTACGAAGGCATCAAACGAGGCCAGCTGCTGGATGGTATCCGTGGCCGTGCCGGAAAGCGTCACGATGTAGTAGTTGTCGGCCTCCTCAAGCTCGGCCAAACCGCGGGGTTCGAGCATCGACTTGTTGAAGCGTATGCGTGCCTTCCAGTTGCGGATGCCGCCAACGATCATCTTCTGCGTCGAGACCATTGAGATCGGCACGGTTATCGTCTGGCCGTTACGTCCCGTAAGCTCCGGCATCATAACCGTCGTGTGCCACCCGTTGGCATCATGGATACGGTTGGCGGCATACCAGAATCCCTGTTCGAGGTGTTTTGGGTGGCGCTGCACGACGCCAATGACAGGCTGGCCGAGAGATCCATTTATCTGCCGGTTAGTGGACGAGCATGCGCCACCGCCGTTTGAGATGAGACTCTTGCCCACGGATTCTTGAACTTTTGCCAGTGCTGTCCCATTGAGCGCCCCGAGTACACCCAAACAGACGAGAAGCTCCAGCAGATACATGTTGTGTTTCATGATGGTTTCTCGCTGGTTAGTTGTTGTGAGCGATCTCGACCCAGCGTTGGAGCGAGGAGATGTACACGAACATGATCAGACCGTTGGTGTTGAGCGTTCGGCTCGGGATGAACATTTCGAGCTGATTGGCATTGGTCGAACGACCGTCGTTGCTGAAGAATTTGAGCTGTTTGCCGGACCCATTGAACACGATCAGCAATCGTCCGTCCGAGCCCCCTGCAAAACCACTAATGTCCGTTTGGACCGTTGCGCTAATGAAGCGGATCAGTCCTGCTTCTGGAATCACGAGGTCATTGAGCTCTCCAACCGGGCTCTGGGTGGCTCCCACATCAATGACCGTACCCTCGCGCAGGTACACCCCAGTTGGCAGCTCGCCCTTTTGCGTATTGGTCCACTTCTGCGTCGTGTCATTCCACGTCAACACATCCTGATTCTTCAGTGTCATCGTTGAATCGATCAACTCGTTCTGAATCTTCTGCACTGTTGGATTGGGATATGTTCCTTTCAAGTCACCACCCGCAGCACCAGTCGGAGAGCTCGAGGAAGGGGCCGTCGGTTCCCACGAGTTTGATGTGCTGTTCCATGCGAGAATGTTGCCAGATGCTGGAGCGATCGTCGATACGGTGCGACCCTGAATACGGTTCACTGTTGGGTTTGGATACGTACCTGAGAGATCGCCACCGGCTGTTCCACCGGGTGTTGTTCCAGAGATCGTAACGTTGGCAACATTGGTCAGACGTCCATCGGCATCTACGGTCAGCTGCGGAACTTGCGTTGTGGTTCCGTATGTGCCGCTCGATACCGTCGTTGCAGCAAGTTCAGCTGCACCCACAACGTCAGAGCCCAGCTGCAGGTTCATGGTGTTCACGTTACCAGTAACTGTCACGTCCGTTCCGGCGGCAGTTGCCGGCACGATGGTGACGTTCGTGGCCGCGGTCAGACGTCCCTTCGCATCGACGTTGATCTGCGGCACGGCGCTTGTTGTTCCGTACGTGCCGGCACTGACGCCGGTGGTGGTCAAGGTTGGGTTCGGATAGGTACCTGTCAGATCGCCTCCGGCAGCTCCCGAGGGGGCAATTCCGGAGATCGTCACATTCGTGGCATTGGTGATGCGACCGTCAGCATCGACAGTGAATTGCGGAACCTGAGTCGTCGTACCATACGTGCCGCTCGTAACAGCCGTCGAGGTGAGCTCCGAGGCGCCAACAACATCGGCACCCAGCTGCAGGTTCATGGTGTTCACGTTGCCCGTCACCGTCACGTCCGTTCCGGCAGCGGTTGCCGGCACGATGGTAACGTTCGTGGCCGAGGTCACACGTCCCTTCGCATCGACGCTGATCTGCGGCACGGCGCTTGTTGTTCCATACGTACCGGCACTAACGCCGCTGGTTGTTAACGTTGGGTTCGGATAGGTACCTGTCAGATCGCCCCCGGCAGCTCCCGAGGGGGCAATTCCGGAGATCGTCACATTCGTGGCATTGGTGATGCGACCGTCAGCATCGACAGTGAATTGCGGAACCTGCGTGGACGTACCATAGCTTCCGGAGGTTACTGCCGTTGAAGCCAGTTCTGTTGCGCCCACGACACTCGTGCCGAGCTGAAGGTTCATCGTATTGATGTTTCCAGACACGGTCACATCTGTTCCGGCAACCGTTACAGGGACGATCGCAACATTTGATGCGTTGGACAGTCGACCCTTGGCATCGACCGTAAACTGTCCGACCTCGGAACTGCTACCATAGGTTCCTGCACCAACACCTGTCGTGATAAGTGTCGGATTGGGATATGTGCCCGTCAGATCGCCTCCTGCCGCTCCACCTGGACTTGTACCGGAGATCGTAACGTTGGAGACGTTCGTGAGACGTCCGTCAGCATCAACCGTTAGCTGCGGTATCTGTGACGACGATCCGTAGGTACCACTGGCAACAGCTGTTGCAGCGAGTTCGCTCGGACCAACCACGTCGGCCCCAAGCTGCAGGTTCATCGTATTGATGTTACCCGTCAGCGTCACATCTGTTCCGGCGGCGGTTGCCGGCACGATGGTCACGTTCGTGGCCGAGGTCAGACGTCCCTTCGCGTCGACGTTGATCTGCGGCACGGCGCTTGTTGTTCCATACGTGCCGGCACCAACGCCGGTAGCGGTCAAGGTTGGATTTGGATAGGTGCCCGTTAGATCGCCCCCTGCCGCGCCGGCAGGAGCAACTCCCGATATGGTTACGTTCGTAGCGGTGGTGATGCGTCCATCGGCATCAACCGTGAACTGGGCCACCTGCGTGGTGGTACCGTAGCTGCCAGCGGACACCGTCGTCGAGGCCAGCTCTGTTGGACCGACGACGCTCGTACCAAGCTGCAGATTCATGCTATTGATGTTGCCGGTAACCGATACATCCGAAGAGCCACTTGTTACCGGTACGATGGTCAGGTTCGATGCAGAAAGTACGCGCCCCTTTGCATCAACGGTGATCTGCGGAACGGCTGACGTCGTACCATACTGATCGGCCACAACACCCGTGGCGATGAGTGAAGGATTCGGATACGACCCGGTAAGATCGCCCCCTGCTGTACCTCCAGGACTGGTACCTGAGATCGTGACATTGGCAGCACTGGTCAGGCGGCCGTCGGCATCGACCGTAAACTGTGGTATCTGGGTGGCCGTGCCGTAGCTGCCGGCCGTGACAGTTGTAGATGCCAGCTCTGTTGCACCAACGACGTTTGCGCCGAGCTGAAGATTCATGACATTGAGATTGCCAGTGACCGTAACATCCGTCCCCGCTGTGGTCTCCGGAAAGATCGTCACATTCGTCGCACTCGTCAGGCGTCCCTTGGCATCGACGGTGAATTGTGCAACCTGGTGGTCACTGCCATACGTGCCGGCTGATACACCCGTCGTGACCAGTGTTGGGTTTGGATAGGTTCCCGTCAGATCTCCACCGGCAGCACCACCGGGACTTGTTCCCGAGATGGTGACATTGGTAGCGTTGGTGATTCGACCGTCAGAATCAACCGTAATCTGTGGAATCTGCGTTGCCGTGCCGTAGGTACCGAGTGTGACACCAGATGACGAGAGTTCGCTCGAGCCGACGGTGTTGGCACCGATCTGCAAATTCATGGTGTTGATCGTCCCGGATACGGTCACGTCCGATGCAAGAGAGGTTACGGGCTGGATCAGGACATCGGAGGCTGCAAGGACGCGTCCCTTTGCATCAACCGTGATCTGCGCAACCTGACTGGACGAGCCATAGGTGCCCGATGTGACGCCTGTGGTCACCAGCGATGGGTTAGGATAGGTACCCGTTAGGTCCCCGCCGGCTGAACCGCCGGGAGTTGTACCTGCGATCGTTGCCGACGTTAGTGCCGTAACGCGACCATCTTGGTCGATCGTTACGATCGGTACCGTCGAAGCCGTACCAACAGGTCCGATGGATCCCGTGTGGAGATCACTAAGTTCGGCTGCGCCGACACGTCCGGACTTAATCTGCAGATCCATCGAGTCCAAGTGACCGCTGACCGTTAGATCGCTTGATGTGACCGTTCCTGGATGCTCGATTTTTGAGGCGTCGATCACCGTTGCCGATGACGAGTTGTTGATGGCGTTGATGATTGATGGTCCAGCCGTGGCGATGTTTAGCGTTGGATTCGGATACGTTCCCGTCAGATCGCCCCCGGCCGGGCCTCCCGGCGTTGTGCCGGAGATCGTGACATTCTGTGCAGCGGTCAGGCGACCGTCTGCATCGACTGTAAACTGCGGCACCTGTGTGGCCGTGCCATATGTGGCAGCCACGACGGAGGTGGAAGCGAGCTCGTCACTACCAACCGCATTGCTCTTGATCTGCAGATTCATTCCGTTGATGTTACCTGACACAGTGAGGTCCGAACTGCCATTTGTAAGGGGCTGAATCGAGACATTCGAGGCGCTGAGAATGCGACCCTTCGCATCGACTTGGATCTGGGATACCGCACTGGATGAGCCATACGTACCGGCTACCACGCCCGTATTGACCAGCTGAGGGTTGGGATACGTTCCCGTAAGATCGCCCCCGGCCGCACCTCCTGGCGTCGTGCCCGAGATGGTGGCCGAAGTCAGTGCGACAACACGGCCATCGCGATCGACCGTTATCACTGGAGTGGTCGTCGCTGATCCGAGAGGACCGATCGGGGCCGGAAGAATGTCAGCAAGTTCGTTACCATTGACGGTATTGGCACGCAGCTGAAGATTCATTGAATCCAGCGGACCTGACACTGAGAGGTCGGATGCAGATACGGTTCCGGGCAACTCGATCTTTGATGCGTCGATCACCGTCGTTGTGGACGAGTTGTTGATCGCGTTAATGATCGTGTTACCGGAGGTCGACACGTTGAGAGTCGGATTGGGGTAGGTGCCCGTCAGGTCGCCCCCTGCCGGATCTCCGACCTTGATAGCATTGAGTGTGACCGAGGCTAGTGCAGTTACGCGTCCATCAACGTCGACGCTGACGACGGGTATCTGTGAGACACTACCAATCGGTCCGATTGGTGCGCTGTGAATGTTTGCGAGTTCATTGCCGTTAATCGTGCCGGTCTTTATCTGAAGATTCAGCGAGTCCAGACGTCCCGAAGCCTGAATGTCGGATGCCGGAATCGTGATTGGCGGTTCGATCCGTGATCCGTCGATCAGTAGCGAGTCCTCGAGATTGATCGCCGTGATGATATCACCGCCGATGACGTTGAAGTTGATCCTCGGATTCGGGTAGTTGCCGCTTAGATCGCCCCCTGCCGGATCACCCGGACGCATGGCGATGATCGGAATCGACGAGAGCTCGCGAACGCGTCCGTCGCGATCGACCGTGATGACTGCCGATGTAATGGCATTCCCCTGGGCAACAAGGGGCAGACCAGGCACGTCCTGAAGTTCGTCGGTTCCAACCGTCGATGGCTTGATCTGAAGGTTAAGACTGTCGATCGGTCCTGTCAACTGAATGTCGGACTCAACGAGGTTGTTGGGACGGATCTGCCGGTTCTGGGCAAACGAGATCCGACCTTTAGTGTCGATTGTCAGCTGCGGAATGGTTGAACCGTTACCGTAGGTGCCGGGAACAACGCCTGTCATTCGAAGCTCAGGATTGGGATAGAGTCCGACGAGGTCGCCCCCTGCCGGACCGAAGGGCTGGCTGTTATCGACCGGCACCGTCTGGATCGAAGTGATACGACCGGATCGATCCACACTCAGTATGGGCACGGATGAGCCTGAACCATAGGTGCCGGGCGTGAGAGGCATCTGAGACATTTTGTCCGACGTGACGGAATTGTCAGCCAGCTTCTGTGTCGTGACCGCCCCATCCTGAATCTTCGTCGTGGTGATGGCACCGTCCTGGATCTTTGGCGACGTCACCGCACCGTCAGCGATGCGTGATGTCGTAACGGCCCCGGCTGCGATCTTCTCGGAGGTCACCGCACCGTCGCGGATCAGAGGATTTGGATACGTTCCCGTGAGGTCTCCTCCGGCGGCATCACCACGACGTACCACATCCGTGATGTCACCAGTGATAAGCTTCGGTTTCCAGGCCGACGTGATACCGTCCCACACCAGAGCTTCTCCCGGCTGAGCGCCGGCGCGCAGGATCGTCGATGGGTCAACGGCCTTGATCGCCAGATCAATGTCGCTTTCATTGGTCAGGCGCACAAGAATCGACCCATCCAGCGATGTAATGCGCTGCACTGCTTTGGGCGTGCTGATCGTGAACTTCTTTCCGGTCTGGATGATCGTCGTAGCGCCATCGCCCTCAAGAATGAGGTCACCATCAACTCCGTTGATGCTGCGCACGACTCCCGTGGCCATCGTTGAAAGGCTGTCCGCAACGCGGGCCCGTTCAGCATAAAGCGCATAGGGCACCGCCGTCAGACGGGTGCGAGGGATCATCTCACCTTCCTGGGCGATCTCGACGGCCAACCAGTACTGCCTGTCAAAGGTCAGCGTAAGGGGCACCGTGCGCCCCATGACCACGTCGAAAACGCCATTGACCGTCGTGGTCGTATGCGTCTCCTCCCACAGCGCAGTTCCACCGGTCGGTTCGGTATAGAGTCGAATCGTCACCTCATATGGTCCGTTAGCCACGGCATCACCATTTGGTGCCGTGAGGACCCCCTGATACGTGAACATTCGAGGGATGCTGATCTGTGCCGGCGCTGTTGCGGCAAAGACCAGAAGACAGCCGAGCGCAATGGCAAGACGTCGCATAGTGAGCTCCAAGAAGGTAGGTGAAATCAACGCTTCGAAACTCTCGGTTACGCGCGTCGAACTTCATGACCGGAATCAGGGGACGACTTCGGCAAGAACCTCACGAAATCACTGTATGCTCGTTATCTTCGCCCCATAACTGCTTACGACGTTTTCTTTCGGAGCTCTGCCATGTCACACGATGCATCACACGGACACGATCATGTTCACGAACCGGACCACGCCGATGACAATCTCTCGACGCGGATCATCGGGATCGCCGTTGGAGTTCTCATCATCTTTGTCTGCGTTGCTCTTCAGCGCAGCATGGGTTGGCACGACGTTGTCGGCGGAATCATGACTGGAGCAATGGGCATGCTTATGGGCGCACTTGGCACCAGCATCCGGCGTCCGGCCGGTGCCGCCATCCTCGGATGGGCCGGTGGAATCGCATTTTTCACCAGCATCGCCATGTTCCTCGGGCTTCGCCTGTTCTGAGGCGTCCGTCCAAGCCGATCCAGGTATGATGCGGCAACTCTCATCCATGTGGCGAGCTGCCTCAGCGGCCTTGGTGACGACCGCGATCATCGTCATCGGCACTTCCTGTGTAAATCCCTTCGCTCCCTCTCTTGATGAGTCAGGGGGCGATAATGTTCTTGGCGACCAGCGTACGATCGAAGGTCTGTTTCAGAACTTCCGCTACGCCTACCTTTTTCGCGACACGCTGACCTATGGTCGGCTCTTGGCTCGCAACTTCACATTCGTCTATCGCAACTACGACCAGGGCATCGACGTCACCTGGGGTCGTGATGAAGACATGCTGGCCACCAACGGTCTCTTCAACGCCGCCCAGCAACTCGACCTTGTCTGGAACAACGTCATCGTTGCCGACGGCGACAGCTTAACTCAGAACATCTCCCGCGGCTTTAACCTGACGATCACCTTCAACCCTGCCGACATCCTCCGTGCGCAGGGACGCGTGAATCTCCTCGTCGAACGGCCGAACACCTCCGAACCGTGGAAGATCGTCCGGTGGAGGGATGAGTCGAATTATTTCTAGGATGGCTGGTTACTGATGACTGATTAATGATGACTGATGACTGATTGCTGATGACTGATGACTTCAGCTGTCATTCCCACGCGTGCGGGAATCTATCTTCGTCATTCCCGCGAGGTCCTTCGTCGCCTTCGGCTCCTCAGGATGACGCACCGTGCATTGTCTTGGGAGGAACAAGCAAATCCCCGCGCCGCGCGCGGCGATAACGGATGATGTTATCCCAGGCGACGTTGCGAGCGTCATCCCGTCATCCCGTCATTCCGTCATCCCGTCATTCCGTCATCCCGTCATTCCGTAATTCCGTACCTCCATCATTCCGTACCTCCGTACCTTTGTAGCTATCCAAAATCCAAGAAAACCCTTCATGGCTCTGCAACAACGCACCGATTTCCGAAACATCGCCATTATTGCCCACGTTGACCACGGCAAGACGACCCTGGTTGATCACATGCTGCGGCAGAGCGGAATGTTCCGAGACAACCAGGTCGTTGCCGACCGGGTGATGGACTCCAACGATCTCGAACGCGAGCGCGGCATCACGATCATGGCAAAGAATGCGGCCGTGCGCTGGAAGGACGTCAAGATCAACATCGTCGATACACCGGGTCACTCCGACTTCGGCGGTGAAGTTGAGCGCGTCCTTTCGATGGTTGACGGTGTGCTGCTTCTGGTAGATGCGGCCGAAGGTCCCCTTCCGCAGACGCGCTTCGTTCTGCGCAAAGCACTCGACATGGGCATCAAGCCCATCGTGGTGATCAACAAGATCGACCGTGGAGATGCGCGCCCCCAGGAAGTTCTTGATGAGGTGATGGAGCTCTTCATCAACCTTGGTGCATCCTATGAGCAACTCGACTTCCCGATCGTCTATGCCATCGGAAAGCAGGGAATCGCCAAGAACTCTCTCACAGAAGAAGCCGATTCGCTCGAAGCACTCTTCGACGCCGTCGTCAAGCACATTCCGCCACCAACAGTTGATGTTGAGACGCCCTTTGCCATGGTCATCTCGGCCCTCGACTGGTCAGATTATGTTGGCCGAATTGCCATTGGACGGATCATTGAAGGCTCGGTTAGCGTTGGCGACAATGTGAACCTCATCAAGCCGGACGGTTCGCGTGAGTCATCGCGCATCACGAAGATGTATGTCCATGAGGGCATTGCACGCAACGAGACTACCACTGCTTCCGCCGGCGAGATCATTGCCCTTTCGGGATTCGAGAACGTGTACATCGGCGAGACCATTGCCCACAGTTCGCGCACGGAGCCCCTTTCATACGTCAACATCGAAGAACCGACGATTGCCATGTATTTCATGGTCAATACCTCGCCCCTTGCCGGACGTGAAGGAAAGTTCGTCACAACACCAAAGATCCGTGAGCGCCTCTATCGGGAGCTTCGTAACAACGTTTCCTTGCGCGTCGAAGACACAGATTCACCAGACGTCTTTAAGGTATCTGGACGTGGTGAGCTGCAGCTGGCCATCCTCATCGAGACGATGCGCCGCGAAGGCTATGAGTTTGCCGCATCACGTCCGGAAGTGCTCTTCCGCCGCGATGCTGACGGCAAGATGCTTGAGCCGATCGAGCACGTGACGGTGGATGTGCCGCAGGACCACGTAGGAACGGTGATCGAGAGCCTCGGCCGACGCAAGGGCGAAATGACAGCGATGACGCCGAGCAACGACAGTGTTCGTTGCGAGTTTCTCGTCCCAGCGCGTGGACTCATCGGCTTCCGTACGGAGTTTCTGACCTCGACGCGCGGTCAGGGCATCATTCACCACACCTTTGACTCATACCAGCCCTACAAGGGCGCTATTGCCGGACGTCTTCGCGGGGCCCTTGTCTCCATGGAAACGGGTCAGTCCACTGCCTATGCACTCGAAATGGTGCAGGAGCGCGGTGTTCTATTCATCGAGCCCGGACAGCCAGTCTATGAGGGCATGATCATTGGCGAGAACGCCCGTGAAGAGGACCTTAGCGTTAACGCCTGCCGCATGAAGCACCTGACGAACATGCGTTCGAGCGGCTCAGATGGTCTGGTGCGCTTGGAAGCGCCACGACAACTGTCCCTTGAGCAGTGCATTGAGTTTCTGGAAGACGACGAACTGCTCGAATGCACCCCGGTGTCGGTGCGACTGCGAAAGAAAATTCTTGACACCACCATGCGTCAACGAGCCAAGAAACGCGAAGCGGCATCGTTAGAGTAAGTGCTCATGCACGTCATCGTCCCTACCATCATTGTCCTTGTGTGTGCTGGCCGCCTGCTTGCGCTTCAGGCCACGGGTCAGGATGACGACGTTCTGATGCGACTTTCGCTCAAGCCGAACTCTACGTTCCGGTACGTGATCAGCTCCACGCTGGAACAGGATGTGGAGGCAGAGGGTGGCATCTCCACCAATGCGATGACGACCGACCTAAACCTATCGATCTCCGTTACGGACGTCACACTCGGACGCAGCACCCTGCGGTTTGTTTCGGAAAACGGCGGCGTTCGTACGCGCACGCGCTTGGACGAGCGCATCCCCCTGATGGACTCAGTGCTGCGGACAAATGACGGCAAGGGGCTTGCCGTAACTGTGATCTGCGACCCTACAGGCAAGGTCATGTCCATCGAGAGCGGCTCGAGCGAAGACCAACTTGCTGTCCTCAATGGCATGCGCGTCTTTGATCGCATCGTCATGCAGTTCCCTAAAGAGCGTGTGCGGCCGGGTGATCGCTGGGTCTCAGAAATGGTGGACACCATGCCAGCCCCGCAGGGCAACGGCAGTATCATCACGTCGATCGAACTCGAAGAGACATTTTCCTCCATCGTTGATTCTATGGGCGTTCGCTGCTGGGTGATTGAAGGGGCCTCTTCGTCGATGAAGATCCATGGCGGCATCTCGGTTGCCGGGATGGACGTTGATGTCTCCGGTGGCGGCTCCATGCGTACGCGGGCCATGGTGGATTCCCGCACGGGGCTTCCCCTACGTAGCGAGGTGTTACTCGACAACTCAATGACGCTGCGGGCATCTGGCGCGGGTGATGACCTGGCAGTGCCGAGCAATGCGCGTATGCGCGTGGTGATCTCCCAACGTCCGAAACGTCCGTGATGAAACGCTGCCTGCTCGTGCTGACACTATTGCTTGCTGGTGCATCGTTTGCACTACATGCACAGATGCAGATCCGTCCGGGCGGCAAGCCTATCATCCTTGGCAAGGACACTATATGTTATCGCTACCGATTCGCCCCTTCCGACACGCTCTACATCCGAATCGAGTCGCGCGACAGCATTGTCGTACCGGGCTATGATCCGATCGAAAAGGAACGTACCGAAGGTCTTCGCATTGTCTGCGATTCCGCGCGCAACGAGACCTACTGGCTCTCGATGAAGCTTCTCTCTTACGCGGAACGCCAGAGAAGCGGTTCGGACAGCTCATCACGAACCAGCCACCCATGGATGCAGCGCACCATGCGTCTGCACATCGACAGTCTCGGACGCCGGTTGCATGCCTCTGTCGATGATTCATCGCGGGCGCTTACCAGCCCGGGAGGAATGTTCCAGGCGCTACGGCTACCGATCATCGACTCCTCCTGCCGGCGCCAGAACCAGAGCTGGATGTCCTCAGATACGCTATTCGTTCCGGAGAATGGTGTACCCGCACCCGAGATACGGCAGAGAGTTCTCTGGCGCACCGGAGACCTGCTTGATACACTTGGCAGGCCAGCTGCATGGTTGCAGTACACGCTCACCGGGTTTGCCGGCGTTGACGTTCCAGACACCTCAGTGAAGGTGACCACGATCGGAACGGTTGCTGAGTTCGGACGTCTGGTTTTGGATAGGGGGCTTGGACTTCCTCTCTCGTCCAGCATCTGGCAGGAGGTACGATTCCGCATTCAATCTGGAGAACAAAGGAACACTGCTGGGAGACATCTTGTTGTCTCCACTCTTAGCCTCATGGAAGTTCGCGCAGCTGATCCTGCCCGTCGGTGGCGAAACCCCGATCAGTCGGTTTTTAAGCGTCCAACTCCGACGGTACGACCGAAGTCTCGTAACCGTCGGTAACTGGTTAGGGCGAAACCCGAGCCCGTCTACTTCTGTCTGAACCGCTGGGCTTGAGAATACGCTATTTCACACACTGCACATGGAACGTGGGATGATTCGAAAGATCTTGATGGTATGGGTCGTCACTGTCGCGCTCTTGAGCGCAACAGTGGCCACGGCCCAGGACCGGATCACGGGTCGGCGGCTGACACTTGAAGAATGTATCGCCATTGGTCTGGACCGGAGCATTGACGTGCGCCGGTCACAAGCGGCCGCCAGCGAGGCATCATCACAATTGACGGCGGCCTTCGGGGCCTATTTGCCGTCATTGGATATCAACGCCAACTATAATCGCCAGCTGACAAATCTCCGAACGCAATTCTCGATCGTCAACGGCGTGCCGATCGTTGGTCAGCCCCTTCCCAACACCTATGGTCTTAACAGCCAGTTGAACCTTACTCTTTTCAACGGCTTCCAGCGTGAGGCCGATTTTGATGCGGCCAAGCTGAACATGAGTGCCGCGGCAGAAGATATAGCCTTCAACCGCATGCTGACGCGCTTTACCATTACGCGTCAGTACATCGAGCTGCTCCGCCGGCAGCAGATCCTCAATGCGCGGCGTGAGAGCCGTGCCATGGCTGCCATAACGCTTGACCGCGTCAAGGCGCTGTTCGATGCCGGAACGGGGCGTTCGCAGGACGTGTCGTCACAGGAGGCCGAGCTAGCCAACATTGATGTCTCACTTGTTCAGGCCGAGAATGACGTTGTGGCCGGGCGTGCCCAGCTGCTTCAAGCCATGAACATTGATGCTATGCAGGAGATCGACATTGAAGAGCGCTCGGTGAGCCAGGAAGTCTCGCAGTCTGACGTCGCGGCCTTTCGCAGTAAGGTAGGGTCCGAATCTGAGCAGGCTGAACGTGCCATGCAGCGACGGAACGATCTGCAGTCAGCAATGGATCGGACCAAGGCAGCAGCCGAATCCATCATCGGTGCGCGCTCGGGATACTATCCGAGCATCTCGGCCACCAGCGGCTATACGTGGCGCAACTTTACCATTGCCGACTTTGATCGTCAGGGTCAGGTCTTTGCCGGACTGTTCATCCAGATTCCCGTCTTCGACCGGTTTGTCACACAGGCGCGGGTCGCCCAGGCCGAACTCAGCCACACTCGCAACGAGCTTGAAGCAGAACGGGTCAGGAACCAGATCCGTGTCGACCTGCGCAATGCCTTCAGCCAACTCGAGCAGGCCGAACGCGGCCTTGAGATCTCCAACCGCGCAGTCACTTTTGCAAAGACGAGTGCCGATGCCGCCCGCGAGCGGTTTGCCGCCGGGGCAGCCACACTGATCGAAGTCCAGAACTCCAACAATCAACTGATCACTGCACAGATCAATCGCGTCACGTCCGTCTATGCCTACCACTCGGCCGTTGCGGCCGTTGAGTTTGCAACCGGTCTGTCGCAAGGAAGGTAATCATGGCCAAGAAGTCCCGTAAACGACTGTACATTGTTCTTGCGATCATTCTCCTTGCCGTCATCGGCACGGTGATGTGGACGCTGGCCAACCGCACCGAAGCGCCAACACTGGTGAGTGTTGAATCCACAGCTGCTCGCACGATAACGCAGAGCGTGAGCGCAATTGGCAAGTTGCAGCCCGAGGTGATGGTGAAGATCTCCTCCGAAGCCAGTGGCGAGATCGTCTACCTTGGCGTGCGCGATGGCGATACCGTGCGCATGGGTCAGCAGCTTGTACGCATCCGTCCGGACATGATGCAGTCGATGCTCGAGCAGACACGTGCCGCGGCCGAGGCTTCGCGCATGGCCATCACCGTAGCGAAGGCCGAGTACGACCGCACTGAAGCAGATCTGAAGCGCGCCACTGAGCTGTACAAGAAGCAGTTTGCCTCACGCGAAGACTTCGATCGGGCCAGCGCTGCCTTCCAGTCTGCAGGCGGACGCCTGGCGCAGGCACAGGCAGATTATGAGCGTGCTAAGGGGGCTCTTCGCGAAACTATGGTCAACGTGAACCGCACGACGATCAATGCGCCGATGTCGGGCGTAGTGACGTACCTCGGCGTTGAGAATGGCGAAAAGGTCGTCGGTACAGCGCAGATGCAGGGAACTGAGATCATGCGTATCGCCGACCTGTCCACGATGAATGCCTGGGTGCAGGTTGACGAAAACGACGTAGCACAGATCAGTGTTGGAGATACAGCCCGAATTAAGGTTGACGCATTGCCGGATGTTGAGCTTCGCGGCATTGTCTATGAGATATCGCACTCCCCCATCGTCTCGGGTCAGGGAACGCAGGAAGAGGTTGTGAACTTCCAGGTCCGCATCCGCATCATCGATCCTGAAGGCCGCATGCGTCCGGGTATGTCCTGCTCAGTCGATATCGAAACCGATACCAAGCCGAACGTCCTTGCCGTACCAATCCAATCGGTCACGATCATGCAGGATGTCGACGTGCCGGCCAAGGAAGATGATGATCCGCGCAAGTCCAACCGCAAGGCACCGGGAGCCAAGACCAAGCGTGCACAGAGCATCGTCTGGGTGACAGACGGCAGTAAGGTAACGGCACGGGCCGTCACCACTGGGATCAGCGATGAGGGATACATCGAGATCACCAGCGGCATTCGCCCCGGCGAGCGCGTCGTGAGCGGACCCTATGAAGCCATCAGCAAGATTCTCAAGCCCGGGGCCAAGGTCTCCGTCGAAGATCAGGAGGCCCGCCGCGAGAGGTACCGGGAAATGAGGCAGGCGCAATGAGTCGCCCCATCATTGAGATATCAAACCTCGTCAAGCGCTATGAAATGGGCGATGAGGAGGTGTACGCTCTGCGTGATGTGTCGTTGACGATCGGCACCAACGAGTATGTTGCCATCATGGGACCGAGCGGTTCGGGCAAATCAACGCTGATGAACATGTTGGGATGCCTTGACACGCCAACCGCAGGAACCTATCTTTTCAACGGCGAGAACGTGCGGGATATGGGTGATGACGATCTTGCAGAGATCCGTAATCGCGAGATCGGGTTTGTCTTTCAGACCTTCAACCTACTGCCTCGTGCCACGGCATTGCAGAACGTGGAGCTCCCCCTGGTCTACAGTGGTGTGAGTAAGAATGAACGCATAGACCGTGCGACGGAGGCCCTTGAAAAAGTAAATCTTGCTGACCGGATGACGCACCGTCCCAACGAGCTCTCTGGGGGTCAACGCCAGCGTGTAGCAATAGCCAGAGCGATCGTCACCGCCCCCTCCATCATTCTTGCCGACGAGCCCACCGGAAACCTTGATACCAAGACCGGACACGACATCATGGCACTGTTCCGGCACCTCTGGGAAGCGGGAAATACCGTAATCCTCGTTACGCACGAAGAGGATGTTGCGCGTCACGCACGACGCATCATACGACTGCGCGATGGACGTATTGAATCCGATACGACAAATCCCGATGCGTAGACGTTCCGAGATCGCCGAATCAGTGCGCATCGCCGTTGAGTCGCTGCGCATGAACCTCTTGAGGTCCATCCTCACAACGTCGGGTGTTGTGGTGGGCGTGGTACTTGTGGTCGTCATGGGCTGGACCATCGGCGGACTCGACGCCGTATGGGAGCAGACGATTTCGATCATCGGCAAGGACATGCTTTACGTCGACAAGTGGAGCTGGAGTGGTGGCGGCAACTGGCGCTTGATGGAAGCCCGCAAGGACATCACGCTGCAGCAGGCACAGCAGCTTGCCTCGCGCATGGAGTCCGCCGAGTGCGTGATGCCAGTGGTACGCCTCTGGAGCGGCTCGGTGGTGCGAGGCAACACCAGCCTGCGCTGCGGCATCCTAGGCACCACCAATGAGTACGGTCAGACCTCCTCGGCTGAACTCAGCAGCGGACGCTTTTTCACATCGATCGAAGATTACCACAGCGCCAAGGTTGTCGTACTTGGCGAGGGCGTGGCACGAGGACTGTTCCCCGGCGAAAACCCCATCGGACAGACCATCAAGATCATCTCCGAGCCCTATCGCATCATTGGCGTGATCGCCAAGCGCGGGTTTCTATTCATGGATTTCGTTGACAACCAAGTGGTCATCCCACTCGAGTCCTTTCGCTCCACCGTGGGCCTTTTCGAGCGCAGTGTATCAGTAGGAATCAAGACCGGCAACGAACGAATGCTTGACGTTGTTCGCACTGAGGCGATCGGGCACATGCGCGCCATCCGCAACGTGCCTCCAGGGGCTGTTGATGACTTCTCAATCAACGAAACACAGGCCTTTGATGAACAGGTCAAGAACATTCGCATCGGTATCTGGGTGGTGGGCATCGGACTCACCATTCTTGCCTTTGTGGTGGGATCTATTGGCATCATGAACATCATGTACGTATCGGTGACCGAGCGCACAAAGGAAATTGGCGTACGCAAAGCCATTGGGGCGCGTCGCAGCTCGATCCTGATGCAGTTTCTGATCGAATCCGCCATGCTTTGCGTGATCGGAGCGTTGATCGCCTTCCCGATCGCTCAACTCATCGTTGGCTCAGCTCGTTTTCTCGCCGTGGACGTCTTGGACCAAGAATGGGCGTCCGTGGTGAGCCCCCTGATCCCACTGGATCTGCTTGGAATCGCCGTGACCGTGTCGATCGTGGTTGGTCTGGCAGCCGGCCTTCTGCCGGCGCTGAAGGCCTCTCGGTTAGATCCAGTCGAAGCCCTGAGGTACGAGCAATGAACGCACTTGAATCCGTCTCCATTGCCATTGATGCGGTCCGCTCGCAAAAGCTTCGCTCAGGGTTGACGCTGTTGAGCATCGGCATCGGTGTGTTTGCGATCATCGCGGCCACGTCGATCATGAACACGCTCAACCGGGCGGTGACCGGAGAGCTTGCCGACCTTGGAGAGAATTCGCTGCTGATCCAGCGCACGCCAACGATCAACTTCGGTACGAACTGGGCCAAGATGCGACGTCGAAAGAACATCACGTACATGCAGGCCAAGGAGTTTCGCGATAGGATGACGACGACGAATCTCATCGCCATCAGTAATCAGAATCCTGGGCTGACGGTGAAGGCCGGAGAACTGGCAACGAATCCGGATGTCACCCTTATTGGCATCGATGACATGTACTTCAGCGTCAATGCCGTATCGGTCTCTGCCGGCCGGCCGGTCACTGAATCGGAAGTCGCCACTTCGCGCCCCGTGGCCATCATCGGTCAGGACGTCGTAGAGGCCCTATTCCCTCGGACCGATCCGATTGGAAAGATGGTCACGTTGAAGAACCAATCCTTCCTTGTCATCGGCGTGCTCACCAAGAAAGGGGGCGTCTTGGGCCAGAGTCAAGACAATCGCGTGCTGATCCCCATAACCGTATTCAACAAGTACTACACCTGGGAATGGGATGCCAGCGTTGACATCTCGGTGAAGGCCATCAACAGGATGATGCTCATGGAGACCAAGGACGAGGCCACGGGCATCATGCGCGCGCTTCGTGGCGTAAAGCCCTGGGACGAGAACAACTTTGAGATCGACGCCAATGATGCGATCTCCGGTCAATTCGTCGGCTTCACAACAGCCATCCTCGCCGTGGCATGGATTAGCGGTCTCGGTGCCCTTGTGGCCGCCGGCATCGGCATTATGAACATGATGCTGGTCTCGGTCAAAGAACGTACCCGGGAGATCGGCGTACGAAAAGCCTTAGGAGCGCGTCGGCGCTGGATCATCCGGCAGTTCCTAGTTGAGAGTATCACGCTCTGCCAACTCGGCGGTGCCATAGGCATGCTGGGTGGCATCGCCGTGTCATGGTTGGTGACCGAACTGCTGCGCAGCGCAATGCCATCGATCACGTTTGTCTTCCCCACCGGGACGGTGATCTTCAGCGTTGTTATCTGCACCGCCATCGGTCTTGGCTTCGGTATATACCCAGCCTGGCGCGCGGCGAATCTTGATCCGATCGAGGCATTGCGGTACGAGTAAGAGGCGGCACTCGTAACTTGCCGCATGGTAGGACGTCTCTTTGCACCCGAAATCGAACAGCTGGTGGTCGCGCGCGACTTTGCGACCATCCGTGAGGTGTGCATGGAATGGGATGCCGTGGAGCTCGCCGAACTCGTAGCAGGACTCAAAGAAGAGAGTCGCGTTGTGGTGTTTCGTCTTCTCCCCAAGCATCTTGCTGCTGAGACATTCTCCTATTCGGACTTCGACACGCAGCAGGAGCTCGTGCACGACATGGCCCGGGAAGAGGTTGGCGCGCTGCTCAATGAAATGTCGCCCGATGACCGTACGCAGCTCTTCGAAGACCTACCTGGCAACGTCGTATCCGAGCTCATCAACTCTCTCAGTGTTGAAGAGCGCTCTGTTGCACTAGCACTCCTGAACTGGCCGGAAGACTCGGTCGGACGACTGATGACGCCGGACTATGTGATCGTAAAGAAGCACTGGTCCGTGCAGCAGGCGTTGGATCACATCCGTAATTACGGCAAGGACTCCGAGACACTCAACTATGTGTACGTGACCGAGCACGGCACACTGCTCGATGACATTCATATCCGCGAAGTGCTTCTCTCGTCACCTGATAGGAAGATCGCCGAGATCATGGACCATCGGTTCGAGTCGCTCCTGGCAACGGATGATCAAGAGTCGGCCGTGACGGAGTTCAAGCGTACAGACCGGTTTGCGCTTCCCGTCGTGGACATCGACAACAAGCTCCTCGGTATTGTGACGCTCGATGACGTGCTGGATATCGCAGAAGAGCAGGCCACCGAAGAGATGCAGAAATTCGGTGCCGTTCAGGCGCTCGATGACACGTACATTGACGTGCCGCTCGGCGAGCTCATCCGCAAGCGCGCCACCTGGCTTGTTGTGCTCTTTGTAGGGGGCTTTCTAACTGCCACGGCAATGGCGGCATTTGAGAAGACGATCGACAGCGCGGTTATCCTGGCGCTCTTTTTGCCCCTTATCATTTCTTCTGGAGGCAACTCCGGCTCGCAGGCCGCAACGCTTATCGTGCGTGCCCTTGCCTTGGGTGAGGTCACTCTTGCCGACTGGTGGCGAATCATGCGTCGGGAGCTGGCGGCGGGCTTTGTACTTGGTGTGATCCTTGGCATCTTGGGGTTTGCACGGATCATGATAGGTCAGTCATTGGACGGCACCTATGATGCATCCAGCACGCCGTTGGTTGCAACGGTGATTGCCATCTCACTGGTTGGCATTGTGATCGCCGGCACCCTGGCTGGTTCAATGCTTCCGCTGTTAATGAAGCGCCTTGGTTTCGATCCTGCAGCATCGAGCGCCCCATTCGTTGCTACCTTCAGCGACGTGACGGGAATCATCATCTACTTTAGCATCGCAACCTTGCTGTTGCGCGGCGTGCTGCTGTAAAGCACCAGCCCCAGCGTCTATCAACGGCTAAGGATTCCGACGATCCACGCCGAGCCATAGGCCAAAACGAACGTGATAACAAATGCGATGGCGGGCCACTTCCATGAGCCGGTTTCACGTTTCATGATGGCCATGGTGCTGATGCATTGCAGTGCAAAGACGTAGAAGGCCAGCAGAGAGAGCCCAACCGAAAGCGGATAGCGGGCGCTGAGTACGTTGCGCAGCTGGGTATCATTTTCCTGCACATCGGCGGCATAGATCTGCCCCATGGCGGCGACAAAGGTCTCACGCGCGGCGTACGAGCTGATAATGCCCAGGGTCACGCGCCAGTCGAATCCGAGGGGCTCGAACACCGGCTGAATGGTGCGGCCCAGGTCGGCCGCATAGGACTGCTCGATCTGCATGCGCGAGGCATCGACGGGAGATGACGCGCCGGAAACATCGGCACGCGGCAATTCGGTAAGGATCCACAGAGCAACGCTGAAGCCAAGGATGACCGTACCGGCCGTTGTGAGGAAATCCTTGCTACGGTTAACCATCGTCACCCAGATACTTCTGGCTGACGGCAGGCGATACGGAGGGAACTCAATCAGAAACGGTACAACACCTCCCCGGAACATGGTCCGCTTTAACACCAGGGCAATAAGGAGTCCACTCAGTGCCCCAGCTGCATAGAGAGAGGCCATCACCACGGCCTGCAGCGAGAACACACCAAGCACCGTTGTTGCAGGGATCATCGCGCCGATCAGCAGCAGATACACGGGCAACCTTGCAGAACAAGTCATGAGCGGCGTGGCCATGATCGTTGCCATGCGATCGCGATAGGACGGGATGATGCGCGCCGACATGATGCCCGGGATGGCGCAGGCAAACGACCCAAGCAATGGGATAAAGGAGCGTCCCTGCAATCCGAACAGCCCCATGGCACGGTCGACCAGAAACGCCGCCCGCGCAAGGTATCCGCACTCTTCCAAAAACGTCACCAGCAGATTCAGGAGCAGGATCTGTGGAAGGAACACCACAACCGAGCCAACGCCGCCGATGATACCCTTCGTTACAAACGAAGCCAGCAGCGGATTTGTGATCCGCTGCTCAGCAAGTGCCTGCAGGGCACCTACTCCCCCGTCGATGAGATCCATAAGGGGCTGGGCCCACGTGAAGATCGACTGGAAGAAGAGCCCCATGACGATGAGAAACGTCAACGTGCCCCATACCGGATGCAGGAGCACCGCATCAAGGCGTGTACTCATCACGTCGGCAGAGCCCTCGGTCAGGACCGACTCTGTTACCGCACGTGACCAGGCAAAACGTGCTGAGATATCGGCAGTGGCATCAACCACGGCCGTCGGCAACTTCCATTCGCCGTTCAAAAGCGCATCGCGCAGGTCGCCTATGCCAATGCCTTTGCGTCCGACCACCCCATGCACCGGCACACCGAGCGCATGGCCAAGCGTAATGTCATCGAAGACACCGCCTCGCCCCTTGACCGAATCGACCATGGTGGCGGCAATGAGTATTGGCCGTCCCAGTTCAGCAAGCTGACTGTAGAGCACCAGACATTTGTCCGGTGCCGAGGCATTCATCACCAGCAAGATCGCATCCGGCGCGGTGATCGACGGATGGCGTCCGGCCAGCACATCAATCGTCAGACGCTCATCTTCCGATGCCGCCGACATGCCATAGATGCCCGGCAGATCGATCAGTTCGACGGTTGAAGTGCCATCAGCAATGCGTCCGACAAGGGGCTCAACAGTCACCCCCGGAAAATTGCCAACCCTCTGATCCAGCCCGGTCAGCTCGTTGAACAGCGTGGACTTGCCGACGTTCGGAGTGCCGACGACGGCCACCCGAGGAGGCACGCTCATTCGACTCCCGCGATCATGATCTGTAGCTCGCTACCAAGGCGAACTCCCAACCGCGTTCTCTCGGTGGAGAGTTCAACGGGTCCACCAAACGGCGCCCGCCGCTCCACTGTGCAGACAGTGCCCGGCACCAATCCGAGTTCCATGCAACGGCGCACACACGTGGCCTCCCCGTCGATCGACAGGATCTTGCACGTTGTTCCGACCGGGCATTTTTGAAGGGAGATCATGTTCTTATTTGGACTGATTCCAAATTACGAAAGGAACGCCTCACCTCTTCCATTTCATGTATTCCTCCGGTTTGACCTTGTACATAGCGCAGTTACCTTCATGCATACTGGCAAATGCACGATGCGTAAGGCGAACGAGATCATCAACGTCCGATTCTCTTTCAGCATGCGAAACAGCAACGCGGCGGATAGTGGGTTCATCTGCAGGCAGGTTTCCTCGAATAATCACTCCGACGATCGCGGTGAGTGTCGATTGATGCAGCATGCCAAGGGGATCTGGATAGACCTCAGGACGACTCCTAACGGCCAAATAGCTCTGACAGGAGCGTTCATAGGCCCAGATGAACACGTCGCGCAAGAGTTCGGTACGGCGAAGTTCATAGACACCCATGGTGGCTTCGATGTAGGCGCGCTCGGGCACGTAGATGAATGAGAGTGGGCATAGATTATGTCGAATCAGCGGAATGTTTGCGGCCAATCGCGAAACGCGCTTATTAGCATCGATGAACGGCTGCAGATATGGCAAATGCACCATGAGAAAGAAGGACTGTTCGAACGGATCGGTGATCCTATCGGCCTTGAGAAGAATGAGCTCCAGCAATGGATCGATCGCCAACGGAACGCCAAGTGGATAGAACACCGAGCCCCCTATCTCCACGATCTCGGTACGCACCCTTCCGCACTCGCGATTATCGGCCAGAAGATCCTTCGACAGAAGAGCATGGAGCGTCCGGATCGTTTGTTTACTCAGAGTCATCGCGGTGTTGTCGGACACCAGGAACTCGATGGCCCGCTTGTGGTTCAAGATCATTTGTGCTTCGCGCACATCCTTGCCTTCTGCGAGTTGACCGAACTCAATCAGTCTTTGCGTTTCAAGTCGCGAATACGAATTCCCTTCAAGCCGACTCGATGCCCACGAAAGATCGATCAGGAGTCGGTCAAGAAGCCTTTTGGCTGTCGTGCCTGCCGGATGTATCTCGTCGCCCGTGCGCCCGATTCGATGGAAGTGCTCACGCAGGTCAGCCGAAAGGTAGTAGGTATCATTCGGAACGTACGCGTCGAGAAATGACTGCTCATAGCCAACCGGAGTGCGCAGATACAATGGACGCCGCACATACTCAACGATCTCGTGTGAACCAGTAAACAGTGGTACATATTCAGGTGCCGGAATTGGCTCGGCAATGACAAGGGGCTGGCCAGGTGGAGTAGCATACGACACGACGCATCGATATCGGATCCCCCGGCCCCTTCCGGAGGAAACAATTTTCCCCGCCATAACGAGTTCTCCAAGACGCCTCTGCAACGTCCTGCGGCTTACCACGCTTGCTAGAACACCGTGCAATGCATCTACACCCACGCCATTTGAATGGCGCGCTATTTCAGCAACAATTCGCTCTGAGAGGTCATGCATAAGTTTAATTGGCACGATTCACTCCCGTTATGGCGCAATATACGCCTTACGGCGAGGACACGTCGGCGCTCAGGATCAGTGATTGTACCGGGGACGTAAGGTGGCACATGTTCGGGGACATAGGTGACACTGTCTTGCGCATCGAAGGCGTCGGGCCGATTCCTGCCCGTGATGCCCTCCGGATCCTACATGGTGATCCTGAGTACACCAAGTGAAGTACGTCGTTCTCGGGTACTGATCAGCAGATGATTTCAGCGCCCCGTGCCGGGATGATGGATACGATCCGTCACTTCGTCCGCAGAATGTATTCCATCAAGCTCATCTGCGGCTCTCCCAACTCCTGCCAGGTGTGCTCTGCCGCGAACTTCTCCGGGTAATTGTTCAGTGCCTCTACGATATGGGCAACGTAGTTCAATCGCTTAGACAAGCGACCGAGAAACTTCAGTACACCGAATGGCAGCGTGGCGACGGATAGCTTCGCCCCCTTGTAATGCTCGGCAAACAGCTTGGCTGCAGCGTCAGCTGTAAAGCCCTCGCGGCCCTGCACGATGTACTCACGGCTTCCATTGTTAAGCTCAAATGCCCGCACGACCTGACGTCCATAGTCAGCGCCGGCGATAAGGAACATCTTGTGCTTGGACACGCCCGCAAGATTGATGCGGTTGCCCTGGCGGTAGGAGCCGGCACTTAGACTGTCGAACGTATCCATGAAGGTGGACGGACAGAAGATTGAGTATGGCAACCCTGACAGCTTGATCGTTTCAACAGCTGCGCGTTTGATATCAAATGGCCACCAGTCAAATCCATCGTAATCCTTAACGAGTGATGACATGTAGCCCACGCGCTGCACACCGGATTCACGTGCCACAGCGAGTACGTTCTTCAAGCCCTCACGCTCAGGCTGAAAATCTCCCTGTGAACTGCTCTGGTCCACCGAAAGATTCATGTAGACTGCGCTCTGATCCTTGAGAAGCACTCGAAGAGAAGGGGCGTCCCTGACGTCGCCCACAACCACGTTGACTGACGATCCGAACAACTGCCGTGCCTTGGCTTCATTGCGTGCAAGCACAGTGACGTTCCATCCGGCTTCGACAAAGGCCCGCGTCACAGGCTGTCCGAGCATTCCGGTTGCTCCGATGATGGCGATGGAGTTCATAGAGGTTACAGGTTACAGGTTTTGGGTTTTGGGTTTTGGGTTTTGGGTTTTGGGTTTTGGGTTTTGGGTTTTGGGTTTTGGGTAACTCCGCAGGTGTCCCGCGGCGAAGCCGCGTCCCTTGGCAAAGTCCCTTGGCGCAGCCAAGTCCCTCCGCAGGTGTCCCTTGGCGTAGCCAAGTCCCGTCGCAGACGTCCCGTCGCAGACGTCCCGTCGCAGACGTCCCGTCGCAGACGTCCCGTCGCAGACGTCCCTCCGCAGGCGTCCCGCGGCAAAGCCGCGTCCCTTGGCGCAGCCAAGTCCCTCCGCAGACGTCCCTGCGCAGCGCAGGCGCTACAGCGTCCAGCGGAACGTCGGCACCAAAAAGAAGCCCTGCTGGTACTCCGTTGAGATGGTGTTCGTGCGAGGGTTGTACTGTTGAAGGAAGATATTCTGGTTATCCGTGACGTTCTGGATGTCGAAGGTAAACTCCATTGTTGATGATCCGAGCTCCCAGCGGAAGCCAACGCGGACATCGGCGCGGAAGTACGGGGTCTGGCGTTCGGAGAAGGCTTGGTCTTCGAAGAACACGGCCTGACCGGCTGCCTGCGAGGCTTGCTGATCGAGGGGCGTCAGGTAGCGTCCACCGAGGAAGCTGGCACGGATGCTGGAGATCAGCGTGAAGGATTGCCCCAGTTGCCATTCTTTACCAAAGAGCATATTCGCTGCATAGCCCGTATTAAACGCCGTATTGCGCTCTACGCCGTCGCTTCCCTTGTACTTCGAGTCGAATACCGACACAGTTGCAAGAGCATACCAGCCATCGGAAAAGAACCGTTCCCCCGTAAACTCGATACCCACATTGCGACCAGTACCCTTGTTTACAAGACTGTCCTGATTATCGGGCCCGAAGTTGTTGCCGCCGTTCAGCCCGCTATACGAGGAGGGGGCGATCGTAACCGGTACATCAAACAGACCTTGCTGATATGCTTCGAGCTTGAAGCGTACGTTGCTTGTAGGAATCCAGTCGATACCGGCAACTGCGTGGTGTGCCTGCGTAAAACCGAGATTGCCGTTGGTGGCTGCAGCAGTCCCATTCTCATAGGTCAGAAGACTGTACGTTGTGATCGGCTGAGTCTGCGCATGCAGTCCATAGCCGGCTGTTAGTGATAGCTCGTCGGTGAGATTGTATTGCAGGCCGAGTCGGGGGCCGACGGCAAAGGCATCGCCCAGGGTATAGTGCTGGGCGTGTACGCCCAGTGTTGACGTGAAGCGATCCGTGAAGCGATGACGGAGCGATACGTAGGCCTGCGATAGCACAGCGGAGCTGTCGAACTGACGCCGATCCTGCTCGCGTGGTGTTCCGATGAAGGTTCTGACCGAGATATCATGATTCTGCACATCAACAAGGAAGCCGCCGATCAATGTTGTCGCCGATGAGAACTTATGCCGCATCTGACCGATAGAGGAAATCGTAACGGTACTGGAGGTGACATCCGTGTTTCGGAATGCATTTCGTGAGATCCAGTCGAGCGTATCAATAATGACACCTTCGCGCGAGCCGCTTGCACCGATCGTGAGTGAAGCTGCCGTTGCATCACTCAGGACCTGATCATATCGCAGACCACTCCAGAACGTCCCATACTTGACCATGAGATCCGAGTTGGGATCACCATAGAAGTTCTTCTTCGTGGTATCGATGTCTTTGGCAAGGAAGTCAATATTGCTCCTGCCGGCGGTTGCAAAGAAGGTTAGTTTAGCTTTATCGCTCAGTGGAAGAACGATCCGAGCATTGATGTCTTCGTACTTTGGCACGGCGCCTCCGGTGCCAGGGTCGACACCGATGAGGCTAAAGAGTGCGAGTGTTGAGTAGCGGTAGTTGACCATGACCGAGCCCCCTTCACCAAGTGGACCTTCAATGCCGGCCTCAAGGCCGTTGAAGCCCATCATCGCCGTGTATTCCCACTTCTCATTGTTACCATCACGCATTCGCAGGTCAAAGGCACCCGATATCGCATTACCGTAGTTGGCCGGGAAAGCGCTTGTAAAGAAGTCGCTCTTACCGAGGACGTTGAAGTTGAGCATGCTTACCGGACCACCGGTGGTGCCCGTTGCACCGAAGTGGTTTGGATTGGGAATATTCATCCCTTCCACTTGCCAGAGCATACCGGCCGGAGAGTTCCCTCGCACGACGATGTCGTTGCGGGAGTCGTTCGCACCAACAACGCCCGCAAAGTTCGCCGCCATGCGCGAAGGATCGCCGAGCGCGCCGGCATAGCGCTTTGTGTCTTCAACGTTGAAGGCGCGTGCCGAGACGGTGGCCATTTCTGAGTTCGTGATCATCACGTCTTCTTCACGCCCGGAGGTAGCCGTGACTTCGTTCGCGACAACAAACGTCTCGTTCATGGAGATGTTCAGGACCAGCTCTTTGCCGGACGTTACCAGCACGTTATCGATCTTCACCGGCTCACGTCCGACTCCTTGAGCCTTCACCGTGTAGCGTCCGACCGGAAGCCGTTGGATCCGGAAACGCCCCTTACCATCACTGTATGAGCCGCGCACGGTAGAGTCGGCCCCTATCAATCGTACTGTGATCCCAGGCAAGGGGGCTGAGGTAACGGCATCGACGACGGTTCCGCGCACCGTTTGTGTGAGCGTGTCAGACTGAGCAATCAGTTGCTGAGTGGCAGTGGACAGAACAAGAAGAACTGCGGAAACGACGGCCGTCGTGCGCAGGGAAAAGTGGACGATGATCATGATCATTGTGCAGATGAAAAATGGTACAGCGGCGAATGTCGGCTGCAACTTCACGCCGAGACAGAGATCGGTCCGTTGACCTAGATCAATGTCCGGCGTTTCTTACCATAGGTCAATCTGCGGAGCTTCGAACAAGCTTGGCACGGATGCGCGAAAGCGACTCAGGCGTTACGCCCAGGTAGGAAGCGACCATGTACTGCGGTACACGCTGAACGAGCTGCGGGTACATAGCGATGAGCTTTTCATAACGCTCGGTAGCCGAATCGAACCGAAATGACCGGACTTCGTCGATGACCTGAGCGATCACTCCCTCAGCGATCATGCGTCCGAGGCGCTCACCCTTCGTTGAGATGGAGTACATCTTCTGAAGATCATCGTAACTCCAGGTATAGAGACGGCTATCCTCGAGAGCCACGATGCTGAATCGTGCAGGTTCACGCCGGAGGAATCCAACATACTCCGTGACGAAACATGGTGCATCAAAGAACATCATCGTATGATCATCGCCTCCGATGAACTCGACGGCGCGCATGAGTCCGTCAACGACCACACCCAAACGATCATTGGGTCCACCCTGCGAGATAAACTCCTGTCCCTTAGCTACTTCCACGTACGCCATATGGCCAGTAATAACACTCAGTATGTCATCATCCACCGGCATGAAGGCTGAATGCACGGCGTGCACGAGCTTGTGATCTCTGGATTGCTGGTCTGCTGAGAGCATGACCGAAGATACGAAGGTGGACGCAGCGCATTCTCTGTTCCGTCATTGTGAGGAAACCGATCCTGACTTGCAAGGCCGTGGTGCCAATGTTCCCGGTCCAGCTCGGCTTCAGTGCGAGCTCATGATTCGCCGTACCATGCCAATGCCAGCACCATGGTGACAATACCACAGATAAAGACCACGCGTGCCGTGATACATTCACTCCCTCACAAACGACACCGAGTGCACCTGGCCCTCTATCTGATGTGTGAGCACATACGTCCCGATGCAAGGGGGCTTATGTTGAAACCTCGGGTTGGAACTTTCCACGACACGGGTCGCTGAACAGTTTGCGCGGGCTCGGAACACGAAGCGCGTGATGTGTGGTTTCAGAATCTGAATGCCTGCTGCATTTGGAGTATCTCTTGCCGTGGAATGCCGATCTTCTTCGCCTCATCAGACCATGTGGACACGATTGACGTCATGTGCGCGATCAGCTCTTTTGCACGAATCGATGAGACTCTGAAGGACGGCGCAACGGCCTCGACGAGAGCACGATCGAGTTGATTGTCTGTTTCACTGATGTTCAGACGCAGTCCTGTTCCAAAGGGGACCGGGTTAATGTCATACACCGGTGCGAGCTGCCATGTTCCGTCAGGTCCGAGCAGGAAGCTGTGATTTCGAAGATGGTCATCCGTATTGGCAATCAGAACGTTCAAGAGAATTCGCTTCCACAGTTCTTCGAGCTGTTGCGAAACGTTTGAGCAATGACGGATGATAAAGTCAGCAAGATCAAGATAGCTTACCCCTGTTGTATGGTCATCGCCATCCTGCCGACCCAGAAGGGTCATCGCAGATGCAGCATGAATTCGCCCGCCATTGCCAGATCGGTCAAAGCGCCTGCTCAATAGTGTGCTGTGCCCCGTTCCGAAACGTTCGAGCTGAACAGTAGGCGTGTTGATACCACACCTCTCAGCCAATTTCGTTACCAGGTACTCCCAAGCTGCCACATTCCATGAATCTGATCGACTGGGGAACTTCGCGATCCAAAGATTGCCCTTAGGATCGATGACGCTTGCCTTGGGTCGAGCACCACCTAGTGAGGAACCGGGTGCGAGAAGTTGCAGTAGACGGCCCAACTCATGCTCATCAGCATCGTATCGTTCGTAGGACAGACTGACCTCTTGGAGCTTCCGGAGCGATGTTATCGGCGGTGCTGCATATGCATCGTTATCATCGAGGAACGGCCCGTCGGGGCTTAGCTGAAACCGAAGCCCCCCAAAGCGTCCGGCATCATGGACACCGAGAAGGAAATCGCTATCGAGCATCCTGTCAGGTTCAACTCCTTGCTGCCTTGCCAGGTATGACGCGCGCTGCTGCATGATGGTTCTTCCCCAACGATCAGGGGCAGAGTCCATGAACACACCGAACATTGACCTACCAGCCGAAACGTACTGTGGACCAGAGAAAAGCTGCAAATCAGGATCGATCACAACTGCAGATTTTCTCTGTAGCCAAGACGAGTCGTAAGCGAAAGAAAATGTCTCCTTACCCCGAGCTGCATGAACGCTCAGTTCACCAACACGGACGGGCCCACCAAGACCGATCCAGTCTGCAACAACATGTATCGTCCGAGACGCACTCATAACGATCGAGCACCTCTTCGCGTCGAAACCCGCTTGCGTGCGCCAAGCCCGAGGTCCTGAAGTTTTCGGCCCAGCTCATCGTTACTGGCCGCCATGCCGAGCCCTGCCTCCAGGCCAAGGACAACCAAGACCTGCAGATATGCCCCGATGGAGACCGACGGCATGCCCGCCTCAATACGCATGAGCGTCAGCCGGCTGATGCCGGCGCGCTCAGCAACCTGCTCGGCGGTGAGTGAGCGTCGAAGGCGTGCCAGACGAATGTCCCCGCCGAGTCCCTCAAGGACACGTCGATGCTTTGGAAGAATGATTTCATCGGCATTCATAATGCTCTCAATACGTTTCATTAACTGCGTTATTCTTCAATATACGATACTTTAATTGAAACGGAGAGTAACCATTCACCCTCTTGGAAATCCTGACTATCTGGGCGTCGGCTATCGCGACTCACGGAGCTGACGTCCTCACTCCCTCACAAACCATACCGAGCGCACCTCGCCCCCTAGCTGAAGAGTGAGTACATACGCCCCCGGCTGCAGGGGGCTGACATCAATGCTATCGGATGATCACCTGCTTGGCCACATGCTGTCGCGGTGATTCGAGAATGACGACGTACATCCCGGGAGTCAGCCCGGCAACATTCAGTTGGCCGACCTGCATCGAACGCACGATCATTCTACCAAGGGCATCGGTGACTGTGATGGTTACCGCGTCGTAACCCGTGATCCGCAGATTCAAAACACCGCCGTCCACGGGATTCGGATAGATGTCGAGTGATTGCTCTGGTTCGACGTCTACCGACACCGGACTGCACTTGCTTTGTTGCCGTAGAAAGCTCCAGAATAGCGGTGTAGCCGGCGCGTGCCACTGATGGCTGTTCCCGATCACACTGTGGAATTGAAAGTCGGCGTTGCAGCCGGTAAACATCTCGCGAATAACCCGTTCGCCGCCTGCTTGTAGCGTATCGCGACGTGAGCTGCTACACATGAGAAATTTCGACCAGTAGAGTCGGTTGAGTGAGTCGATCGTTCCGCGGCATGTAGGCAGGTTGTCGCCCTCGTTACTGCCTTTCATGAAGATCATCGGAATGGGTTTCGACGGACTGCAGTTCACGTACGCCATTCGCCACGTGCAGCCGGGCGCGACGTCCCCATTACAGTTACCATCGCCACATGACCCGTCCGATCCGTACCCCCAGCCCCCTGACAGCGGAGCCATTGCTGCAAAGCGCTGGGTGAAGTCACAAGCCATTCGGTACGTCATCATCGCACCGTTGGAGAAACCAGACATGTAGATGCGGCATGTGTCAACAGAGTATTGTGCAATAAGTCTGTCGAGCAGCGCATTGAGAAATCCGACATCATCGTACTCAGCAACGGTCGAAGGCTGATCGTAGGCATTCCACAGTCTCGTGTTACCGTTGGTAGTTGATGGCATGCCATTGGGATACACAGAAACAAAGCCGGCTGTATCTCCAACGATCTGCCAGCGGGCTACCTCAGCATGTTGTGCTGCATTGCTCAGACCCGGGTGACATGCCATGATCACGGGATACTTCTTTGCCGTGGAATATCCTTTGGGCAGATAGAGCTGGTAGCTTCTCTGGACATTCTGCCACAGAATTGAATCAAGCGTCTGAGCCGAGAGATGGCACGACGACGCTAGGGCAACGATAAAAGCGAAGATCATTTTCATGGTTCGACAATCCGTACGACCACGTAAGGTTGCAACGAGTATGTGCGCACCGATGAACCGCTCAGGTCATCACTCACCGATGTTGTGGTGTCGGTACTAAATGCCAAGAGTATAGGTCTGACGCTCGAGGAGCGTATCGCCTTGCACCCGTGCGATGGCAGTGATCGGATATGAAACCGCAATGTATCGTTCATCTCTACCGCTGAATGATCATCTGGACGACATGGTGGTTCTCGCCCGAAATCATCCGGACATGATAGATGCCCGCCGGCAGCATACTGACATTCACGGCGTGTTGCATACCTCCACTTGGCACAACGATGCGCCGCTCCACCTGCCCCCTTCCGTCAAGAATCTCGATCAAAGCATCAGTGGTGAACATCGATGGAACGTCGATGGTAAACGTCTCGGTTGCTGGATTCGGATAGAGGCGAAACGCTGAAAGTTGACCATCATCATTCACCGATGTTGTGGTGTCGGGACTGATCACGAGTGTGTACGTCTGACGTTCGAGGAGCGTGTCGCCCTGAACACGAGCGATGATGGTTATCGGATACGTACCGCGCACCGGGCTTGGCCAGGTGATCGTGTTGGTGCCAGTGGCAAGTGTCATACCTGCAGGGACGTTCATCGCAAGACGGTACAGAACGGTCTTGCTACTGTCGGACGCGACAGCTCGTACTTGATAGGAATACGGTTTGCCTTCGATTCCTGTGAGCGGTGGATTGGATGTGAACGTGATGGTAAGGGGCGGTCTGGTCCCCTCGATGACCAGTGTATAGGTCTGTGTGGCAGAGATTGGTTTACCGCTCGAGGTAATCGATGCGCGCACCGATACCTGATGCGACCCTTCCGTTGGCGCAGACCACGCAATCAGACCCGTCGCGGTGTCAATGGTCATACCGGCCGGCGATGCGGCCAGTGCGTAGGTGATCTTCTCCCCGACGTTGTTCTGAGCTTTCACGCTGTAGGTGTATGGAGTGCCCACCTTACCTGTTGTGATTGCTGATGAAGTTATCGTGATGGTCGGCACATCAGGTGGCGGAGCAGAGCCGAGGAGCAGCGAATCAAGGAATTCATCGTCCTGAAAGAGTGTCCGCGCCGTTGCTGGGGCGTTACGGACAACGACGAGCTTGCGCGATGGGATCACGTAGAGGCACTGACCATAGGCACCCCGGCACATCACGAAGTCATTGGGAATCAGCGTATCGACGATGATCGGTTTGATCTGCATTGTGAACTGGTTGCTGTTGTTCTTGTCCACGATCGCAGCGACGGAATCTGTCACCGAACGCTTGAGCCACCAGTAGAAACCATAAGCAGCATATGGCTCGGAACTCTTCAGTACTTCATCAAACAACGCCTTCGAGAGAAGCTGTGGACCGTTCCATGTTCCATCGAGTGTGCGCCGCACGAACTCACCGTACTTATACCATTCGTTTGCCCGCACGTATGCACCGCCGCTGAGCTGCGGATTACCATCCGCAAAACGTCCGCGCCATTCAACGCGCATCCCAAGCGGATCGAAGAGCTTGCGCTTCATGTAGTCTTCAACCTTTTCTGCGCCCAGCTTGCGCTGGAAGGCCAGACCAAACAGGTTCGGGTCTGGACCGTAGATGAACGTCGACCCCGCAGGAAAAATCACTTTGGCCTTGAGGAAATCCGTCCAAGCAAGTTGGTCCTTCAGCTCCTCAAATCCGCTCGACATTGTGAGCAAGTGACGGTAGGTGACTTTAGACTTCTGCGGATCATCCTTCCACTCGGTCAGCACTTCTACCACCGGCTTGTCGAGATCGATGATACCTTCATCGGCAGCAATGGCAGCAGCCATCCCGACAAGCCCCTTGGTGGCACTGGCCAGCAGCTGCACCCGATCGGCAGACCCGCCGTTCGTGTACGACTCGCGGATGACTTGGCCATCATGCACCACGATGAACGTCTGTCCGCCCATCTTCACGCTGTAGCCTTCGGCTGCGTCGAGGCGTTCTTTCGTAGGGGCCTGGGCCAGAATTGACGCAGTACCAATGAGCGCAGCCGTGATCAGAAGCAGGATCGCCCGCGTGCGGCGATGATGAAGCATATACTGATATGTCATGATGGTTAGTCCTTGCGTTTACAATGTATCGTTCATCTCTACCGCTGAATGATCATCTGGACGACATGTTGGTTCTCGCCCGTGATGATCCGGACATGATAGATGCCCGCCGGTAGCATACTGACATTCACGGCGTGTTGCATACCTCCACTTGGCACAACGATGCGCCGCTCCACCTGCCCCCTTCCGTCAAGAATCTCGATCAAAGCATCAGTGGTGAACATCGATGGAACGTCGATGGTAAATGTCTCGGTTGCTGGATTCGGATAGAGGCGAAACGCTGAAAGTTGACCATCATCATTCACCGACGTTGTGGTGTCGGGACTGATAACAAGAGAATACGTCTGACGTTCGAGGAGCGTGTCGCCCTGAACACGAGCGATAACGGTTATCGGGTACGTACCGCGCACCGGACTTGGCCAGGTGATCGTACCGGTCCCCGTGGCAAGTGTCATACCTGCAGGTACGTTCATTGCAAGACGGTACAGTACGGTCTTGCTACTGTCGGACGCGACAGCTCGCACTTGATAGGAATACGGTTTGCCTTCGATGCCTGTTAGCGGTGGGTTGGATGTGAAGGTGATGGTAAGGGGCGGTGTACTTCGGGTAACCACCAATGTATAGGACTGTGTTGTCGAGTAGGTCATTCCGGCCGATACCACGGCAGCTCGAATGACCACGTCATACGATCCCTTCACAGGCTTGGACCATGTGACGCGTCCGGTAAGGGAGTCGATGGACATTCCACTTGGAGCAGAAGTCAGTGTGTAGCGAACTGGTCTCGTGGTATCCGACGATACTGCCCGTGCCACATAGGTGTATTCCTTGTCCTCTGTGCCTGTTGCCAGCGGAGCCGAGGTAAACGTCACCGATAAAGCCGATGCGCTTTCGATCACAAGTGCAAAGTTCTGCGTGGCAGAGTATGGCTTCCCGCCCGAGATCATCGACGCACGAACACTGACCGAAAACGAACCTTCTGTCGGGAGCGGCCAGGTGATCAGTCCTGAAATGGAATCAATCCTCATGCCTGCAGGTGCCGAAACAAGAGCGTATCGGATGGGGTCGCTGACGTTGGACTGTGCCCTAACCGAATACGAGTATGGCATGCCGACCTTGCCCTTGATGACGGCAGTTGATGTGATCAGGATGGTCGGATTTGTTGTCGATGTCAAAGAGTCCGCAATGACGCTCAGACTATACGTCAATCGGTTGGCCGTGTACATCCGCTCATTCACAGGATTGTAACACATGTCAACCGGCTGAACGGTACCCGTACCAAGGGATATGGTCTTGATCACCTCGTCCTTAATCACGTCAACCACTGAGACGCGGTGACTCCATTCATCAACCCAGTACAGCTTCTTGTTACGCGGACTGTAGGAAAACGCCGTCGGCTCGTCTCCGGCTGTGATCGTTTTCAGCACCTTGTGTGCAACCGCATCAATGACCGTCACCGAGCATTCCTTCGGTGTATTCGGTCCCGGAGCACCAACGTTGGTGCAGTATATCTTGTTGCCCTCCGGGCAGAAAAACATGGCCGTTGGGCCGTCACCTACCGTGATCGTGGTCACCACCTTGTTCGTCACGCCGTCGATCACCGTGATGTTATCCGAGCTGTAGTTCGAGCAGTACACCGTGTTACTTGCTTCATTGTAATCCACGCCACGAGGGGTGGTGCCCGTTGACACTGTTTCGACTACCAGGTCCGTTGCGCAGTCGATGACTGACAGGTTCCTACTGCCGGCATTCGGACAATAGACCTTGTCGTCCTTCGGATTGTAACAGAGAACGCGTGGCGTCGTGCCTACCTTGATGGTGGCTACAACTTTGTTCGTCACACCATCAATGACCGTCACCGTGCCCGACATCTCATTGGCGCAGTACATCTTGTTCCGTTTGGTTGAAAAGGCGAATGCCCTCGGACCATCGCCGGCGGCCATCACGGCTATGACGTTGTCCGTCGCCCCATCGATCACCGTTATGCTATCGGCAAAGTAGTTGGCCACATACACCTTGTTGCTAACGGTATTGACCTCCACCTCACGGGAGCCCTTCGCCATGGGAATCGTCTTGATGATGGTGTTCGTCGCTCCATCGATGATCGTTGCACTGTGTTCTTCCGGCATGCCCTGGTCGTTGGTATTCGCCGTATAGATCTTGTTGTTCACGGGATTGTAGATCAGGTCACGTGCTGACGCCGGCTTCGGCATGGCGATCGTTGTCTCGATCCACTGTGCCTGAAGGTGCCTGCTGGAACAGCACATGATGCAGGCCAGAACGAAGATCATGTGCGAGAATCGGCGGCGAATAGGCATGGGTTCACATCCGGAATTGAATGCGCTGAGATTCATCAGGTAGTGGGATCGTTTCATCATCTTGTCAATACAGCAGGAAGGGAAACAATAGTGTCACCGATCGTAACACGCACGGCATATGACCCTGATGGAATGTCCTGCACGTCCATAGCGATGCGAGACTCTCCACGCTGGAACGTCATTCGCCGCACTACTTGGCCCCTTGCATCCAAGATCTCCGCTATGGCATCGTTGCGAAGGGGCGATGCGGACTCTATGGTGATCCGGTCTGATGCCGGGTTCGGATACGCGCGAAGAGAATGTCCGAGCTCGTCGTCATTCACGGACGTCGTGGTATCGGGACTGATAACAAGAGTATAGGTCTGTCGCTCGAGGAGCGTGTCGCCCTGCACCCGTGCGATGATAGTGATCGGGTACGAACCTCGCACTGGGCTTGGCCAGGTGATTACGTTGGTACCCGTGACAAGTGTCATGCCCGACGGAGCATTCGCGGCAAGACGGAACAGAACTGTCTTGGTGGTATCGGACGCCGTTGCCTTGACGGCATACGTATACGGCTTGCCCTCGATACCTGTGAGCGGCGGATTGGATGTGAAGATGATGGTAAGGGGCGGTGTACTTCGGGTAACCACCAATGTAAAAGACTGTGTTGCCGAGTAGGTTTTGCCGCCCGAGGTAATCGATGCGCGCACCGATACCTGATGCGACCCTTCCGTTGGCGCAGACCACGCAATCAGACCCGTCGTGGTGTCAATGGTCATACCGGCCGGCGATGCGGTCAGTGCGTAGGTGATCTTCTCCCCGACGTTGTTCTGCGCTTTCACACTGTAGGTGTATGGAGTACCATTCCTGCCGGTCAGGGGCGCTGTTGAGGTGATAAAAACGGTTGGTTCGGTAGTCGAACCCGACTCAACGATCAGACGTGTGCGGCGTGGATCCTTGTGCACTCGTAGACCGTTCACGATCACCACGCCGGCAGGATCGGGAAGCGTCGAGCCCGTCTGAAGAGCCTGACCCGTTGCCAGATCGATCAGCTTCCATTGTAGCGATATGCCATTATCCGGACGGAATCGTTGCGCCTTGCGGATCGACACGCTGCATGTTGCCGAGTCACCAGGATAGTTGTCAACGGAGGTCTTGGATGTGCCAACAAGGTAGATCGTGCACTCCCACCTGGATGTCGAATCGACGATCGTGGAGACGTCCCACTCGTAGTAACCGCTCCATGTTCCCCACGCATCGCCATCCGATACATCACCATTGCCAATTCGTGGCTGCACTCCGGCAAGCGCGATGTTCTGATCATCATTGAAGAATCCGGGATAGGACTGTGAACTGCGAAGTCTCGACTGGTACGATGCGGCGCAGCGCTCGGTCCGCACCGGACTAACCCACTGACCGATGTCCGGGCACGGTGTCTTCGGGTCATCCGTTGTCCAGTCTGATGCTGTGTGGTCGCGATTGTCCCAATACAAGTGAATTCCGAGTCCACTTGCATTGAGGGCATTGTACAGACCGATATGCTGCTGGCCCCATTCGGCAGCATCATCGCACCGGCCACGATAAATGCGCGTGTGACAATAGTCACGGCTTGACGCAGAGAGGCGCACAGTCGGATCAAAGAAATCATTCACGCGAAGGGGCTTCCCATCCTGCCCCTTCTCTGTTGTTTGAAGATTCAGAGCAGTAGTACCGAAAAGCCGACTGCCCGTTTCAGGCGTGTAGTGCGGCGGCACCATCGCCGTCGCAGCAGAGAAACGTTCCGGCTTCCAGCGTGTAAGCAGCAGTGTGCCGGTGCCGCCCATAGAATTGCCCATCACCGCGATGCGAGCTGAGTCAATGGAGTACGTCGATGATTTGATCAGCCAGTCGATCGTCCACATCAGCCTGCGCAACGTGTACGGAACAACAAGAGCAGTACTCGGAGCGTTTGCGGCAACCGTAGCGCTCATCTTCGTATGCCAGCCGAACCAGTTCGACGGGCGATCTTCGTTTAGCTGTCCGTTACTGGCGAGAAAAATGCGATCGTCAAACGCGATCGTAATGCCATCCGTTGGAACGTTGCCCGTGTTGCGATAGTGGCCGGAATTGGGCGCGTACGCCCAGAAGCTACCCTGCTGTCCGCCACCATGAAGACAAACCACCGCCGGATATGGGTTCTGCGTGGGCAGTCCATTTTGCGGAGCGAATACGGCAAAGACATGCGGCGCACCATTCTTCGCTGCATTGGCCATCACCGGGATATCGGGTCGTGCATCATCAGGGTCATCCCTACCGTCCACCCACATTGCATAGACCTCGTAGGGAAATCCCTGGGCGGTTGTTCCTTGGAGCTGACGATGGCAACGCACAGGCACGTTCGTCGGATCATACACCACGGCAACAGGTTGCGGAGTGCGATTTACGGTGCCCAGAGTTACATCATCATTACGGGTCACGTAGAAATGCGTTAGGCCGGCATCCCTCTCGTGCGGAGTGAACACAAACAGCCCCTCACCGGCCGTAAGCTGATACGTGCCGCCCTTGCCATCAGGTATGCGCCATGTTGCTCCGTCCTGAGCGAGCGTCAGACGCTTGCCACTCCACTCCGGCTGGAACACCGTTCCAAGCAGCTTTGCGTCCTTCGTGTTCGTAACAACTTGTGTTCCGCTGGCATGCACGCTGTAGGACAGTGTGGACTGCGCGCTTGTCTGCCAGATCACAAAGACCTGGCCATCGGCGTTCCATGCCCGCACATTCGTCTGGGCTACGGCCAACTTCGAGCAAATGGCGATTAGGACTGTCAGCGTGCGTAACACATGCGTCATTCGTTCACCTATCGATGGGGTTGCGTACTTGCCCCTTTATACCACCAGCCGGAGAACGGTTACAGACACTATCACTCAGATCATTCCCATCTCCATAGGGTGAGCGGCCGAAAGCATATCTACAGCAGTTTAGCTGCCCCCCCGTGTGCGCTTGGCACGGATACGGGACAACGACTCGGGCGTAACGCCGAGGTACGAGGCGATCATGTACTGTGGCACGCGCTGCGCTAGGTCGGGAGAAACTGCCAAGAGATTTTCATACCGCTGAGTCGCCGAATCGAAACGAAAGGATTCGACATCACTCATGGCCATTCCGAAAATGGCCTCTGCAATGAGACGACCAAGCCGCTCACCCGCAGGCGAGCTGGCATACATGAACTGCAATGCTTCATGTGTCCATGTGTAGATCCTGCAGTCTTCCAGCGCAATGATGCTGCTGCGAGCAGGAGTCTGACGTAAAAAGCCCACGTACTCTGTGGCAAAGTCGGGAGCATCGAAAAAGAACACCGTGTGCTCCTCACCATTGACAACCTGCACGGACCGCATTAGGCCGCTGACGAGCAATCCAATCTGATCGTTAGGACCACCTTGCGTCATCCATGCCTGCCCCTTGGGGACTTCGACATATCGCATGTGGGCGAAGATCGTCGACAGCGTCTCTTCACTGAGCGGCAGGAACCGCTCGTACACCGCACGAATGATCGCGCGATCCTGCTGTTGTTGTTCCTCGGAGAGCATGGGCAAAGTTATGTCTACTCCACCTATCTGACGTGTATCAGGCCTGTTTCGGCGTGGCATGTACCGCGCCAATGATCGCGCAGAATGCCGAATACTGCAGAAAGGCAAAGCCACCATCGACGAGCGACACAACGAACGGTCGCATGGCATACCAGTTACCAACGATCGTACCGAGCAATGCAATGAGTCCAATACCTGCTCCGGTATAAAGACCTTCCTGCCAGTTGCCAATTCGCATGCGCTTTAGGATGAGCGTGAGGATCACAGCGCTTACCGCCGCAACAGCCATACTAAGTGTGTACCCCGGCGTTGCATTACCTGCTGCTTGAATCTTCTCCATCGTTAGAAGATTCGCCTCCATCCATGGCTGCGAGAATGCTCCGTACCAGGCCATTCCCAGCACCATGTTGATAACGACGCAGGCGATGATCACGAGTGCAGATTTCTTCATGCGCTGTTCCCTTGACGGTTTTGATAAATCAAACTAACACCACCAACTAATCTCTGACAAACCGTACCGAGCGTGCTTCGCAACGTTTACATGAGAGTGAGCACGTGAGCGCTGCGTGATAGCATGGAGTTGTCGATGTCGCCCTAGTGTATCTCCCACTGGCAGGGGGCGAGCATGGACATCAGTAGCGGTGAATGATGCCGTACCACAAAGTCCTGTGTCACTTGTCACTTGTCACTTGTCACTCGTCACTCGTCACTCGTCACTTGTCACTCGTCACTTGTCACTTGTCACTTGTCACTTGTCACTTGTCACTCGTCACTCGTCACTTGTCAGCTTCAGCATCAGACGAAACGACGTGTCGGGATAGGCCAGCTGGTTGACGGTGCCCGTGATGAATGTTCTCTTTGCCGGTGCATAGAAAGCGAAGGCCCCCGAGAGGCCCGAGTGACCAATCAGTTCGGGCTGTGCTTGGAATGGCGAGAAGATCCGTGGCAGACGAAAACGCATGATGCCAGTGCCGTAGGTGAATGGAAACCAGATCCTGTTCCAATGACTCGTTAGCTCGTCAAGGTCTTCGGAGGGGGCGAGTGCGTCGCCGAAGAAGGCGCGTAGGAAAATCATCATGTCCGAAGACGTCGATACAACGCCGCCGTCCGGACCAAACGACGTCATTGCTTTGGGGATGCGAAGAGGCGACTGCTTGTAATACAGCGTCATGGGGCGCGCATCGGACGGGTCGGTGTACATGTATGTCGACGTCATGCCGAGTGGCTCGAACAGCCGACGCTGCAGCACCTCAGCAATGGGTGCCCCTTCCATGACTTCAACGATGCGTCCGAGAAGCTGGTAGTTGGTATCAGAGTATTCGGCCCGACCCGCCTGCCCGGGCCGGAATGCCGGACGCATTCCTCGCGAGCGCTCGAGAACATCCTCCAGCGTCCACGACCTATCGCTGCCGGCAAACAACTCATCCTGCAGACTCTTGCCGGCAACCTTCCGCTGGAAGTAATCCGGAAGTCCGCTCGTGTGCGACATCAGCTGCCGGATCGTCAGCGAAGGGGCTTGTTGCACCCCGTCAATGATCAACAGATCTCGTAACAGTTCAGCGCCAAGATACTTACCGATCGGATCGTCGAATCCGAGGCGTCCCTCGCGTCGTAGCTGTCGCAACAAGCCCGTTATCATGAGCTTCGTCGTGCTGGCAATGAAGAACGGCGTTGTCGACGTCAGATTCCCCGCGGCACCGATCCACGGTTCGGCCGCGCTACCGTTGGAAGTCGTCAGTCGGCATACTGCCACCGACACTCCATGAACCTTGCGATTGTCAACAAGCTTATCAAGTGCAGATTGATGCATGAGATCAGATCCAGAGTTTTACATAAACAAGCTGCCCGCTTCCAAGACCTTCCTGCCTACGTATATCGGCCTTTATCGGCAGCAGATACGTCCTACGTTTCGTATCGTACCAGATGGCCGTACGCCACGTAGTGTCGCCCACTTGCGCAGAGACATGAAGTCTGCCCCAGCCCCCTTCGAGACGCTGCATGGTCGAGCGGATCTCTTCGGACATCCCAACCGGCAGTGAAACAAACCACCAGCCGCCTTTACCAGGCGATAGCCAGAGCTCCGAAGCGAAGGTGTACGTGATGGGACTGGGCATGAAGGGGCAAAATTACAGCGGCACCTCATCCCAGAGAACGTGGGGATGACGGGCCACGTCGGGATGATGGGCCCGCGTGTTTCTTCGACGCATGGAACTCTAACTTGAAGGGAATACACGTGCAGCAACATTTTGCACACTATCCGTTAAAGCGTTAAATTGTCTCAATGATCGTCACCTTTGGATCAAAAGCCACAGAGGATATCTACGACGGATTTTCGACCAAGCAAGCCCGATCGATCCCGGAATCTGTTTGGGCTGTTGCGCACAGAAAGCTGGATATGCTCAACGCAGCCCATGCTCTCGTCGACCTGCGCATTCCTCCGGGTAATCGGCTCGAAAAGCTCGTCGGAGACTATGAAGGACATCACTCCATTCGGATCAATGACCAGTATCGGCTTGTTTTCCGATGGGTCGAGGGCAATGCGTACGACGTTACGATCACAGACTACCACTGATGTGACAGCTTGGAAGACAGAACAATGACACCGAAAAACCGACGACCCGTGCACCCCGGCGAGGTCCTCCTCACCGAGATCCTCGAGCCGATGAACATGACGCAGGTTGAACTTGCGGAGCGACTCACAATCCCAATTCAGCGGATCAATACCATCATTCGGGGCAAGCGCGGTATCAGCGCAGAGACGGCAATCCTCCTGTCACAGGAACTTGGCACCACGCCAGAGTTCTGGATGAACCTCCAAGTTGCCTGGGACCTTTACGAGGCACGTCAGCGGCTGCAAAGTGCGGCCTGACCCACAACCCAAAACCTAAAACCCAAAACCCAAAACCCATAACCCGTCTTGCTCCGCTCCCTCTACGTCGATCTCAACTCCTACTTCGCTTCTGTTGAACAACAGGAGCAGCCGGAGCTGCGTGGACGTCCGGTGGCGGTCGTTCCGGTGATGGCCGATTCGACGTGTGCGATCGCAGCTTCATATGAGGCGAAGAAGTATGGCGTGAAGACGGGCACGATCATCGCCGAGGCCAAACAGAAATGTCCGGAGTTGGTGCTGGTGCAGGCCCGGCACTCTCTGTACGTAGAATATCATCACCGCGTGGTCGAAGCTGTTGAGAAGACGATCCACGTCAAAAGTGTGAACTCGATCGACGAGATGGCTTGCGAGCTTACGGGCTCTGACCGGCAGCGTGAGAAGGCCATCGAGATCGCTCATGCGGTAAAGGCAGCGATCAAAGCCAATGTGGGTGATACAATGACCTGCAGCGTGGGCATCGGCCCCAACGACTATCTGGCAAAGACCGCGTCGGACATGCAGAAGCCGGATGGCTTGGTCGTCATCGAAGAGGAAGAGCTCCCCGATGTGCTTTACTCACTTGAGCTGCGTGATCTTTGTGGCATCGGCAAGCAGATGCATGCCCGGCTGCGCAAGCATGGCATCTTCACGGTGGAGATGCTCTGCACAGCACCAAAGCACCAGCTGCGCGAAGTGTGGGGCGGCATCGAGGGCGAACGCATGTGGGCCCGCCTGCGAGGTCAGGACGTACCGATGGCTGAAACCCACAAGTCCACGGTCGGACACTCCCACGTCCTCGAGCCCGAACATCGCTCTGTTCAGGGGGCGAAGGCCGTCGTGCACCGGCTTCTGCAAAAGGCCGCCATGCGCCTTCGACAGTACGAGCTCCATACGGCTGAGGTCACCGTCAGCGTACGCCATGTTGATGGAACCAAGTGGAAGCAGGCACGGGAGATCACACCCACGCAGGATGTGCTGCAGCTGACAACGATCATGAGCAGTATGCTCGAGACCATGCCCGAGCATGGAACGCCGTTCAAGGTCACGATCGCCCTGAACAAGGTAAGCCCCCTTGAATCAACTCCCCTGCCGATGTTCGAAAACGTCGGTCCGGCGCGCTCTGCTCTCAATAACTCGATCGATGCCATCAACAAGAAGTATGGCAAGAACACGCTCTACGTCGGCACCGCCTGGAACGCCCTCTCCAGCGCACCGATGCGCATCGCCTTCAACCACATCCCCGATGCGGAGGTGGATGACGACACGTGAGGGACCTGCGGTGCGAGACGGCTGCGCCGTGAGGGACGGCTGCGCCGTGAGGGACGGCTGCGCCGTGTTAGACCTTCGGTGCGAGACGGCTGCGCCGTGCGGGACCTGCGGTGCGAGACGGCTGCGCCGTGCGGGACCTGCGGTGCGAGACGGCAGCGCCGTGCGGGACCTGCGGTGCGAGACGGCGCCTAATGCAACTCGTCACTTGTCACTCGTCACTTGTCACTCGTCACTTGTCACTCGTCACTTGTCACTCGTCACTTGTCACTCGTCACTTGTCATTCGTCACTAAATATCTCATCGTGCGTCCTTCATCGACCCAGAAGTACATGCCCGGGGCAAGTTGATCAGTGGAGTTGACACGAACAGTGCGACCGAGGACATCTGTCGGATAGATTCCCCGAATAATCAGATCGCGGGCTGACTCTGCATTGATGTGTAACAGCATTGTATCGTTGTGGCGCGGCGTTGAGTCATCCCGGGCACTCGTTGTGATGGGGTTCCATGAGAACACGCCGGTGGTCGCTGAGATCATGATCCTATCGCCACGGTTAAAGAGACTATTGGGCTCGATTGAAAACGGAAGATCCGGGGCGTCCTGCCAGGTGCTACCATCGGCGCTCCCAACAAGAACGCCACGGAACCATGGAACATAGAGCTGTCCACCGTTACCGAAGGTGATGAAACGGCCGGATAACAATCGATACGACCCTTGGTAAGGTATTTCAAACGCTACCGACCAGCTAAGCCCCTGGTTGGTCGAGCGCACAATAGCGCCACCGCTGACGCGATAGGTTGATTGTTCAAACGGGGCGACATTTGATGAGTCCTCAATGACGCGATAGGCAACAGCAAGCAGGACTCCATCAGGCGTTCGGTGCATGGACATTACATACGGATTGTACGGCAGTGGAAGCTGCACGGGGCTGAATGTGGCTCCATTATCTGTTGATCGCAGAATCCCTCCCCGCCGATGCGGCTGCGCGTCTTCGATGGACGTCGATGTGGTGTCCGTGCCAAGCATAGAGACAAGGATCGATCCGTCATCGGCTACAACAACATCCGAAGGGAACACCTCCGGATCGGTTTGCGCACCGAGTGGCAGAGGCATGGTATCAACGGCTTCTCCGCGGTGACGACGCACAACACCACTCCAGCCGCTGTAGATGGCCGAGTCCTCGAGCTGCCGAACAAAGCATGACGGTTGTTTCGAAAGAGT
>JBILLF010000050.1:0-15553 GCA_044376225.1 Patescibacteria group bacterium | reverse complement strand
CGACATGGCTCGCCGTAACGGCATTGAAGGCCAGGTTCTTGTAGGGGCACTGATCAGTAAATCCGGTGCAATCGAGAAGATCCAGGTGATTGAATCGGACAACGAGATGCTCAATGAATCTGCTATCAGGGCGGTTCGTGAGACAACGTTCACTCCGGCAAAGCAAAACGGTCAACCAGTGCGGCTCTGGGTTCGAATTCCGATCAGGTTCCGACTCCGCTAAAGCACCCCAGGATGTCTGCGCGGGCACACGTATTCGTTGACAGGTGACCGTGTTACATTTGCTCAACATCCTCAGCCGCGGTGCGGTGGCCGCGGTCGGCGTTCTTATGTTCGCGGGGCTTTTGTCGCCCTTTCCCGCTGACTCCCCACTGAATGAAACATTCGGCATCATCGTCACCTTGTTCGGTGCCTACCGCATGGCACAGTATCTTTCGGCTTCTGGGCGTGACGATCATGAAGAAGACGACTAACATCATTTGCTTGAGCTACCTGCTTACGCTCACAGCGGCGGTATTGCTCATCTCCTGCACAGATGGAGATGGGGCCGATCGGCTAGCCACCGAGACTGCTGTATCCGGGGACCTAACGCTTTGGGTTGACGAAGAGATTCGTCCCCTAATGGACTCGATCCTGATCTACCATTCCCTTGAAAACCCCAAGGCAACTGTTAGGGTACAAACCATGTCCGCCGCGGGGATCATCCACAAGATGATCAGTCGATCGGAGAGGGTGGCCATTGTGGCGCGTGATTACACGCACGAAGAGGATTCCCTCATTACGGCTGCTGAGCTTGATACGGTCGCTCGTGTACTTGTCGCAAGGGACGCCCTCGTATTCTTTGTGGACAGGTCCTTTCCTTACGACACCATGAATGCCGAGCACATTCGCCAGTGGCTCTCTGGTGCAAGCGGGCCTGCAGCCAGCTACCCGAAGCTCAGGAAGACCCCTAGATTCGTCGTGTCAGGGGGCTCCGCAGGGTCCGTTTATGGGAACATCACCAACGTAGTTCTTCGTGGACGCCAGCCCGCAACGTCGGTGCTAGCAACCGCAGCCACGCATGCCGACGTTGTGCAAGAGGTCGTGAAGAACCCCACGCTTATCGGGGTGGGATACCTGTCGCAGATCCGCCGCGACACTGTGATAAAGGCCCTTCGTCTGAGTTATACGGCTGCCGACGGAACCCACGAGTGGCCCAAGCCTGTTCACTCGGCATACCTGATGATGGGGAAGTATCCGTTCCCAGTGCCGATTTTTGCCTACGTGACCTCGAAGCCAAGTCAGCACGACGTTGCCTTCGGGTTCATGCAGTTTGCCACTCGAAGCAACAAGGCCCAGTACAGTCTGTTCAATGCGGGAATCGAGCCCGCTCATGCCAAGATCACGCTTTATCTTCCAGAGGAATAGAGGAGCTATGAAACGCACCGGAATACTGATCGTTGTGCTTACGTCGCTGCTGATGGGTCAGCCGCAAACGGTCACTGCCGATGAATACGAAAACGCCAAGAAGGCCGCAGCTGCGGGTGAGTTTCTCCAGGCTCTCGGGCATATCCGCGCGGCCGTTGCCGAAGAGCCGCAGAACATTGACCGCCTGCGTTTGGCAGCCGAGATCTATCTCGAGATGGAGATCAAGGACACAGCCCTTTCTTACGCCCGCCGTGTCTTCGAAGACGACGATGAAGAAGCGTCCTCAGCTCTGCTATTGAGCCGGACTCTGATTGAATCGAATCTGTCGGCCGAGGCCTGCGTGATGCTTAAGAAGTTCCGGCGGAACAACGATAATGTTGAGCTCGCGCTGGCACACGTCAACGCCCTCGTTGCGGCTGATTCGACCAGCTCGGCCGAGCTGGTGGCAACAACTGCGCGGCAAAAGTATCCCAAAGAAGCTGATGCCTACCTTGCCCTCGGCAACCTGTACTTCAGCTGGAAGCCCCTTCCGGTGTTCGACCTGGCAGTTCAGAACTACAATGACGCCATCGCCATTAACGCAAATCTCGTACAGGCGCACTTCAACCTTGCCATTTGCTATTGGCGGATGGGGAATCGTGAGTCTGACGATGCCTTGGCCAATGAGTACTTCAACAAGTGCCTGAGTGAATGGGCTATTGTCTCGAAGCAGGACCCCAAGAATGCCCGTGCATGGTACGAGCAGGGCAAGATCTACTACCTCGCAAAGCGTTATCCAAACGCATCGGACGCTCTGAAGACCTACCGTGAGCTGCGTCCCCTAGGTACGGGTGAGATCATGGCCTCATGGTATCTTGGCGAGTCGCTCTATAAGCAGGGCATGTGCGACGATGCCCGTAAGCACCTTGAAGACGCTGCTTCCCGCATTGACTCTCTCAAGCCCAAGGTGTCGATCATGCTCGCCCGTTGCACCTTTCAGGCGAAGAAATGGTCCGAATGCGTCAGCTCGTATGCATCAGCGTCGGCGGTTGATTCGCTCTGGGAAGGAATGGACTATTGGAAGTATGGAACGGCGCTCATCAATGCCGGTGATACAGCGAAGTCCATCGATGTGATGTTCAAGGCCGCAAAGGTTGAGCCCAAACAGTGCAAACTCATGGAGCGCTTTGCATTTCTGCTCCAGAGCAAGAAACGGTATGCTGCGTCCAACGAGATTTACCGTGGACGTCTGGCCAATTGCACCGACAGTGGTGACGCTAAGATTCATGTGCTGATCGGGAATAACTTTTATGCCGACAGCCTCGTCGATAGCGCCATTGCCAGTTACGAACGGGCCCTGTCCATCAATCCGAAGATGATGTGGGGCATTCAACGGCTTGGTGATACGTATCTGCTTCGAGGAGATATCGACAAGGGGCGCACCATGCTGGACCAGGTCATCGCCAATGCGGCGACGACAACATCCGCGGACGAAAAGCGCTATGCCATTGCCGCCGTGGCCAGTCTGAACGGGCTCGACATCAAGGACAAGAAGTGGCAGTCCATCGTTGAGCGATCAGCCCTTGCAACGACCATCGATCCGAAGTCCATTATCTCCTGGCTCTACCTCGGAATTGGTCATCAGGGGATGGGCGATAAAGACAAGTCTCGCGCTGCCTACCAAGAAGTCCTCAAGATCGATCCGAACAATGCCTCTGCGAAGAAGAACCTGCAGAGTTTGAGCAACTAATCGATCAGCAGAATCGGCCTCAGGACTTGGGAAAGAGGCCGCGATTGCTGTATTTTCGCAGTCTTGTCACAACCGAAGACTGCGCACACGTCATGGTCTTGCTTGAAATCGTAGGGATGCGCGATGGGGTTCGCCCCTTTGCAATCACAACCCCGGCAGCTGAAGTTCCGGGGCTCCCTATGGAGTTTCAGGCAGAGGTGTCTGTCGAAGGCAGGATTATCAAGTCAGGCCGTCGATATGTGGTAGAGGCCACTGCCAATGCGGACGGGCTTTTTGTTTGTGACAGGTCGCTTGAGGAATACAGGGAAACGGTTTCGGCCGAACTCCACCTCGAGTTTGTGATCGATGCGGCGCTGGCTGCCCGTCAGGCATTAGGGAAGTTTGACCTTGATGACGAGCAGGAACGCGGTATCGGCGAAGACGACAGAACGATTGACATCACGGAAGACGTACGGCAGGTGCTAACGCTGGCCATCCCAATGCAGCATATCGCACCGGCTTACAGAAACGTGCCACTCGAAGAGATCTATCCGACGCTCAATCCATCAACGGATGATGCGGGCCCGGTAGATGATCGCTGGGCGGCTCTCGAAAAGTTAAAACGCAAGTAAACAGAGGAACACACTCATGCCAAATCCAAAGCGCCGTCACTCGAAGTCGCGCAGCGCAAAGCGCCGTACGCACTACAAGGCATCGGCACCTACCGTAATGTCGTGCCCGAACTGCAGCGCGGCCAAGCAGCCGCACATCGTCTGTCACTCGTGCGGATACTACAACGGCCGGAAGATCATCAACGTCGATTGATCGTACTGACGTGCTTCCAACGGCAGCAACGGTGAGCGAAAACGCGGACCGCTCGCACGCCCCCTCATCGCGCCCACTGCGCGTCGTTGTTGACGCCATGGGAGGCGATTTTGCGCCTGCCAGTGAAGTTGGGGGAGCGCTGATCGCCCTTTCCAAGCTCGGCAGCGATGTCGAGATCGTCCTCGTTGGCAAGGAAGAGGTTTTACGCCAGGAGTTGGCCAAGCATCCTCAGGCCGCGTCAGAGAAGCGACTTACAATCCTGCACGCTCCGGACGTTGTAACGATGTCCGACGAGCCTTCGTCGATTGTTAAGGGGCGCAAAGAAAGCTCCCTGTACATGGGGCTCGATATGGTGCGCCGCGGAGACGCTGATGGTTTTGTCTCGGCGGGCAACACGGGCGGAGTAATGGCAACGGCCACGATGCTCTGTGGACGTATCCCGGGCGTGAGCAGACCAACAATTGGCACATTCTTTCCGACGCTCACCAATAAGCCGACACTCGTTGTTGATATCGGCGCAAATGTGGATAGCAAGCCCCGTTTTCTGCACGACTTTGCCGTCATGGGAAGTGTGTTCTCGCATCTGATGTTGGGCATCGAACGTCCAACGGTTGGCCTGCTCAACGTTGGAGAAGAGAAGAGCAAGGGCACCGAAGTCGCCCGCGAAACTCACGAATTGCTGTCCAATAGCACAGTGAATTTCTTCGGTAATGTTGAAGGACGTGATATTCTCAAGGGCACCGTTGATATTGTTGTCTGCGATGGCTTTGAGGGCAACATCGTCCTGAAGTTTGCCGAGAGTATTCTCACGTTTCTCAAGGAACGCTTCAAAGCGTATGCCAACAGAGGCGTTCTTCAGAAACTCACCATCGCCGCCTTCCGTCCAGTGTTGCGCAAAGTACTAAGTGGTCTAGACTACCAGGAGTATGGCGGAGTTCCGCTACTGGGAATCAACGGTGTGGTGATCATCGGGCACGGCAGCGGTTCGCCCCTTGCCCTGAGCAACATGATCCTGCGGGCTGTTGAGGTCGTTCGCAAGGACGTCAACGGCACCATCCAGAGGGCGCTTGAAGAAGCAGCCCAATCCAAGGCTCAGCAATGAAGGCCATCATAACGGCGATCGCACACAACGTTCCACCAGATGTGTACGATAACAACTGGTTTGCAAAGCGCATCGATACCACCGATGAGTGGATCCAGACACGCACAGGCATTCGGGAACGCCATTTTGCCTTTGAAGGGGGCCTTACGGACATCCTGCTTCCGGCTGCGCAGCAGGTGTTGCGGCAGCGCGGGATCACCGCCGAAGAGATCGACTGTATCATCATCGCCACGGTCACGCCCGATCGGGTGTTCCCATCAAGCGCCGCCATTCTCCAGCACAAGCTAGGGGCAAAAAATGCTTGGGGGTTTGACCTTGCCGGCGCGTGCAGTGGCTTTCTTTACGCACTGGTGACAGGTGCCAAGATGGTCGAAGCCGGAGCTGCAAAGAAGATGCTCGTGCTCGGTGGTGACAAGATGAGTGCCATCCTGAACTTCGATGATCGAACAACGTGCGTGCTCTTTGGCGACGGTGGAGGGGCCGTATTGCTCGAGCCGTCGGAGTCGGACGAATACGGAGTCGTCGATCACATTTTACGCATGGACGGTGCCGGTGAGGTTCACCTGCATCAGAAGGCAGGGGGGTCACTGCGTCCACCGACGATCGAAACCGTCACCAACCGCGAACACTACGTCTATCAGGAAGGTCAGGCGGTCTTCAAGAGCGCTGTCAAGGGCATGGCCGACGTGTCCTACGAGATTATGGAACGTAATCACCTGACGGCTGACGACGTGGCCTGGCTGGTGCCGCATCAGGCCAATCTGCGCATCATCGATGCCACGGCCGATCGCATGGGGCTGAGCAAGGACAAAGTGATGATCAACATAGATCGCTTTGGAAACACCACCGCAGGCACGATCCCGATCTGTCTGTCGGAACTCTACACGAACAGGCAAATCAAGCGCGGAGATTACCTGGTATTGTCGTCCTTTGGGGCGGGGTACACCTGGGGCTCGGTGCTGGTTCGCTGGTCCATGGACGACTATACTCCACCAGCATGAGTACAGCAGCGTTGTTTTCGGGTCAGGGCTCACAATACGTGGGCATGACCAAAGATCTCATTGATACCTACGACACGGCCCGCCAGCTGGCCCAGCAGGCCAACGACATTCTGGGTTACGATCTTCTGTCGATCATGACCTCGGGTCCCGAAGAAGAGCTCCGCAAGACCAAGTACACCCAGCCGGCCCTGTTCGTTCACGAGGCAATGCTGATCGCATTGACGGATATGAGCCACATCACGGCCGTGGCCGGACACTCCCTCGGCGAGTACTCTGCCCTGCATGCCGCCGGAGTGCTGAATTTTGCCGATGCACTTCGCCTCGTGCAGACGCGTGCTCGGCTGATGTTCGAGGCTGGAGAAAAGACCTCCGGCACCATGGCTGCTGTTGTTGGACTCGATGATGAAGCCGTTCATATGATATGTCGTGAGCTTGACGGCAAGGACGGAAACGTTATGGTTCCTGCAAACTTCAACTCGCCCGGACAGGTGGTTGTCAGTGGCACTGCCGAATACGTGCGAGCCTGCATGCCGCTCTTCAAAGAGCGTGGCGCTAAGATGGTCAAGGAGCTCCAGGTGAGCGGGGCGTTCCACTCGCCCCTTATGGCTGAAGCCGAGCAGGGCCTGGCGGAAATGATCCGCACCACTTCGTTTGAGCAGCCACGCGTTCCAGTCTACGTTAACGTCTCCGGGCTACCTGTTGGTAATGCCGACGAGCTCAGAGATTCGGCGATCCGTCAGCTGACATCACCCGTTCTATGGACAGCTACCATGAACGCCATGTGGAGCGATGGAATCAGCTCGTTCTGCGAGATCGGACCCGGCAAGGTCCTACAGGGCCTTGTCAAGCGCACTCTTGCTGAGGCCACGATCGATGGCATCGATACGGCGGCTGACCTTGCGCGGCATTCCTCGTAGGCATCCTCACGCGAAAACCCGAAGGAGTATTCATGAAGACCTTTGATCATACCGGAAAAGTTTTTGCCATAACGGGCGGTTCACGTGGCATCGGTGAGGCCATCGTACGCCGGCTTTGCGCCGAAGGCGCATATGTGTTTGCCACCTTCAACTCCAACCCTGAGCGTTCGGCTGCTGTCGCCGCCGACATCGAAGCGGCAGGGGGTAAGGTGACCTTTGTCCAGACCAATGTGGCCGACGAGCAGAGCGTCAAGGACTTCATCGAGGGCGTTGTCAGTCAGGGTGGTCGTCTCGACGGTCTGGTCAACAACGCTGGGATCACACGAGACGGATTGATCATGCGCATGAGCACAAAGGACTGGAATGATGTGCTTGAAACCAATCTTTCGGGTGTTTTCTATGCCTGTCGCGCAGCTGCTCGCCCGATGATGTCCCAGCGTAAGGGACGCATCGTCAATATCGGGAGTATCGTCGGCCTGCAGGGCAATGCTGGCCAGGTCAACTACAGTAGTGCTAAAGCAGGCCTTGTGGGACTCACCAAGTCACTGGCACGCGAACTGGCCAGTCGTAACATTTCCGTAAATTGCGTCGCTCCTGGATACGTAGAAACCGATATGACGGCAAAGCTTACGGATGAGCAGAAGGAAGCATTCTTCGGCAATATTCCGCTCAAACGGGGTGCCGCTCCGGAAGAGATCGCCGCTGTCGTCTCGTTTTTCCTGGCCGAAGAATCGGCCTACGTGACAGGTCAGGTATTGAATGTTTGTGGCGGACTAGCCATGTAATTGCGTACGGCATCGCCGTACATTTGCACGATTGTTCAACCTCATTTTCAACAAGGGTTTACTATGTCAGCAGTGGCACAAAAGGTAACAGAGATCATCGTCACCAAGCTTGGCGTCGAAGAATCACAGGTAACACCTACGGCTTCGTTCACGAGTGATCTCGGTGCCGATTCTCTCGATACCGTTGAGCTCATCATGGAGTTCGAAAAGGCGTTCAATCTGACCATCGACGACAGCGAGGCAGAGAAGATCCAAACCGTCGGTGACGCAATCAGCTACATCGAGTCGAAGGCTTCCTAAAGAGGGCCAAGCCCACTTACAGATCGATTTCTTCCCCAGCTATAGGCATTTGTATGTCGAGAACGATACCCCGCATTGTGATCACCGGAGTTGGAGCCGTAACGCCAATCGGCAACACAGCCCAGGACTTCTGGAATGGCATGATGGAGAGCCGCAGCGGTGCGGGTCCGATCACGCGCTTTGATGCGGCCGCATTCGACACGCGATTTGCCTGCGAGGTAAAGAATTACGACCCAACATTGCATATCACGCGTAAAGAGGTTCAGCGAATGGACCTCTTTACGCAGTATGCTATGTCATGCGCTGTCATGGCTGTTGAAGACGCCGCAATCGACTTTGCAGCGTGTGATCAAGAGCGTGCCGGAGTTGTGTTCGGTTCCGGTATAGGAGGTATGTGGACCTACCACAACCAGCAGCAAAATCTGTTTGAGCGTAACGGCGTTCCCGATCGGATTTCGCCGCTGTTCATCCCGATGCTCATCTCTGATATTGCGGCCGGACATATCGCCATACGGTTTGGTCTCAAAGGGCCGAACTATGCTACGGTCTCGGCTTGCGCCACATCTTCCCATGCCATCGCCGATGCCTTTATGCTTATGCAGAGAGGTATGGCTGACGTAATGCTCGCCGGTGGTAGTGAGGCCGTTGTCTGCCCTATGGGCATTGGTGGCTTCAATTCCATGAAGGCGCTCTCAACCCGTAATGACAGTCCAGAGACGGCAAGTCGTCCATTCGACAAGGACCGCGACGGGTTTGTCATGGGCGAAGGGGGCGGAGTTCTGATTCTGGAAACGCTTGAGCACGCCATGAACCGCGGTGCCAACATTCTGGCAGAGATCGTCGGTATTGGTCTAACGGACGATGCCTACCACATCACGCAGCCTGCCCCAGGGGGCGAGGGCGCTGTCCGCTCGATGCGTCTGGCGCTGGCAGATGCGGGACTTCAGCCCCAGGATATTGACTATGTGAATGCCCATGGTACATCGACGTATTTCAACGACAAGTCGGAATCGGCCGCAATTCGTACCGTGTTCGGCGACTGGGCCGATTCAATGCTCGTGAGCTCGACCAAGTCGATGACTGGTCACCTTTTGGGAGCTGCTGGCGCCATCGAGGCAATCGCCACCGTACTTGCGATCAAGAACGACACTGCTCCGCCAACGATCAACCAGATCACGTCTGACCCGGAGTGCACGCTGGACTATGTGGCAAATGTGCCGCGGAAGCATCCGATCCGTGCTGCTATCAGCAACACCTTCGGATTTGGCGGACATAACGCTACGCTCTGCTTTAAGTCATTCAGCGAGTAAGTACACACTCCCGAACCACCGTAGAGCAAGCCCCGTGAAGGATATCGTACGTCAGCTCTACGCCAATCTCCTGAAGTTCGCTTCGATCAAGGGGGCTGCCAAAAACACGGCCTTCAGGGAGATCTTCCCGTCGATGAATCTTCTGACAGACGAGCGTGTTCGAGACCTCGAAGAAACGCTTGGCATAAGTATTCATATGCCGTCGCTCTACGAGCAGGCACTAACCCACCGGTCCTATCTACAGGTTGCCAACACGCCTGACCACAGGTCGAACGAGCGTCTTGAGTTCCTCGGCGATTCAATCCTCGGCATGGTAACGGCCGAGTATTTGTTCTACAACAACCGCGAGGTGCTCGAAGGTGAGCTCACCAAGATGCGCTCGTGGATCGTCAACAAGAAGTCGCTGGCCGTCTGTGCCCGTGCGCTGCGCCTGGAAGAGTTTCTCTTCCTAAGTTATTCGGCCAGTCAGTCTCTGCAGCGTGGTAATGACGGTATGCTATCGGACGCCCTTGAGTCGGTGATCGCCGCTATCTATCTCGACCGTGGTTTTGACGAGGTGCGGCGCTTTATCGTCGAGCGGCTTCTGCCGATCATGATGCGCGAGTCACTTGTGCATGACACAAACTTCAAGAGCCTACTTCTCGAGACTGTACAGGGGCGGGGCTACGGTGCGCCGCGCTACGTGGTCGTTAAGGAGGAAGGTCCCGATCACGAGAAATTCTTCACCGTTGAGGTTGTCGTTGAAGACCGTGTTGTGGGTTCTGGGACGGGACGTAACAAGAAGGAGGCTGAGCAGGCCGCGGCCGAGGCCGGTATGGCCTATGTTGCGGCTACAAAGGCGTTCCGGCACAAAGTGGATCGATCTGCGGCGGCTAGTAATACAGATTGAGTTCCTCGGGACGGGTCCGAAACCATACAACCGACTTCCGGGTTATCCGTCCACACGTTCCGTATGAAGCATTCGCGCATCGTCATCCTTCTTTGTCTGAGCATGCTGGCAATAGTCCTACCTGGACGTGCCCAGCTGCTTGGTGGCGACGTAGCCTTCGGTAAGAACAAGAAACAGTACGAGAAGTTCAACTGGCGCTACATCCAGTCGGCCAACTTTGACGTGTACTATCACGGTAATGCCTTGCCCCTTGCCAACTTCATGGCACGAGAGGCTGAGCAGGCACTGCGGACTATTCAGGATCAGTTAGCCTTTACGATCAACAAGCGAATCTCGCTGATCCTGTACAACTCGCACAATCAGTTCCAGCAGACCAATGTCATCGGTCAGTTCATGACGGAGGGGATAGGGGGCGTGACGGAGCTGTTCAAGAACCGCGTTGTGTTGCCGTACGAGGGCGATCTGTCAAAGTTTAAGCATGTGATCCACCACGAGCTCGTCCACGCCGTGATCAACGACATGTTCTATGGCGGTTCGATCCAATCGCTGGTCAACAATCCCAATGCCGTGATGCTTCCGCTGTGGATGAATGAAGGTTTTGCCGAGTACTCCAGCGCCGGTGGTATGGATGTCAAGACGGATATGTTCATGCGCGATGTTGCTGTGAGCGAGTATCTGCGCGGACTGGATCAACTCAGCGGCTACTTCGCCTACCGCGGGGGGCAGGCCTTCTGGTCCTATGTGGCCCGCACCTACGGTCCGGGCAAGGTCGGAGAGGTCCTGAACCGATTCCGACTACTCAGAGACGTCGAGCGCACCTTCAAAGCCTCCTTTGGCATGTCCTACGAGGAAATGTCCGACCAGTGGGCCAAGGACACCAAGCGCGACTATTTTCCCGACGTTGGTCGCTACGAGTATGTTGAGGATTATGCCAAGCGCCTGACCAATCACCGCAAGGAAGAGAACTTCTACAACACCTCGCCGGCTATTTCGCCGGATGGTGAAAAGGTCGCATTTCTCTCGGACCGCGGCGCGGGAACCTTCGGGTTGTATGTGATGGACATCAAGACCAAGCAGCCGCGTGAGCTGGCTTCGAGCGGCCGCAGTACGGCCTTTGAGGAGCTGAACTTCCTTACGCCCGGCATCTCCTGGAACCCAAAGGGTACCAAGTTAGCCGTCGGGGCGAAGGGGGCTGGTCAGGACGTGATCTATATCGTTGATGTTGCCTCGGGCGACTATGACGAACTCAGCTTTGGACTGCAGACCATTGGCGGAGTGACATGGTCACCGGACGGACGTCGCATCGCCTTTGAAGCCGATACAGGTGGGCGACATACCGACATCTACGTGTACGACTTTGGTAGCCGCAAGCTTGGAAAGCTCACCAACGATGTCTTCACAGACGCCCTGCCGACGTGGTCGCCTGATAGTAGATACGTGTACTTTGTATCGGATCGTACGTCCTACCTGACGATGCGCGATGTTCCCAAAGACTTTGCGATCTGGAAGCACGATGTCGAAGCCCGCGATGTGTACCGTGTTGACATTCAAACGCTGGGTCTGGAGCGTTTGACCGAGGATCCCGATATCGGAAAGTCGTCGCTGGCCGTCTCTCCCGATGGTGAATCGCTTCTCTACGTGGCCGACTACAACGGCATCAGTAATCTTTGGCGTCTCGACCTTAAGAATCGACGCAAAGCAGCTCTGACGAATTCGCTGCAGGAAGTTTCCCAGATCTCGCTCTCACGCGACGGCACCAAGCTTCTCTTTGCTTCTCAGAATCGCGTTGGTTACGACATCTTTCTTCTGAACTTCCCGCTTGAACTCAAGCAGCGGGACTCACTGCCGATGACGGTGTTCCGACGCCAGCAGATTGAGCAACGCAACTCAGTCTCTCAAATCGTGTCGAAGCCCCCTGCAGAGCAGGATACGATGACGTTCAGCTACGGGACGTTTGATGTGGATTTGACAGAGCAGAAGTCTGTTCCTCCAAATCCGGAGTCGATCCAATACGAAACAGATCCACTTCTCGAGCAGGAACGGCAGCGTCAGGACACGGTGTATCCTCCAAAGGACTACAAGACGACATTCTCGACGGATCTCGTCACTGGCAATGCGGGGTACAACAACTTTTTCGGAGCAAACGGGCAGATACAGGCATTGTTCTCCGATATGCTTGGAGACCACGAGATCTATTTCCGTGGCAACATCTTTCTCGACCTCAATAACAGCAGTTTTTGGCTCTCCTACGGCTACCTTCCGGATGTGATCGATCTCTATGCCGCAGTTTTCCAGAATGCGGGTTTTACCCAGTTGCAGGGGATGCTCTACCGACTGCGCAGTTACGGGACACAACTCAGTGCCTCCTATCCGTTCTCGCGGTATTCGCGGATAGACCTGGGCGTGCAGGTATTGGGCATGTCGCGCGAGAATCTAGATGTGCCGCTCGAGCCGTCTCTAACGCGTTTTGTGACCGTTCCGTCGTTGTCATTTGTGCTCGACGACGGCATCTGGGGCATGTGGGCACCGATGAGCGGCACACGTCTTAACCTCACACTCGAGGCTTCTCCGTCTTGGGGTGAATCAGGAATCGCCTTCACCACGGCGCGGCTTGATGCACGTCGGTACTTCCACCTTGGAGGGGCCTATTCGATTGCCGTTCGTGGAGCGGGCGGCTACAGCTCCGGACGCAACCCGCAGAAGTTTTTCATCGGCGGAACCGATAACTGGATCAACGGATATCTCGGGGCAAACGGCTGGCCGTTTCAGAACCCAGAGGATTTCGCCTTTACGCGTCCGGGCTGGCCTCTTCGTGGGTATGCTATCAACGAGCGATTCGGCACTCAATACTTCGTGACAAACGTCGAGCTCAGGTTTCCGTTTCTTCTGGCGTTTCAGGCTGGCCCCATACCATCCCTGTTCCAGGGCATGCAGGCCCAGCTATTTTTCGATGCCGGAGGCGCATGGGATGAAAACGGTCTGGCGTGGTCCGAGCCCGGTTTGTTGGCGTCGAATCCGATCATATCATCGGTTGGCATCGGAACGCGCAACGCTGCTTTGGGACTTCCGCTGCGCATAGACGTGGCCTGGCGCATGCTGCCGGGAGGGGGCTTCTCACAACCAGTCTGGCTGGTCTCACTCGGGACGGACTTTTGAGTATCCGGCCCGGGCGTTGGTGCGCGAGATCAGCAGGGCAAGAAACGAGGACATCTTCTCTTCATCGACGGTAACATCGAACGTAACGGCGTCGCCATACGATGCCTCAAATGTCGCTTCAACGTCTTCGAGCAGTCTCGTAACTGTAGACACGTCATCATAGATGCAGTGAACCTGCAGGCTCTGTCGTGGTCGTACGGTGCTATAGGTGGCTGCTTGTAGCGCCCCCTGAGCAGCCTCCGTGTAAGCGCGTGCCAGCGGCCCGACACCGAGCTTGACGCCGCCGAAGTAGCGGACCACAACGATGATGGCATCGCTGACGTTGGCCTTCTGCATCGCAAAGAGGATCGGCTTACCGGCCGTGCCGGAAGGTTCGCCGTCATCAGACATCCGTGACTCCAATCCGTGTTCGCCGATGCGATAGGCATAGCAGTGGTGCACGGCATCCCAGTAGGTGGAACGCAGAGCATCGAGAACCCGTTGTGCTTCATCCTTCGATCGGCAGGGGGCGAGAAACGCCCGAAAGACAGATCGTTTGATGGTAATTTCGAAGCTATTCTCCGAGGTCACCGTGCGGTAAGGCGTGAAGCTCATGCGTGAATCGGTACGGCTTGGCGGGGGAGAGAAGGAATCTGTATGCGAATCGGAATGGTGTGTTACCCAACCTATGGTGGCAGCGGAGTGCTTGCCACGGAGTTGGGACACGAACTTGCAAAAAAAGGGCATAGCGTACACTTCATCACGTACGCTCAGCCGATGCGCCTTGACCGTTTTCAGGACAACATTTACTACCACGAGGTAGAGACGCCGTCGTATCCGCTGATGGAGTTCAATCAGTACACGCTGTCTCTTGCCGGTAAGATTCTGGACGTAGCCAAGTACGAGCAGCTTGACGTCGTACACGTCCATTACGCGATCCCGCACGCCGTCAGTGCCTATCTGGCGCGGGAGATCAGTCGAGCCACGCGCCCCTTTCGCCTCGTCACCACACTCCACGGCACTGACATAACGCTTGTGGGTATGGAGCCGACGTTTCTTCCGCTGGTGAAGTTTTCGCTCGAAAAGAGTGACGTGGTGACTGCCGTGTCGGGTTTCCTCGCCGAGAAGACGCGTCAGAGTTTTGGGCAGGACCTGTCGATCCGTGTGATCCCGAACTTCGTTGACACCGTTTTGTACACAAGGGGAGACTGCAGCCAATTGGAAAAGCATCTCAAGAAGGACGGCGAGTTTGTCCTGATGCATGTCTCGAATTTCCGACCGGTCAAGCGTGTGCAGGACTGCGTGCGGATCCTGGCCGAGGTTCGTAAGAAGGTTCCTGCCAGACTGGTCTTCGTCGGTGACGGACCCGAGCGTAGCGATGCCGAGCGACTGTGCCGTGAGCTCGGCGTTGAAGAGCATGTGACATTTTTAGGCAAGCAGTCAGCTCTACCTGAGATCCTCTCCGTGGCCGACATCTTTCTGCTTCCGTCGCAGCAGGAGAGTTTCGGACTCTCAGCCCTTGAGGCAATGAGCTGCTCCGTGCCGGTTGTGGCAACCAACATTGGCGGCATTCCCGAGGTTGTCAAACACGATGAAACGGGTTTCATCGCTGAACTTGGCGATGTTGACCGTATGGCGCGCTACTGCCTTGATCTGCTGACCAATCCGAAGAAGCTCGCCATTTTCCGCGAGAATGCTCGACGGCGCGTCATGGACAACTTCGACATCTCGCTGATCGTGCCACATTACGAGCGCGTTTATGCCGAGTCGATGCTCATGCCCGGATAAACATCCTGAAACGATAACTATCAGCCACACTTCATCCCTTTCAAGCAATGACCACTAGCGACTACCTTGCCCAGAACCGTGAGCGCTTTGAAGCCGAGCTCATCGAGTTTCTCTCCATTCCGAGCGTGAGCACCGATCCCGAGCGATCGGGCGACGTTGTGCGATGCGCCAACTGGCTTGCCGATCACCTGCGTGGCATTGGTCTGAAGCACGTCGAGGTGCTCCCCACCAACGGTCACCCGATCGTCTATGCCGAGAACCTTGAGGCCGGAGAGGGGGCTCCTACGGTGCTGTTTTATGGTCACTATGACGTTCAGCCAGTGGACCCGTTGAATCTGTGGACGAATCCACCGTTTGAGCCGGTTGTGCGTGACGGCAAGATCTTT
>JBILLF010000119.1:0-4446 GCA_044376225.1 Patescibacteria group bacterium | reverse complement strand
ATCCCTCCAATTCCGCGCATCGGCACGGATCATTACAAGCTGGGCTGCACGTCTGGCGGGACTTGCCATGGCGCTTAGTCTATAATTCGCTTGGAGCGAGCGTTAGTCAGAAAAGATGACTGAGTCACCCTCGAAAGAGCGGATCAGCGAGCGATATGCGTCAGGAATGCGCTCCGGACGCTGCGTAGCCGGATTCAGGTGAACCAGCACGCTGCTGGCAACGGCCAAAACGGTGCCGTTCTCGTGACGAATGACATGCTCGAATCCAAACGATGAATTCTTGACGAATGGCACGCGCGTGTAAACGGTGTATGGATCATCGAACTGCGCAGCGTAGCGGTATTCAATCGAGGTCTTCAACACCACGAACCGATGCTTGGTCACAAAGGAATCGCGGTCGATCGGCACACCGATGTCGCGGAAGTACTCGATCCGGGCGGCTTCGAGCCAGTAGAGATAGACCGCATTGTGAACGATACTCTGGCGGTCCACATCATACGAACGGACGCGACTATGCAGTCGGTGAGAGAATGTTCCATGACCCTCAATGGAAACCGGACCATGGTCGATGGTTGCTTCGTCTTTATCGGATGTACGCATGATGTGGGCTGTTGAAATCGATCGTTAAGTAACGCGGCAAAGATAGGGAACCTCAGGCCAGCACATCAGCGATGATCGACGCCGAGGTTTCAACGTCATCGTCCGTTATCTGGTGGTAGAAGACGGCCCGCATGAGTCCCGGCCGAATGACAGCGATGCGCATTCCGCGCTGCTGGCACCCTGCAATGAACGCGGCATCATCCATGTCTTTGACTGCGAATGCGACAACATTCGAATGCACCCGGGAAGTATCAATGTGCAGGCGATCTAGTCCCGAGAGTGCAGTGGCAAACTGTCGTGCACGTCGATGGTCGTGTGGCAACAGCGGTAGGATGTGGTCCAGCGCATAGAGTCCGGCAGCAGCCAGCACACCTACCTGGCGCATTCCCCCGCCGAGCATCTTGCGCCAGCGCCGGGCTCTCGCAATCTGTTCGCTCGAACCCAGAATCAGCGAGCCGATCGGAGCTCCTAGACCCTTGCTCAGGCACACGCTCATGGTGCTGAAGATCGCTCCGTAGGAAAGGGGGCTTTCCCCCGTTGCTGTAAGAGCATTCCAGATGCGGGCCCCGTCGCAGTGAAGGGGCAGGCCACGCTCCTGAGCCAGCGCGTGCAGGCTTCGCAGATAATCCATGGAGAGCACCGTTCCACCATGACGGTTATGCGTATTCTCGACTGCGATGACCGCCGTACGGGGGTAGTAATAGGCTGCCGGACGGATGGCATCGATGATCTGGTCAAGTGGCATCTCGCCAGCCTCAGATGGAATGCCGTGGATCTGTGCGCGGGCTATCACGCTTGTGGCCGCGTTCTCGTAATGGAAGATGTGCGCGCCGGCTTCGGCGATCACCTCTTCCCCGGTTGAAGCATGCAGGGCCAAGCAGATTTGATTGCCCTGCGTGCCGCTCGGAACAAAGAGCGCCGCTTCCTTGCCGAACATCGCTGCTACACGCTCCTGCAGAGTATTAACTGTTGGGTCTTCGGCATACACATCGTCGCCGACATGCGCTTCAGCCATGGCCTGGCGCATGCCCTCGTCGGGGACTGTGAGGGTGTCGCTTCGCAGATCGATCATTCGTGACATCATGGCAAGTCGGTACTTTCGCGTGAACAAGCTCTGTGGCCGTGGCTGACCGGGGACAAATCTACGGTGGATCACGGCCGTATGTCGGGCAACTTCGATGGATCACCAATGAGTTACGACCACACGGGACAGATGCGCAGCTGGGGACAGCTGATGCAGCACAACGATGCGAGCTATGGCGAAAAGCCATGGCTCATCTACTACGCCGAGGACGGTTCACGCATGAACTGGTCCTACAGCGTCTTCATCGACGTAGCCCGGCGTCTTGCCCATCTGCTGCAGCAGCGTGGCATCGGCCCCGGTTCGCGCGTGGTCATTGCCTCACACAACCACCCGGATACGATCCTGGGGTACTTCGCCTGCTGGATGCTGGGAGCATGTGCCGTGCCCCTGAACATGACAGAAGACGATCAGCGACTGGGGTACATCCTCTCGAATTGTGACGCGTCACTGGTGCTCTGCCGCAGTTGCTACCTGGGCAGGATCACAACGGCCATGCAGGGGGCTTCCCTACCTCTGATCGAGATGGATTCCGACTCGCCGGACCCGTCATTCTATGCCTCTATTCGCGCCTGTGAGCCCCTTGCCTACCCTTCCGTCGATGAGGACATGCTCGACCAGCAGTGCCTGCTGGTGTATACGAGCGGCACGACGGGTAACCCCAAGGGCGTGGTCCTGGTGCAGCGGAACCTCTTTGCCGACGGACACGACATTACCAACTGGCACGGCATCACTCCCGAAACGCGCATGATGTGCGTTCTGCCTGTGCATCACGTCAATGGCACCATCGTCACCCACGCTACACCGTTCATCGCCGGCTCGTCGGTGGTGTTGCATCGGAAGTTTTCGCCGCGAACGTTCTTCTCAACAATCGTCACAGAACGCGTGAGTATTGTCAGTGTGGTTCCCACGCTGCTGGCCTTTCTCCTGGAAGCAAAGGCCGATGCCTCGGGGGCTCGCCAGGCTGGTCTTCGCCATATCATCTGTGGTGCTGGCCCCCTGACCTGTGAACTTGCTGAGCGTTTCGAATCGGCCTATGGTACCCGCGTTCTGCATGGTTATGGTCTTTCGGAAACAACGTGCTATTCCAGCTTTCTGCCGGTGGATCTTTCCGACGACGCACACCGTCACTGGATGCAGGACTATGGTTTCCCGTCGATCGGTGTTGCAATCCCCTGTAATGAGATGGCTATTCACGACGCCAACGGACGTGACGTTGCCGACGGTGAGCGCGGGGAGATCGTCATCCGTGGCAGCAACGTTATGCGCGGCTATGACAAGAACGACAAGGCCAATGCTGAGGCCTTTGCCTTCGGTTGGTTCCGCTCCGGTGACGAGGGATTCCGCATTGCCGATGAGCACGGCCGGCACTTCTATTTCATCACGGGACGCCTGAAAGAGCTGATCATCCGAGGGGGCGTGAACCTTGCCCCGCTCGAGATCGACGAAGTGATCAACCGGGCGCCCGGCGTCAAGGCCGGAATCTGCGTTGGCTTCGAAAACAACATGTACGGAGAAGAGGTCGGTGCACTGGTCATCCCCACGGACCAGAACGTAACCGAAGAGCAGATCTTGACACACTGTGCTGAGCACCTCCCCGTGTCGAAACGACCTAAAGTTGTCCTCTTTACAACCACGCTACCAGTTACATCAACAGGCAAGTATCAGCGCAACAGCGTCAAGCACCTATTCGCAGCCTGGAAAGATGCCCAGTGGCGCTGATCTACTGAACATCGCGGGCCATGATGCCCGTCTTCGGGATATAGAAGAACGTACGCTTCATGCTGAACTCACGCGGCTGCAGCCTGTTGGGCGCAAACATGTACTGAATCATCCAACCGTTGCGGACAACCCGCAGTTTTGATGCTGGGTTGGCGATGCCCGGGTTTGTGTAGGCGAGCTCATCAAGCATATCCTGCGTAAGCTCGGCCGTGTCACTGGTGGTATAAACATGATATAGAAACCGTCGCGTGGCGGCAGGGTCGATCACATTCGAATCCAAGGTCTTTCGTGTCACATCTTCGGCAACGCTGCGAACACTCATCGAGTCGTAATCGGCCACACGCAGGAAGTACACGGACGTCTGCTCGCCCCCTCGTTGCTCTCGTATCATGTCCGTGACCTCGTAGAAACTCACTGCGTGGGAGTAGCGATACACGACGTAGGCCACAGCCAGACCAACAGATACGATGATCAGCACGCTGACAAAGATTTTCGAGCTTTTGGTAAGAGCCATGAGTGAGAGCTGCGGAATTACGGAATTACGGAATTACGGAGTTACACCATTGTCATCCCCACAAGAGCGATGGTTCAGGGACTCGGGGGTGCGCCTCAGGGGTAACTCCTCAGTTTAGAAACGAGCGAAAGCCAACGGTCTGAATCACATGATGCAGAAGCACCATAGTGATGGCAAAGCTAAAGGGGATGGAAAGATTATCATCAACCTTCAGACGGGTTGAGCTGGCCTCCACGGTGGCCGAAACAAGGCTGGCAGCGAACCCGCAGGCAAGGAAGGAACCAGGTGCGGCAAACAGCTGCCCGTAGAAGATCACCACCAGTACTGCCGAGATAGCAAAACTGATCGAGCCAACCAGACTCTTATCAAAGAACCGACGCGCGCCGAAACGGCGTCCGATGAGCGCTGCGACGGTATCACTGACGATCAGTACCGTAAACGCCGTGACGCTGACCACCTTCGGAAACAGGGCAAAGGTGAGCGTGGCCGCGATCAAAACCCAGGATGCCCCGGTGAGAAGAAATCGCTC
>JBILLF010000118.1:0-4527 GCA_044376225.1 Patescibacteria group bacterium | reverse complement strand
GTTACGACGCATTGCTGCGCCTGCTCTGGCAGGAAGGGCATACGACAAAGTTAACCGTGTCTGGTGACACAATCGGGTCTGAGCCTGCCATTGATGTCTGATTTGCGAATAGCCCCAGCGCGAAAGTCGTCCCACAAAATCATCAGTATAGACGCCACAAAAGCGTCAGTATCTTTGCCTCAAAATTGTCACTACGGATGTTCTTCGCAAGCAATTTATTGTTGGAACACGCACGAAGAGTTTGTAGTGATCTATTCAAAGTCAAGTCACACCGAATCATTGATTGTTGGAGCAGAAATGTACAAGCCACGCCATGCCGACGAGCTTATCCAACGCCGGCTTAACTCCATAGGTGCGGTTGTCCTCGAGGGAGCCAGGGGCACCGGCAAGACACGAACTGGCCGATACCACGCTAAAAGTTTCGTCTATGTTGATCGAGAGCTCGACCGGTTGCCCATGCTTGCTGACGTAGCCGAACAGTTGATCCAGGGTGACGTTCCGCGACTTGTTGACGAATGGCAGGTTCTGCCGAAACTGTGGAATGTCATTCGACGTGAGGTAGATGAACGCGACACTCATGGACAGTTTATTCTTACAGGCTCCGCAGTCCCTCAGGACTCCGTTACAAGGCACACGGGGGTAGGTCGGTTTTCACGGATCCGTATGCGGCCAATGTCGCTTTCCGAGATGTACGGCGTGCCAACATCTTTCCGCTTTGTGGACTTACTTGATTCAACACTGGAAGCAGGAGGAATATCGGAGCTCCAATTGGACGATCTCATTGCTGTAATGCTTGCCGGGGGGTGGCCTGGAAACTACACTGGTACAATGGATTCAAGGATCCAATGGGTGCGGGACTACTTCGACGAGTTGACGAGGGTTGAGTTAGCACAATTCGAAGTAACGCAACGTCGACGTGACCCACAGAAGATCGCGCGAGTGCTGCGCTCAATAGCGAGAAACGTCGGCTCACCGGCAAACGAAGCTACGCTGATGCGTGATGTGGCAGAGATCAATGAATCCGCATCGAGAAACACCGTGTCAGCATATACTGAAGTGCTGCGTCGTGTAATGATACTCGAGGAGGTTCCTTCGTGGAGGCCGCATCTTCGAAGTCGCGCCACACTGCGCACTGCGCCGAAGAGGTACTTTGTCGATCCTTCACTGGCGGCCGCCGCCTTACAGGCCGGGTTCAATGAATTGCGGACAGATCTTGAGTTCACAGGACTTCTGTTTGAAAACCTAGTTCTGCGCGATCTGCTTACCCTTGCGCAGAATCACGGTGCGTCAGTTTCATTTTACAGAGATTCGAACGGACTCGAAGTAGATGCGATCATTGAAGCTCCGAGTGGAGAGTGGTTTGCCGTTGAGATCAAGCTCGGACAATCTTCTGTCGACCGAGCAGCAAGCAATCTTCTAAAGCTGGCTGATCGAATTGATCTAAACATGATGCAGCCACCATCCAGTCTCGTCGTCATTACCGGTTGGGGAGTTTCCCACACACGAGCCGATGGCGTTCATGTGATACCCTACTCGTGCCTGGGCCTCTGATGCGCTCATGTTGAGTGCTGTTGCGTGTCGCTGGTATTGGCTACGGCTACGCTATCGCTCTGAGCGTCAGGATCGGCACGGCGAATTAGCGTAGTTTTGCCCCTTCAAACCCGAAAAACAACAGCCCATTTCATCGATATGACATCCCGACAGATCCGACAGACCTTTCTCGACTATTTCCGCGAGCGCTCGCATCGTATTGTCCCGTCGGCACCCGTGGTTCCTCACGGAGACCCGACGTTGCTGTTCACCAATGCCGGAATGAACCAGTTCAAGGACGTGTTTCTCGGCACCGGCAAGCGCGATTACTCGCGGGCGGCTGATACGCAGAAGTGCATTCGCGTGTCGGGAAAGCACAACGACCTCGAAGAAGTGGGCTATGACACCTACCACCACACGTTCTTTGAGATGCTGGGCAACTGGAGCTTTGGTGACTACTTCAAGAACGAGGCCATTGCATGGTCGTGGGATCTTCTAACTGGCGTTTATGGTCTGCCTGCTGAGCGGCTCCACGCCACGGTGTACCGCACCGATGACGAGTCCTTGGAGATCTGGAAGAAGTATCTGCCGGAATCGCAGATTCATCGTTTCGATGAGAAGGATAACTTCTGGGAGATGGGCGAAACAGGGCCATGTGGTCCGTGCACAGAGATCCACTTTGACCGGACGCCTGATCTTAGCGGTGGACCACTTGTGAATACCGGTGTTCCTGAGGTGATCGAGATCTGGAACAACGTGTTTATCCAGTACAATCGCAAGGCTGATGGATCACTCGAGGAACTGCCCTCGAAGCACGTCGATACGGGCATGGGTTTTGAGCGACTGTGTGCGGTGATGCAGGGCAAGAATTCCAATTACGACACGGATGTGTTCCGCCCCTTGCTCAGCTACACCGAATCACTCTGTGGTCGCCAGTACCGTCCGGAGCTGGACCACCCCGATGGCGTGGCAATGCGGGTGATCGCCGATCATATCCGGACTCTGTCCTTTGCCATTGCCGACGGAGCCATGCCGGGCAACGAGGGAAGGGGCTATGTGCTTCGCCGCATCCTGCGCCGGGCCGCTCGCTATGCACGCAACCTTGGACTTACCGAACCGGTGCTGTGGAAGCATGTCGGAATTCTCTGTGATACCATGGGCGATGTGTTCCCCGAGATCGTTGAACGGCGCGACCTGATCGAGCGCGTCGTGCGTGCCGAAGAAGAGTCATTTCTTGCCACGCTCGACCGCGGTTTGCAGCGCTTTGATACGCTCTCAATCGAAGGCGACACGGTTTCAGGTGCCGATGCCTTTGAGCTGTATGACACGTTCGGCTTTCCGCTCGACCTTACGCAGCTGATCGCGCGCGAGCGCGGACTGCAGGTCGATGTGGCCGGGTACGAGCTCCTGCTAGACGAGCAGCGGGCTCGTTCGCGCGCTGCTCGGAAGTCGCATGCGCAAGAAGCTGTCACAGAAGTCATCGATGCTGCGTCACGTTTTGTCGGTTATTCGCACGTAGAGAGTGCAACAAGCATTCTCCATGTATCTAGGAACTCTGTCGTGCTAGCCGAAACACCATTTTATGTCGAGATGGGCGGTCAGGTATCCGATGTCGGAACGCTCACGGTAGGGGGCTCAACCTACCGAGTCCACGACGTCCGCAAGATTGGCGATGCGATCGTTCACATCTGTGATGAGGACGTCGACGGTGGCATCGGTGATGTTGCCATCGCCAGGCTTGACGTGCCGCGTCGGCGGGACATTGAGCGTGAGCACTCCGTCACTCACCTTCTTCACGAGGCGCTGCGTCGCGTTCTCGGAACGCATGTTCAGCAGTCGGGCTCATTGGTCGAACCCGAACGTCTGCGCTTTGACTTCACGCATTTCGAGCGTGTTCGCGAGGATGACATCGTGTCCATCGAGCAGATGGTCAATGAGAAGATCTTCGAGGCCATCTCGGTGCACATCGAAGAGATGCCTATCGAAAAAGCTCGCACGGTCCCGAACGTCAAGATGTTCTTTGGTGACAAGTACGGTGACAGTGTGCGTGTTGTCTTCATTGATGAGAAGTTCTCCGTTGAGTTCTGCGGTGGCACGCATGTTCGTAACACAAGCGAGATCGGTCTGTTCAAGATTCTGAGCGAGTCAAGCGTTGCCAGCGGCGTACGACGCATCGAGGCCATCGCCGGGCGCAGCATTCCGCACTGGCTGAAGGACCTCGACGTGCAGCGAACGGGTCAGCGAGACGAGATGGCACGACAGGCAGAGCGCATCAAGCAGCTTGAGAAGGAACTCATGGCTCTCAAGTCCGATGAGCTCAAGGGGCTCATTCCGTCGATCGTCCAGAGTGCCATCAACGTTGATGGTGTGAGTGTGGCAACTGCCCGTATCGACGTAGCCGATGCCGAACAGCTTAAGACTCTTGGCGATGAGCTCCGCTCGGCTCTAAAGACTTCTGGTGTCGGCCTTCTGGCCTCTGTCATTGAGGACAAGGTGCAGCTTGTCTGCGTTGTTACCGATGACCTGACAAAGACCCTTTCGGCTGGCAAGCTCGTGGGTGCGGCCGCAAAGCAGCTCGGCGGCGGTGGCGGCGGCAAGCCACACATGGCCACGGCAGGGGGCCGAGACATCTCCCAGCTTGATTCTGTACTTTCGGGCTTCCCAACTCTGATCACTAATCTTTAACCAGGATCGAACCAATGTCAAACTCCTACGAAGCCGTCGGCACGCTTCACCATCTTACCGAGACCCAGCAAGTCAAGGACACCTTCAAAAAGCGCGAGTTCGTGCTCGAGATCGCTGATGGAAACTATCCGCAGCACATCAAGTTCCAGGTCACTCAGGACCGGTGCGCACTTCTTGATTCCTACCGTGTAGGCCAGCAGCTAAAGGTCCTCTTCAACCTCCGTGGTCGCCCTTTCCAGAACCGCGAAGGCCAGACGGTCTACTTCACCAACTTGGAAGCATGGCGCATCGAGGCCGCTTCACCGGCAGCCC
>JBILLF010000049.1:0-16196 GCA_044376225.1 Patescibacteria group bacterium | reverse complement strand
ATGAACGTTGACTGGAACACGTTGAACCAGTTCGAATTCAACAACCGTTTCAAGATCGGTTTTGAAGGCAACGACGATGATATCGTCAAGCGTGTCGAGTTCGGCAACGTCAACCTCGAGTCTCAAAGTGCGTTGATCGGGGGCGGGCAGACACTCTTCGGAGTGCGTGCTGACTTCCAGTTTGGACCTCTGTTCCTTAAGACCATTGCATCGCAACGCCGTGGTGAACGGCAGTTCATTAATGCTCGCGGTGGGTCGTCACGGCAGCAGTTTACGTTGAGGGCCTACGACTACGCCAAGAATCACTTTTTTCTCGACACAGCCTACTTCGAGGTCTGGAGGGAATTCTTTAAGACAGCAACTCCGGCACTCTCGAAGGTTGGGGCATCGCTGGTGGTGAAGGAGGTCGAGGTTTGGGAATCGACCACCGACTTGAAGGAAGTGCAGGCCAATGAAGCTGTGGCTTATGATGACATTGCTCCTATACAGTACGCAACTGGTCAGCGTTATCCGGCAAGCCTGACGCAGGCAGAGATCAAAGCTGGGTCAATAGAACGTGGACGATTCGTCCGACTTGAACCGCGTCGTTTTGAGGTTGATATGAACCTCGGTACGGTGACGGTTGCCAACCTCCGCAACGATCGGTATTACGCTGTGTCCTACCGCATCGAAGGTCCAACGACATCCGACGCGGACGACCTCTACTACGGAACCCTCTCGCGCAATGCCAATGAACGTGACACGGTCGTTCTTAAGCTTATTGCTAGACCTCAGATGCAGCCGGGCTTTCGTAAGATCTGGAAGCGCATGATGCGTAACCGTTATCCGGTGGGCATGCCAAACATGAATGCTCAGGATGCCAAGCTGGGGATGTGGTATTACCGGTCGACCAATGACTCGACGGATGTTCTCGAAGGTGCGCCGGATAAGGTCGTCACCATTTTCCGAGTTGACCAAGTGAATAATGGTACCGGTGTAGCACCTCCTGACGGTGTGTTCGATCCGCGTCCACCGATCTTCAATGCTCAGAGGGGTGAGATCACATTCCCGAGTCTTGAGCCATTCCGTGAGGGACTGCGTGAGTATTTCGCCGCTAAGGGCAATGCGCAGTTGGCAGAGCAGTACGTTTTCAATGAGGTCTACGACACCACGGAGATTGCGGCACGTCTTGTCACTGCCAAGGATCGTTTTCTGATCGTTGGAGAGGGCACCGGTACGTCTTCCGGTAGTCGGATTCCTCTCGCATACCAGCTCGCACCAGGGAGCGTACGCGTCACGCTTGATGGAATGGCCCTGCGCGAAGGGGTGGATTTCATGGTTGATTACAACTCCGGTACCCTTTCGCTGTTGAATCCGAGGGCTCAGCTTCCGAATGCCAATCTCAATGTTGAGTTTGAAAAGAATGACATCTTCAACCTGACAACCCGCACACTGCTGGGACTGCGCGCAGACATGCGCCTGTTCACCAAACGTCGAATGAATGGGTCGATCGGTATGACGATGATGAATTACGATCAGGCAGCTATCATCGACCGTGTGCTTCCGGGTCAGGAACCAAACTCCAACTTCATGATGGGGTTTGACGCAAAGTTCAACGCTGAACTCCCTTGGTTGACATCGGCTCTAAACGCGCTGCCCGGCGTTGACACAAAGGAGAAGTCGACCTTCACCTTCAATGGTGAATGGGCGATGGTATCACCGACGCCAAACAAGCGTTTCTCAACGGTGGAGAGCGATCAGGGCAAGGCCGTGGCCTACGTTGATGATTTTGAATCAGCGCGACGCTACCTCGGTTTTGGGCTTACCCCAACTACCTGGGTGCATTCGGCGTCTGCCAAGGACAGTTCGCTTTGGGATAGTGATACGACAGCCCGAAAGTACCGTGGTAAGATGTTCTGGTATCAGAAATTCGTCCCGGATGTGCCGCAGATCGATGTGTATCCGAACCGAGCACGCGTTCAGGGACGCAACAACATCAACCCGCTCCGAATATCTTTCGAACCAGATGAGCGGGGTATTCACAATCCCAATGCCGAGTTTGTCGACCGTGTTTCGCCTGAATGGAACGGACCTGACAGCCTGAGCGTGCGGCAGCAGGCCGCAGAGTTTCAGCGTGATAACCGTCAGAAGGTCTGGGCCGGAATGACGCGGCTCCTGTCGCCATTCAACACGAATTTCGACAACGAGAACATCGACTATATCGAGATCATGATGCGGATCGATTCCTATGAGCCAGGTTCGCGGATGTTTATCGATCTGGGGCAGATCAGCGAAGACATCGTTCCGAATCAGGCGCTCAACACAGAGGATCGTCCGCCGGCAAACAACCTTATCGACGTTGGTGAAGATACCGGTATTGATGGTCTGACAGATGAGCAGGAAAAGCTTGCCTACCCGGAGCCCCTTAACCTGGAGGCCGATCCAGCCCGGGATAATTATGTCTTTGATTTCACCGCGAACCGGGACAATCAGTCTGAGGATCAGTTCCGCCGCTACAACAATTACGAGGGCAATGCCACTCAGTCCGAGTATGGTCAGTTTCCGGATACCGAAATCCTGAACCGCAACAATGGTCAGACCATCTCGCTTGACAACAGCTACTTCAGATACGAAGTCAAGCTCATCCCGAACCCATCTCTCAACTCGCAGATCGTCGGTGGTAATCCATCGAGCGGTTGGTACCAATTCCGCATTCCAGTGCGCCAGCCCGACTCGGTGGTTGGTAATCCGCTATTCACCAACATTCAGTACGCTCGAATCCATGTCCAGGGTGGCACAGTCAAACTCTCAATCGCTGACTGGGGAGTTGTCGGTTCATACTGGTTGCGTAACCACCAGTTTCAGTCTGGAATCGAACAGACGGATACCGTGGTGCAGGTAGCATACGTTAACCGCGAAGAGAACCAGGATGCTCCGGATTTCTATTCGATGCCTCCGGGAGTTCGGCCTCCTCAGCAGCTCCAGAATCCGGATCCCTATCAGCAGCTTTACCTTAACGAGCAGGCGCTAGTGGTGCGGACGCGGAATCTGCGTGCTGGAGAGGAACGATTCACGGCACGAATCTTTCGTCCGTGGGATCTGTTCTTTTACAAGCAGCTGGCTTTCTTCATACATGGCGACAATACCATGCCGGCTGCGGTCTCTGCCGGGTCAACGCCTACGGCGTACTGTTTCATCCGCTTTGGTATCGACAGTGCAAACTATTACGAGTATCGACGTCCGATGATACGGGGCTGGCAGGACCTGAGAGTAATCATTCAGGACATTACAGCGATCAAGGAGATACGTGATAAGTCGCGCATTGATCAACGCCAGGAGTTTCCTGTTCCCGGAGATCCGCAGGGGATCTATGCGATAAAGGGAAGCCCCATCATGACGCGCATTTCGTTTTTTGGATTTGGCGTGGCCAATCCGGCCGAACGCTATCCGAACGAGCTTTCGACAACGATGTGGGTCAATGAGCTTCGAGCAGTAGAGCCGATAGCGGATAACGACTGGGCGGCCATTGGTAACGCAACGCTCAAGCTCGCGGACATTGGTGATATCACCACGGCTGTAAATGTCTCGACTCCAAACTTCCACCGTCTTGAAGAGCGATTTGGTAATCGCATGAATTCAACAACATGGACCACGACGGTTCAGGTTGGGGTAGAGCGTCTCCTTCCGAAGAGTCTCCGCGAAACACGTATCCCGATCACGTACACGCATGCTGAGATTGCCGAGACGCCGCAGTTTCAAGCGCAGAATGACGTTGCGCTCGAGACAGCGGCGCAGGCTGCTGCTAACGACACACTGCGAAAGGGGGCTACTGCAGATGCCGCCGAACGAGCTGCCGAGTCCGTCAGGCAGCGTTCTCAGCGTGTACGTGTGCAGGATCAGTGGGCATTGAATGGGCTTCGGCTTGGCATCCCTGTCAAGGCATGGTACATCGATGATACCTTCAACAAGCTCACGTTCAACTTTTCCTATAGTCAGGAGTTTGAACGTTCGCAGGTGGTCCAGCAACGATTTGACTGGCGATGGAGGTTCAAAATGGACTATGCGGTCAACATCGCCCCGAAGTTTTCCGTCTCTCCATTAAAGTTCCTTACGGACATCTGGGGACTAAAGGCCTACAAGGACGCCAAGATCAACTTTCTTCCACAGTCGGTCAATGCCGGTCTGAACATGACGCGTGCGAGAACCACCGAGCAATCGCGGTTCCTTACGCAGGCAAGCCCGATAGCTCGGGAGTTCATTGCCGATAAGTCGCTTGGATTCAATTGGCGCATTGTTGAAAATGGTTTTCTCAGCCCATCCATCGACTACAAAGTCAATTCTGTCTCGACGATGGTCCCATTTGAGCTCGATGAGAATGGCCGGCAGCGCACGGCGTCTCAGTTGCGCTCGAGAATCATCGGTGGCGAAGGCGGACTTGTTGACTTTGGCAGTATCAGCAACTACGGCCAGAACGTGACGATCTCATTCCGGCCACGTTTACCCGATATCGCCGGCTTGAACCGTTTCTTTGAGACGACAGGATCGTACTCTTCCAACTTCACGCTCTTTGACCCACTGCAAGCCGATACAACTCTGCGTGATGTGGTCCGCGAGGGACGCTATACCGCCGGATTCAGGCTGAGCCCGGTTCTGCGCTGGCGCCAGCTGGGGGCGGAGATCTTCGGTCCGGTTCCCAAGGACAGTGCTGGTGTCGGGAGGATCATTCAGGAGATCATCTTTGGTTTTGAGAACATCACCACGACATTCAACCAGGGCACAAACGCAATCAACAAGGGAATTCTCGGACAGTCGGGTTTCGACAATTTCTGGACGCGGACCATGTTGTTTCGAGATAACAGTCCGGGGCTAGGACCAAGCACGGCCTATCAACTGGGACTCATCTCGAATCCGCATGGTGAGGTCTCCCTCGTGCCATCGTCTTCATTCCCGTATTTCGGCTTTGCTACCAACGTCGGTGTGCGTCCAGCAAATGCTGTGATGCAGGATGACTACTCGCAGAAAAACACTCTTCAGCTACAGACCAGCCGTCCTCTCTGGCCCGGAGCTACGCTTGATCTGACAATGAAAACTGACCTCGGTTATACGCGCAACCAGCGCGTCGAGACTGATCTAGCTGGCATTCCAACGTTCACCAACGTTGTCAAACGGCAAACCTTAGACAGAACGTTCATCAGCTTCCCGGATCTGCCGTTCGGGCTTTCGAATGACAATGTTGAAGAGGTCATTCGGCTCTATAACGGGCGGAAAGCGGAGATCCTGGCTAACCCCGATACGTCCAGCCGTAATTCTGACCTGCTAAATGCATTAGCTGAGTCATTTCGTGAAGGCTTTGAATCCTGGCAGTTCTTCAGTGGAGATCTTGCCCGTGCCATGCCGGCACTTAACTGGACAATCCGTTGGGATGGTATTGAAAAGCTTGCGTTCTTCAAGGGGCTGGCCCAGCGCGTGTTCCTTGAGCACGCGTATCAGTCCAACTACACTGAGAATGCCCGCATTAACGACAATGGTCGTTTTATCGAGGTGCAGCAGATAAAGACGGGATTCACACCTCTTGTCGGGATGAATCTATCCTTCGACGAGCGCAAGCTCAACGGACTTCTGACGGCTACCGCCCGCTACAGCGTCACGACCACGCACGGCTTCAATGCCTCGGCTCGAGCAGTGATCTCGCAGGAGACGTCGCATGAGTTTCAGATTCAGGCTTCCTATCTGCGTCGCAATGTGCCGCTGAAACTTCTTGGTATGGATCTCAATAATGACCTTGAGCTCACCTTCAATACGCAGGTTCGGCGCAACCGCCGCGGTCAGTATGATGTGCTGAACTACCAGCCGGGTGGGGCAGTCGTCGACGGTACTACGCAGATCGTAATCGAGCCGCGCGCACGCTATACAATGAGCCAGCGCGTAACAGCCTCGGCCTTCATTAAATACGAAGGGAACTTCAGTGAAGGGGCGGCCAATCCAGGCTTCAGCACCACGCAGGTTGGAGTTGACATTCGCCTCTCAATCTCTGGCGGAAGATAGCGTGAAACACGCATGAAACAAGTGTTTTTGAAGACTGCTGGGGTTCGTACCTTTGCCCGTCGGATGGCGAAGAACTAGCCCCCTGACGTGTTCCTTCCAACGCCTTCAAGCCATACTATATCGGAGTGTACGATACCATGGGAAAGATCATTGCCGTCGCAAATCAGAAGGGTGGTGTCGGCAAGACGACGACAGCCGTGAACCTGGCTGCGTCTCTGGCTGCAACAGAGCAGAAGACGCTTCTGGTTGATATCGACCCTCAGGCAAATGCCTCCCATGGCTATGGAGTGGACACGACTCAGCTTGATAAGACGATTTACGAAGTACTGATCAACCGTTTGCCAATCGAAACGGTCGTTGTAACCACAGCGATGCCGTTTCTTGATCTTGTTCCGTCGCACATCAATCTAGTTGGTGCCGAGATCGAATTGGTCGATGTACCCAGTCGAGAGCATCTGCTCAAGGGGATCCTTGCCAGTATTAAGGATCGCTACGATTACATCGTCATCGATTGCCCTCCGTCGCTTGGACTTCTCACGCTCAACAGCCTGACCGCAGCTGACTCTGTGCTGATTCCGGTGCAGTGCGAATTCTATGCCCTTGAGGGTCTGGGCCAGCTTCTGAATACGATCTCAATTGTGCGTCGAACATCAAATCCAAGGCTCGAGATTGAGGGTGTGCTATTGACGATGTACGACTCACGTCTGCGTCTTAGCAATCAAGTTGTAGATGAAGTCCGCCGCCACTTTGAAGACAAAGCATGCCGAACAGTGATCACGCGCAACGTTCGACTTTCAGAGGCACCAAGTCACGGAAAGCCGGCATTGCTGTATGATGCCTCCAGTATGGGCGCGCAGAACTATCTCGCGCTAGCCACAGAGATCCTCGAAAAGAACGCTGCCACAGCCGGCGCTCTTGTCGGTTGACGGAAGGGGAGAAGAACGTGAAACAAGGATTAGGACTCGGAAAAGGTATCGGGGCGCTGATACCCAAGGAATTGATTCGTCCGGAGACCACGACACAGCAGCCCCTGGCCGCTGATGATTCACCATCTGGTGTGAGCAGTATCGAGATCGTGAAGATCTCAACCAACCCCGTGCAGCCCCGTCATCATTTCGACCAGCAGGCGTTGGAAGAGCTGGCGCAGTCGATCGCTGTGCATGGCGTGATAACGCCTATTACCGTGCGTCGACACTTTGATGGCTACGAACTCATCAGTGGTGAACGTCGCCTTCGTGCATCACAGATGGCTGGCCTCACGGTGATCCCTGCCCATGTGATTGAGGTCGGCTCGGATGCGCAGATGCTCGAGATCGCTTTGGTGGAGAACCTGCAGCGTGAAGATCTTGATCCGCTGGAGGTGGCCCAGGGATACCAGCGTTTGATCGATGACTGTCAGCTCAAGCAGGAAGACATCGGCGTCAAGGTGGGGAAAGACCGGAGCACGGTCGCCAATTCGCTGCGCCTTCTGAAGCTTCCAGCCGATGTTCAGGCGGCATTGCGCAACCGGCGCATCAGTATGGGGCATGCCCGGGCTCTGCTTACACTGACGACGGAAGCGCGGCAACTAACCGTTCTTAGGGAGGTCATAAATCGCGAACTATCTGTGCGGAAGACTGAAGCCCTCGTCAAGGACATCGAGCTTGGACGCAAGGACGTTACACGTGCTGGTGCAATCAAGGTCAAATCAACGAAGGCCTCAACGGTTTCGGCAAATGGCCCGGTTGATAAGTCTCTCCAGACCATTGAAGACTCCCTGCGTCAAGCCTTTGCCACTCAGGTGCGCGTGCGATTGAAAGGCGATGAATCGGGATCAATAGATATCGAGTTTTTCTCTCTCGAAGAACTCGAGCGCCTTCTGGACATTCTGATGGCTGCACCTGTTCAAGGGGCTCGCTGATGAGCCAGCGTCAACCGTTTCACACTACGACGTACCGCGTGCGATACAGTGATACGGACAAGATGGGAGTGGTCTATCATGGTGGATATCTTCGATTGTTTGAGATCGGACGTACGGAGTATCTGCGAGACAAGGGGTTGCCCTACAGTGAATTAGAGCAGAGAGGCTACATGCTCCCGGTTCTCGAATCTCACTGCGAGTACCTCCTGCCAGCCCATTATGACGATCTCTTGGAGATCCATACTGTGGTAGAGCCACTACAGGGGGCTCGGCTAAGCATCAGCTACGAGATCAAGCGTCAGGATGCTACACTTGTGCGCGGCTGGACACGTCACACGTTCGTCCACGCGGATAGTTTTCGTCCTACTCGTCCGCCAGGCATTTTTCTGGAACTGCTGGGAGATCGTTCGTGAATCGAACTCAACTGCTCCGGGTAGCAGCTTGCCTGCTTGTTGCCGTCAGTATGACCTACTCTGCTCCGGCAGTCATGGCCCAGCAGACATTCATCTTCAATTTTCTTCGTAGCACGATCAGCGCCCGCATGGCAGGACTCGGTGGAGCTACCGTAGCCATCACGCAGGACCCGGCCAATGTCGTGATCAATCCGGCCGTTTTGACAACCACCGATTCATCTGCAGTCACCGCTACGTTCATCAAGCATGTCCTAGATATCAACGCCGGATATGCCAGTTACAGCACGAATGTTGAGTCGGTGGGTGACATGGCCTTTACGGTGGGCTATCTCAACTATGGAACCTTTCAGCGAACCTCCGGCGTGGGCGACCGTACCGGGACGTTTGGAGCAAATGACCTCGCGGTGTCGGTGTCGGTTGCCAACGAGCTTGATTCTATGCTTAGCTATGGTGTGACGGCTAAGGTGCTGCATTCGACGATCCCAGACATGTCCTCGACGGCAGTAGCTGTTGATGCCGGACTGCTCTACCGAGTGCCAGCCAAGCGCGTCACGATCGGTCTTTCGATCCTGAATCTCGGAACGCAGCTCAGCACGTATGACGGAACACGCGACAGGCTGCCGCTTGACATGCGCATTGGTGTTAGCCACCGACTGCGTGGTCTGCCCCTTCTTGTCAATGCCTCACTCAATCATCTCACTGATGACGTTGACAATGTTCTTGACCGCTTAAGGAACTTCTCAGTAGGGGGCGAGCTATACCTGGGTAAGGTTGTACAAGCGCGTCTCTCCTACGATAACAGAATGCGCAATACATCGGGTGTAAATATCGCTTCGCAACTCTCTGGACTGAGTGCCGGTGTGGGATTGCGCCTACCGAGCTTGACCATTGACTATGCATACAGCGCCCTGGGCGCGGCAGCCGTGATGCACCGCGTGAGCGTTGCCGTCCCGTTACGTTGAGAATGTTGACGATGACGTATCGTGGGTTTCATTATCGAATGACGCTGCCGTTGCTTGTTGCATGCGGTCTGTGCTGGTTTTTGGCCGGTTCAAGCGTGGCTGGACTCGTAAGCATGCTGGTGCTGTGCGTGATCGTCGTTGTGTTTACCTATCCATGGGACTCGTGGGCAGTCAAAAGGGGCGTGTGGGACTTCCCGGACGACCGATTGATCATGCGCATCGGTGTTTTGCCTGTCGAAGAAATCTTCTTCTTTGTCGTGCAGACTCTTCAAGTCTCGTTGCTTACTCTCGCGCTGCTTCGCTGGGTTCCATCAGAAGCAGCCGGCTCAATGATCCTCGAAACATCGGGACTCGTCTCGGCAGGACTGATCGTACTTGCGGCACTCATCGTCCACCGTTTTACGAAGACATGGCGTGCCCGTCGCAGTGATCTCACGTATGCATGGCATCTGGGTATCTGGTTTATTCCTTTGATTGCCGGACAATGGATGTTTGGTAGTTCAATTCTTGCCACCTGTGGCGTTCCGATCGCAGTTGCCTCGTTGACCATCGGGACGATTCTCAGTCTTGCCGACGTCTGGGCTGTTCGGCGTGGCATCTGGTTCTTTGATGAGCGTCAAGTCACCGGACTGAAGTTTGGCGGAATTCTCCCTTGGGAAGAGGTGGCCTTCTTCTACCTTACGAGTTTACTCGTAGCTCAGAGCATTGTGTTGTTTGTTCCTGAATCGCTCAGGTAGGGCCCAATAGCAATGGAAAGCCTCAGTCTAGATCTCTCCGGTGGTCCGTGGTACCTGTATCTGCTATTTGCAGCTCTGTCGGTTCTCATCTCTGCCTATCTCTATCGCGTTACGGTCCCGCCTGTTGATGCACGAATGCGTGCGGTGCTGATCGCTTTGAGATCAATTGGACTGATGGCATTGATCCTCCTGCTGTATGAGCCCCTTGCGCGTTTCCGTCGCAGTGAGTCAGTACAACCGCGCATCGCAGTGGCCATTGACATGTCGCGTTCGATGGGCATGCGTGACCGAACGCGAGATCGTCTGACAGAACTTCGAGCAGTATCGACTGCGGTCACTGATCGTTTGTCGGACATGGCAGACGTGTATGTCTTTGACGAAACAATACGCACGTTCACCGGAAGAACCGATACCATCAAGGCACGAGGATTTCGGAGTGACATCGGTGCTGCTGTGCGCGCCGTGGCCAACGCTGAAGCCGATCTTGAGTACGGGGCGATGTTGTTGATCACCGATGGTAATCACAATACCGGAGATCAGCCGCTGTATGCTGCCGAACGCAGCGGACTGGCCGTCTACACTCTTGGCATAGGTGACAGCGTGCCGCCGTCCGATGTACGTATGGCGTCGGTAACGGCGCCGGGCATCGGTGTTGTCAATGAGCCGGTCATCATGACGATGGAGATCGAGCAGACAAACATTTCTGATCGGTCAGCCGTTGTCATCATCTCTGACAATGGCAGTGATATCGCTCGTCTGCCACTTGAGCTGCTCAGCAGCGTCCAGCGATACCAGTTGTCTCATCGCTGGATACCGACCGTCGAAGGTATGCATGTCGTTGCGGCCCGCATCGAGTCGGCAGGGCAGGAATTCACCGCCAAGAACAACGCTGCCCAAACCTCCGTACGCGTGCGGAAGAACAAAAAGCGCGTCGTTCTCTTTGCCGGTGCGCCAAGTCCAGATGTGGCCTTCATCAAGTCAGCCATCACACAGGACCCGTCGCTTGAGCTTGTGACCTTCATCCACCGTGAGGGATCGACATTCTATGAAGGGCAACCAGGGCCGACATCATTGGCCGATGCCACAGCCATTATCCTCATAGGTTTTCCAACGGCGTACACGCCGAAGAGCATAGTAGATGATATCGCTGGACGTTGCCGCAGAGGAACGTCACTCTTCTTCATTGCAGCTCCCTCAGCCGATTATGGAAAGATTGCTCCCCTGACCGATGTTCTGCCGTTTCGAGTCAGCTCAAATCGCCCGATTGAGGTGAACGTCACAACGGATGTTGCGCCTGTAGCCACTGCTGATCCATTGATGCGACTGACTAGCGGCGATGGAGACGCTGATCTGTGGAATAGTCTGCCGCCAATCTATCGAACGGAGCTCTTCGCTGAGGCCGTTCCAGGGGCGACCGTGCTTTCGCGCATCAAGGTTGGTACGACGTCGATCGATGAGCCCCTTATCATCAAACGTGACGCGGGCCTTACGCGCAGTTTGGCGATCCTGGGTCATGGCATCTACCGCTGGAAGCTTCTGGCGCAGGGGCCGGCGGCCTCTCGAGGCACAAGCGCTGTGGACGTGCTGCAAACCTTTGCAGGTAACTCCGTTAAGTGGCTGAGTGTGCGCGATGATGAGCGTCGAGTGCGCATCCGCAGTACGCACGAGGCCTACGTTGCTGGAGAGTCTATTGGCTTTAGCGCCACTGTCATGGACGAGTCATTTTCGAACGTTGATGATGCTCAGGTTCGTGTTGTGATCGAGGGCGGAAGTGCACCTCGAACTATCGAATTGGCTCCCTCGGGAAGTGGGCGCTACGGAGCGACGATCGGGACTCTTGCACCCGGACGCTACAGCTACAGCGGATCAGCGGCGAGTAAAGGGCAAACTATCGGCCGAGATCAGGGGACGTTCGTAGTCAGTGACGTTGGACTAGAAGAGCAGACAACCACCATGAATGTCTCTCTACTGAGACTACTGGCGCAGAGGACTGGCGGACGATTTGCATCGGTCGATTCGGTAGATGCACTTGTCGACGAAATGCTGCGTGATCCGCGTCTGCGTCCAGTAGTGCGAACCAGCGAGCGGGAGCTCGCCCTACACCACCTTCCATGGATTGTCTCAATTGCTCTGGGGGCCTTTGCACTCGAGTGGTTTCTGAGAAAGCGAAAGGGGCTAGTCTAGTGTCAGCCGGCCTTCCGGAGCACCTAGGCGTTCTTTACGCAGAGCGAGCCGACGAGATCCGTCGACGTCTTGATGATTTCTCTCGGGTCAAACGCTCACGATGGTTCTACGAACTCTGTTTTTGTCTGATGACTCCACAATCAAGTGCCGTGCATGCATCAATGGTACAGGCGGAGCTGGAGTCAATGGATTTTCTGTCCAACGGTCAAGATGTCATTGACGTTCTTCGCAGTCCAGACCGATACATCCGGTTTCATAACACAAAGCATGCTCGGCTTCATCGCGCACGCCGTGATTGGTCCCGAATCGAAGCCGTCATAGCTAACTCTGGACTCCCGGCGCGGGATAGAAGAAATGCGCTACGGGAAATGGTCGACGGTATTGGGATGAAAGAAGCCAGCCACTTCCTACGTAACATCGGCTTGCGAGGCCTAGCCATTATCGACCGTCATCTCTTAACGAACATGGTGGCCTGCGGAATCTTCGACGAGGCTCCTTCCGTGTCAACCGTGTCGAAGTATCTTGACGTCGAGATGCGCTTTGCTGCATACTGCGAAGCAATCGGCATCGACATGGACGAGATCGACCTGCTGTTCTGGTGTGCTCAGACGGGACACATCCTCAAGTGAACGTTTAGCGGTGCGCTGTCTCGGCCAGCCTGGCCAGCCGCTCGATTGGAAGAACCGCCTGCTCCTGCGTCCCCGTTGCTAGACAGATGTCCGTGCCGGCGATACTAGCCTCGATCGAACACAAGATGCGGTTGCCTGTGACTGATGTCACGCGGGCCTCAACACATACATGCGCGCCGATGGCTGCCATGGCACTGTGCCGTAGAGAGAGCCCCGTACCACAAGCATTCTCTCCGTCGTCGAAATAGGGTTCGATGGCCCTGCGTGCTGCCACTTCGGCATGATATCCGAGCCAGAATGTGGAATACACAGGATGTAGAATCCGATCGTCGAGACGGGCAACCATTTCATCGCTCACGGTGATATCGATGTGAGCAACAGCCGATTCAATTCCCGGTTTCATTGTTCTGCCTTGCGGTGGTTGCCGGAGCCATAAATTTGCGGCCATGCGCGTTGCACTGACCACGTTGGGCTGCAAATTAAATGCCACGGAGACGTCGGCCATCGAACGCCGGTTTGTCGAAGCCGGCCATGAGATCGTCGAGTATGGTCACCCGGCGGAATTACTGGTGGTCAACACCTGCAGCGTAACCGAGCAGGCCGATACCGAATGCCGTAAGATTGTTCGCAAGGGGCTTCGTGGTGCACCCGATGCAAAGGTGGTTGTGACAGGATGCTACGCCCAGCTGAAGCCCGACGATGTCCTGTCCATCGATGGCGTCAGAGCCGTCGTTGGGACGGCCTCGAAGCTGCGCATTGCTGACATGGCCATGGAGATCCTTGCGGCACCGGAGAAGATGCGCATCATGGAGCCCCTTTCCGAGAGGACGCCGTTTACTTCGGCTCGATCATCCCGCGTGAATTCGCGGACAAGGGCCTTCATAAAAGTGCAGGATGGTTGTGATTACAGCTGCTCATTCTGCACGATCCCACTTGCGCGAGGTCCAGCGCGTGCCATGCCTCTTGAGCAGTTACGTGAGGAACTCGTCGCTGTTGTGAACGAGGGATTTTTTGAGTGTGTTATCTCTGGCATCAATCTGGGTGAGTACGAGTCGCCCAGCGGTGAGCGACTGATAGACCTGCTGAGAATGATCGATTCTATGCAGCTGCCCATTCGAGTTCGATTGGGTTCTATCGAACCGAATACTCTCACAGCAGAGATCATCGACGCTGTCGCGCAGTCGCTCACGATCGTTCCGCATTTTCATATCCCGCTACAGAGCGGCTCGGGTCGCATTCTGCGGGCAATGCGGCGTCGATACAATCCGGCGATGTACCGATCGGTGATCGAGCAACTTCAAAGAGCACTACCCGATGCGGCCATCGGTGTCGATGTGATCACGGGATTCCCTGGCGAAACCGAGGTCGAGTTCAATGAAACTATTGCGCTTTTGCAGAGTCTGCCATGGACATATCTCCATGTGTTCACCTATTCTGAACGTGCCAATACCGATGCGTCGTCGATGTCCGATTCCGTTGATGTAGCGGTCCGGCGTGAGCGCACTCGCCGTCTGCGAGCATTGAGCGATGTGCGGACGCAGGAATTCCATCGTTCCCAGCTCGAGCGCATGCGAACGTTTCTGCCTGAGGGATACGATCCTGCAACAGGCACATGGTCCGGCTGGACTGAGAATCACGTGGCCGTGCGGCTTGTCGGCGCACCGGATATGCCAAAGCGTCCAATGCGCGTTCTTCTTGTCGGTGAACACTCCGGCGCAGTCGATGCGCGCGTGATTGACGACACCTCATCGCAGCAACTTCACCAAGCGTTACGCACAGGTACAGCATGAAGGTCTTTATCGCCGTCGACATGGAAGGAGCCACCGGTGTGGTCCACAACGATCAGCTTATGCCCGAGGGACGCGGTTATGCCGCCGCCCAGCGATACCTCACGGGTGACGTTAACGCCGTGATCAGTGGCATCCTGAGCGTAGATCCAACAGCGGACATTGTTGTGGGCGATGGCCATGGGATCATGCGCAACATTCTCCTCGATCAGCTTCATCCGTCGGCGCGTCTTGTCATTGGCTCAGCAAAGCCGTCAAACAAGCCCCTTTGCCAGCTCGAGGGAGTACAGTTTGGTGCCGACGTCGGCATGTGTATCGGGTATCACAGCATGGCCGGCACACCCGGTGGACTCCTGGCTCATACGTACGTTGGCTCACTGATCCGTGAGCTGAGACTGAATGGACGTCCGGCAGGGGAGGTCGAGGTCAACGCAGCGGTCTTTGGCAGCTACGGAGTTCCGCTGGCAATGGTCAGTGGCAACAGCGAGTTGGAGCAGGAGATCCGTGCATGGAACACCTCGTCGGTCTTTGTGTCCACAAAGCAGACGCTAGGTCCAACGGCTGCTATATGCATGAGTCCGTCGGCTACTCAGGCACTTCTTGAGAAGGGGGCTGCCCAGGCCATGAACGACCGATCAACATGGCATGGTGCCCATGGTGCTGCTACGCGCATTGAGGTCGACACGTATCGACGTGAGCAGTGTCAACGAGCGGTGTTCTGCGAAGGAATTGAGCAGGTGGGAGAGATGACCTTTGCCGCGGAAGCACAGACTGCTGCTGACGCTTTCCGATTGTTCTGGCGGGCCTGCACTATGGCCATGGATGAGTCGGCAGCCTGGCTCAGCTAGGATCTTTCTGCGGTTGTTCCGGATACCCCACACCGGTCAGACACAGTCCGTTAGCCGGTGCCAGCGAGGGCGCTACGGAGCGCGATCCAGAGTCGCGTAGGTCGGTGAGCTGGGCGATCGTAAAACGTTGACGCGCAAAGGACATGCAGGCTCCGATGATGGCGCGGCACATTCCATAGACAAACCGATCAGCACGGAGTCGTACCTCGAGTATATCGCCATTGATTGTGGCCTGGCAGGTCTGTAGATCGCAGATGTAGCTGGTAGTAGCTGGGTTGGACTTTGAAAAGGCCGTGAAGTTGTGCCGACCACGCATCACCTGTAGGGCCTGCTCAAAAAGGTCACGGTCGAAGGGGGCTTCCGGGTGCCAAGAAGTCCGGCGGTTGAACACACTGGGGCGAAGCGCGATGGAATAGACATACTCGCGCCAGACGGCATCGAACCGTGCATGGAAACCGTCATGCACGTGATCAACACCAAGGATGCGAATGTCCTTGGGTAACCGTGTATTGAGTGCCACCGCCACCTTCTCGATCGGAATCTCATGCGCCCCTTCCGGCAACTCCGTATGGGCGCACTGACCGCTGGCGTGTACACCGGCATCTGTGCGACCAGCCCCATGAATGATGCATGATACGCCATACGCTACTGAGAGGGCTTCCTCCACGCGCTGTTGCACGGAAACGCCGTTGGTCTGGCGTTGCCAGCCAAC
>JBILLF010000014.1:0-48037 GCA_044376225.1 Patescibacteria group bacterium | reverse complement strand
CGGAAGTGCGCAAACGCACGGTTGGCATCCGCCATACGGTGCATTTCATCACGACGCTTGATTGCGCCCCCTTCACCGTTTGCGGCAGCAAGTAGCTCGCTAGCGAGCTTCGAAGCCATCGAACGGTCACGGCGCTCAGAGGCGTACTTCTTGATCCAGCGGATAGCCAGAGCTGCACGGCGCTCTTCACGCACTTCCATCGGGACCTGATACGTTGCACCACCAACGCGGCGCGGACGGATCTCGATCGCTGGCGAGGCGTTCAGAACGGCCTTACGGAAAACGTCAAGCGGATCCTGCTCGGTCTTCTTGCCCACGATATCGAGAGCTTCGTACACGAGCTGACGGGCAACGTTCTTCTTGCCCTGCAGCATGATGTTGTTGACAAACTTGGCGACCATTACGTCGTTGAATCGTGGGTCCGGCATTGTCCGCCGCTTTTCAGCACGCTTTTTACGCATGTGTTCTCCTTACTTCTTCTTGGCCGGTGCAGCTGGTGCTCCCGGCTTTGGCTTCTTGGCGCCATACTTTGAACGAGCTTGCTTACGATTTGCAACGCCCTGCGTGTCGGCCGATCCACGGATGATGTGGTAGCGCACACCGGGCAGGTCCTTCACACGACCACCGCGGATCAACACGATCGAGTGCTCCTGAAGATTGTGGCCTTCTCCAGGGATATAGGCCGTTACCTCGATGCCATTGGAAAGACGCACACGGGCAACCTTACGAAGAGCCGAATTCGGCTTCTTCGGTGTGGTTGTGTAAACACGTGTGCACACGCCGCGCTTCTGAGGACAGGCCTGAAGCGCCGGAGACTTGCTCTTCTCCGTGATGGCAAGGCGTCCGTTACGGACAAGTTGACTGATCGTTGGCATTGCTGTGTGCCGGAAATTTGGGGGTTGTGATTCAGACAGATGAAGGCGCCCGGCAAAGCCGGACGCCAATAGAGCCGACAAACTTAGGGGGCTGGCAGGGATTTACCAAAAAAAACAAGCTTACTTGCCTTCAGCACGCTTCTTTTGGTGCTCCTTGACCATTTCGTCCTGGATGTTCCGCGGAACAGGCTGGTACTTCTTGAATTCCATCGAGAACTCGCCCTTGCCTTGCGTTACTGAGCGCAGGTCGGTGGAGTAACCGAACATTTCCGACAGCGGAACCTCGGAATCGACGGTCACGTAACCAGCATCAGAGTCGGTACCCATGATCACACCGCGACGCTGGTTGATCTGACCGATCACCGTGCCCTGGAACTCATCTGGAACCGATACTTCAAGCTTCATGATCGGCTCAAGGATCGTTGGCTTCGCTGACATGTACGCTTCGCGGAAGGCCATAATGGAGGCGGTCTTGAAGGCCATTTCTGACGAGTCAACCGCGTGCGTTGCACCGTCGTTGATGGTCACGCGAACGCGCACAACCGGCTGGCCGATAAGTGAACCTTCGGTGATCGACTCGCGGAATCCCTTATCGCAGGCGGGGATGTATTCACGTGGGATGACACCACCAACGATGTCATCGACGAATTCGTAGTTCTCAATGGCATCCGATGGGAGCGGCTCAATAAAGCCCCCTACCCGACCGAACTGACCCGAACCACCGGTCTGCTTTTTGTGCGTGTAGTTGAACTCTGAGCGCTGCGTGATGGTTTCGCGGAAGGCAACCTTCGGACGTCCGACGATCACTTCCGTGTTGTACTCGCGCTTGATTCGCTCGATGTAGATGTCAAGGTGCAATTCACCCATGCCCTTGATGATGGTCTCGCCGGACTCTTCATCGCGCATCACGCGGAAGGTTGGATCCTCCTTGGTGAAGCGGTTGAGGGCCTTGGAGAAGTTCACTTGGCCGGCCTTGTCCTTCGGCGAAACTGCAAGCTCAATCACCGGATCTGGGACGAACATCGACGTCATGGTGTATCGGACGTTACCATCGGTAAATGTGTCGCCCGAGGCGCAGTCCACACCGAACATGGCCACGATATCACCGGCCGATGACTCATCGATCTCGTGCATGTCGTTCGAGTGCATACGCACCAGACGCGGAACCTTGACCTTCTTACCGTTGGCGATGTTGATGATTGAATCGCCCTTCTTGATCGTGCCCTGGTAGATGCGCATGTACGTTAGCTGACCATAGCGCCCGTCCTCGAGCTTAAACGCCAGCATCACAAGGGGCTTAGCAGGGTCGCTATCGAGAACGATCTTTTGCTCGTTGTTGTCCTGGTCTAGGGCTTCGTTTTTGATATCCGTCGGTGATGGAAGGAATGTTCCCACACCGTCAAGAAGTGTCTGAACGCCCTTGTTCTTGTATGCCGAACCACAGAAGACCGGTGTCATCTTCATGGACAGCGTACCGGCGCGGATGGCGCGGCTTAGCTCGTCGGCTCCGATCGGCTCGTCACCAAGGAACTTTTCCATGAGAGTATCGTCGAAATCGGCCGCGGTCTCGATGAGCTTGTGACGCAGTTCGTTGGCCTTGGCCATCATGTCCGCTGGTATCGGTGCCTTGCGAACATCACTGCCACCTTCGCCATCGAAGTACTGGGCTTCCATGTTTACAAGGTCGATAACACCCTCGAGCTTGTCTTCGAGTCCAATTGGGTACGTAACGAACGCTGGCGTATGCGCAAGCTTCTCTTGCAGCTGTGAGGCCACACGGTCAGGATTTGCACCCGAACGGTCACACTTGTTAATGAAGGCCACACGTGGAACGTTGTATCGGCGCATCTGACGGTCCACCGTAATGGACTGCGACTGCACACCGGCTACCGAACACAACACCAGAACGGCACCGTCAAGCACTCGAAGTGCACGCTCCACCTCAACGGTGAAGTCTACGTGACCCGGAGTATCGATCAGGTTGATGTTGTAGTCGCCCCATGTACAGTACGTGGCGGCCGACTGGATGGTGATGCCCTTTTCGCGCTCAAGGTCCATCGAGTCCATCTTGGCACCAACGCCGTCCTTACCACGGACTTCATGGATGGCGTGGATCTTGCCCGTGTAAAAAAGAATGCGCTCAGAGAGCGTGGTCTTCCCGGAGTCAATGTGCGCCGAGATCCCGATGTTCCGAACTTTCGACAGATCTGCCATAGCAGTGTACCGATGTTGTGTGGTTATTGGCTGTTGGTTACCACCACCCCGGCATATCTACCTCTGGCGAAATGCGGCGTGGCAAAGACCGCAAAGCTACGAAGAAAATCAGGTTTCAGGTTTCAGGTTTCAGGTTCCAGGTTCCAGGTTTCGTCAATCGTCACTCAATACTTGCTTCGCGCAGCGGTTTGTTGCGCAGGGCCACCAGTCCAACGACGGCTAGCGTGATGGTTCCGCCGACCAGGACGCTGGGGACGGTGCCCAGCAGACGGGCGGCAAGACCGCTTTCGACGGCGCCGAGTTCATTGGAGCTTGAAATGAACATTGTGTTTGCGGCGGCAACTCGCCCCTTCATCTCCTCCGGGGTCTGCATCTGCAGGATCGTATGCCGGATCACGACGCTAACCGCGTCAAGAGCACCGGCTGCAACCAGGACGCCAACGCTGAGCCAGAATGATGTGCTGACGGCAAAGATCAGGATGCAGATGCCAAAGCCCGCAACAGACCAGAGAAGCATCCGTCCGGCAGCCCGCCCGATGGGACGCCAGGCAACAAGGACCATGGTGGTAATGCTGCCGATGCCCATGGCCGCCCGAAGAAGTCCAAGACCGGCCTCGTCTGTGGCCAAGATGTCCTTAGCGAACACCGGCAAGAGGGCCACCACGCCGCCGAACAGCACGGCAAACAAGTCTAGCGAAAGGGCACCCACGATAACGGGACGCGAGAAAATGAAGCGCAGACCGAGGGTGAGATCCTGACGCATCGAACCACGACTTTCGGTATCGACAGGGGGCTTCGGAGTTATCCGCAAAGCGCCGAGTCCACCGGCAAACATCAGGAGCAAGACAACAATCGAGGCAGTCTGAACACCGAAGTAGCCATAAAGCAGACCCCCTGCCACCGGACCTGTGATCATGGCGGCCTGCCAGACGCCGCTGTTGACGGCTGAGGCTCGCGGAATGTCTTCACGTTGGACGATCCGGCCGAGAGAGCTGAACATTGATGGGCCGTAGATAGCTCGTGCAGAGCCGTTGATGAAGATCATCACGAGGAGCCCATTCAGCACAGCAGAAATACCGATGTGTTGCCGAATCTGCGGCAGTAGGATCACAGCTGTTCCAAGGGCCGACAGAATGATCATCGATACGGCGATACGAATACCCTTTCTCTTGTCGAGCCGATCGACGACGTAGCCCATCGGCAATGCCATACCGATCGCCGGTATGGCCTCTGCCAGTCCGATCAGGGCCAGCCAAAAGGGATCATTGGTGACGGAATAGACATACCAACTAACTATCAGTGCCTGCATGTGCCAGGCTACGGCCAAGAAAAACCGAAGCTGGAGAAAAGCCAGGAACTCCGACGAAACGAAGGACATCATTTCGGGTTCTTGAGTAGGTAACGGGGGCGGGCGTACACCCCTGCAAACTACCGATAATCGGTATCTTCAGTCCTAATGACACGACATTTCTGCACCCTCGCCGTCGCACTTCTGTTGCTAGTTCATAAATCGGTCGCAGCGACCGATGACGGACAAACAGAGCTTGCGAACGGAACCCGATTCCTCGTTGGATTTATTCACCCGGACAGAGCTCCTGGCGAGCCCCTTCCCGATAGCGCGTACAGAGTACTCGTGTATGCATCGAAGGGGGCTAGCATCACGGTTGATGGCCGTATGATAACAATTGATCCGGGAGCTACGGCTGAAGTGAAACTTCCAGTTAGTACTGTTGTTGACATTCGAAGCGATCGCCCTGTATCAGTTTGGTCACGTCAAGCAATGAACGGCAACGGAGAACAGTCACTTCACCTGCCTGTTGCTTCATGGGGCGCGGAGTACCGTGCTTTTGCATGGTGGAATGATCGTCATGGACTCGATAGCTTGTCAATGAAGTACTCTTCGGCCAAGCGGCTGATCATCGCTGCATATGATAGCACGCGCGTATCCGTGGAGACATGCGACGGGACGATCGATACGATCTTGAATGCCGACGAGTGGTGGCTCGTGAGCGAGCGTATTGACACCGCTACGCTCCGTAGCGCCGACTCAGACCCTACTGGTCTACTGATATCTGCTACCCACCCAATCGGCGTTGTTTCGGGTCATGCGAAAGCAGGTGTGCTGGCATACCCGGACGGACTACCGATGACTGGACCTTACGCACGACCGGCGAACAGGTGCCGTGGCAATCTTCATGATGCTATGCTCCCGACGTCCATGGCCGGCACGGAATTCGTCACCGTTCCGATGTCCTATACGCCGACACGCGAACGAGGACTGGACCTGCGCGACCAAGGGATCGGCGATGATCGCGGCGACGTGATTCGATTTGTCGCTTTGAGCGACTCGACTGTCATCTCCCGTGTTGATTCAACCGGGAACACAGTACCCATGTGCGTTCTGAAGAAAGGAGCATCATGGATGGACACGCGCTTCGAGCATGCGACTGTCTGGCGCTCGTCTCAACCAGTGCTGTGCGCTCACTATGGCAAGTCATACGGACACATCACATCGCAGACCACGCGTCCGGAAGATGATCCTTCGACGGATGCAGGCATGCCCCTTCTGATGACGGTCCCCGGTGTTGATCGATGGGTTACATCTGCACATGTAACAGCGTATGCAGAGACATACAATGCTGTCTCTCTGGTGGCGCGAACCGAGGACCTCCCTGCGATCCGAATGGGTAACAATCGAGTGGGTTCAATTGCCAGAGCAAACGCCATCCCCGGAACATCGTATAGCTACGTCCGCATCACCCTTCCACAAGGGGCACAAACTTTCAGTTCGGATTCCGGCAAAATGTTCATCTGTTGGACGTATGGATCGCTTGACGGCTACCAGCTGGGAAGGATCTATGGCTCACTAGCCTCCGTTGATACGCGCCAGCCGTGCATTGATTCTGTTGACGTTAGCGTGAACTATTCTGCTGATTCTGCAACAGTAAGGGGCTCAACGATCCGTGTTGGTGACGCATGCTCAAAGATTGCCATGCTCTATCTCGACAATTCAGTTAATCTCGTCTCTGAACTCAAAGACGATGTACTTACAATTCGCCGTATCGATGCCGGTGTTGCCGGGAGGGGCCGTGCTGTTGGCGTTTCAACATCCGGCCGGACGGCAGCACGTGTTATTGAGTTTACATCAACGTCAGTAGCGGCAGGAACAGAGATCGGACGTCTTGAAGCTCGTTACTCCTCAGCATCAGGCACCGTGCTGATCTCCGGTATCAACGCCACAGAACTCTGTAGGCTTTCGATATTCACATCACGCGGGCAGCGCGTTCACGAGTCTTTTGTGTGTGGAGATCATGTGGAGCTGCCGCTACATGATCTAGCAACCGGACTGTATGTGGTAGTTGTGAACAATTACGTGGCACCCCTCACGATTCTGTAACTATTTACATTGTATCTTGCTTGTGCCGTTAGACAGTCAGTCGTGGATTTCACACTGTATTGAACTAGGATTGAACACTGCGCTCGCAGCGGCTCTATAACAAAGAGGCGTCTGCGGCAACACTGCGATCTGCGCGCGCATTTACTGCGGCTTCATTCACTGCGATCGCTATGCCATGCTAGAGTGACGATATGTTTGTTGTCTAAGTTGACCTCACGCTTATGGACATTGTTAGGAGTAGATCGTAATGTTCAAACAACCTGAATGCGACACATGCGGATCGCGCCTGTCAACGTGCTTGATGGAGCTGACTCCCGGCCAGGTTTCGGAAGTGGCTCAGTCGAAGCACAGTCAACTATACTCGCGAGGATCATACGTTTACGCAGAGGGCCAGTATCCACGAGGCATTTATTGCATCCACAAAGGCCATGTAAAGCTTACGAAATCGGGGCACGATGATCGTGAGCACATCGTCTGCTTTGCCGGATCCGGCGATGTTGTTGGCTATAGCTCTTTACTGTCTGCAGAAAAGTATCATGGAAGCTGCATTGCTGTTCAGGACTCTTCGATCTGCTTCATTCCATCTGAGATCTTCTTTCGTAACGTACGAGAGAATCCGTCGATGGCTTTACATGTGATGCAGAAGCTTTCATCTGAGGTGCGTACATCACGACAGCGGATGGTTGAGCTCACACACAAATCAATCCGGGAACGCGTCGCCGAGGCACTATTGATCATCAAAGAGGCGTTTGGCGTTGACAACGATGGCATAACACTGCGGAGCCCCCTCACTCGCGAGGAGATTGCGGCTATTGTTGGCACCGCGCCCGAAAGCGTTATCCGAACGCTTTCGGAGTTCAAGGCAGACAACCTGATTGCGACAAATGGACGTACGATCAAACTGCTAAATGTGCGTGCGTTGATGCACGTAGCCAACATCTACAACTGAGCAATTGATCAAGTCCGACATCTATACGTAGTGATACTGATGTTTGTCATGTTTAGGACTGACAACAATCATTCTCGTAGCTGACGTGCGTCATGTGAAAGCCCCTACGTGGTCTGCGATATTGCTGGTGTTCCACCAATCATGAAATGCGTACGAATTCATGAGGGTGCACGATGCAGGGAAGGAGGTTGCCGGAAGCTAGCGCCGGGGTTCGCCGCCGACTGCAAATCAACACCACTAACCACATATCGAAAGGACTGCTTCTATGCGTACAATTCCTAACGCACCGTTCGAACCAGTACCGGTGCTTCCCGCCGATCAACAGACTTCACGCTCATCCATGCTCCGAGAGATGCGCTACACCGGCGTTCTCAAGCATATCGCCGAGGATCTGGCGAAGATGGAGCCTGCCCTGCCTCCCGAACATCGCGTCACTGCTAAGCGTCTGCAGCGGGAGGTTGGAGAGGTTCTTGAGGCCGATGGCATGGCTCACGTTGAGCACATCATGGATTCAATGCATGATGGGTATCTGCGCCGTCTTGCTCAAGACTTCCCGTCTCTCACACCAACCGAACTTCGCATGGCGGCATTCCTGCGTCTGCCGATGCCGTCGAAGGAGATCGCCTCGCTCTTCTCCTGCTCCGTACGCAGCGTCGAGAAGCATCGTGAGCGCATGCGCAAGAAGTTCCATCTTACCCCACATGAAAGCCTGACGATGTTCCTCGCCTCGCGGGTGTAAGCCTAGCGCAGCGATTCATGTCAGTCGATTCTTTGTAGATTCGTCCTGCCTCCGCGTCTATGCAGACAAAGGGGCAGGATTTTCTTCTATCACGACATTCACCGTTGTTATGGCAGCTCCGAGCAAACGTCCGACCAGTTCTTCTAAAGCTTCATCAGTATGGTCAAGCCCGTGGTCGAAAGACAACTACCTCATGCTGGGCGTGGGTGTGATTGTGATTGTTGTCGGATTTGTGCTCCTCTCCATGGGTATGGAACAGTGGGACAATCCGCTCTCCGTCAGCGTTGCACCCGTTGTCCTTGTCATCGGATATTGCGTCATCATCCCGCTGGCGATCATGCGCCTGCGCTCGGGTAGCTCGGCCTCCAACAATGGCGAGTGACGCAAAGGACACCCTCCTCCCAGTCGATCGAATCCTCGAGCTTGCCGGCACGCCAACCTTCGTGTACCGGGCCGATGCTATTGAGCAGCAGCTCACACGCCTAACATCGGCCTTCTCCGGCGCTCGTGTTCGGGTAATGTATGCGTGCAAGGCCCTTACCAACGGCGCTATCCTTCGTCTAATGAACGATCTCGGAACCGGCTTGGATGCCGTGTCCCTCCAGGAGGTCGAACTTGGGCTACGTGCCGGCTTCGAGCCGGACAGAATCCTGTTCACACCGAGCATGATCTCGTTCGATGAACTTCGATCCGTTGCAGAGCGCGGTGTTCAGGTGAACATTGATACCATCAGCGTTCTCGAGCGGTTCGGCACCACCTACGGCAATTCAATACCGGTCTGCATACGGATCAATCCGCACATCATGGCTGGTGGTAACGATCGTATCAGCACGGGACACATTGATTCAAAGTTCGGCATCTCGATCCACCAAATCCGCCACGTCCAGCGCATCGTCAGTTCGCATAACATGCGCATCAATGGACTGCACATGCACACCGGAAGCGACATCCTCAACGCAGATGTCTTTCTGCAAGGGGCTGAGCTGCTCTTCGAGATCGCCGAGTCTTTCCCGGACATCACGTTTCTCGACTTCGGAAGCGGGTTCAAAGTACCATACAAGCCCGACGACATTGCAACCGACATCGAAGAGCTCGGTGAAAAGCTGTGCACCAGGCTTGCACAGTTTAACGAAGACCGTGATCAGCCGGTCGAGCTTTGGCTCGAGCCGGGGAAGTTCCTCGTTAGCGAAGCTGGCACCTTCCTCACACGCGTCAACGTCGTCAAGCAGACCACGTCAACAGTGTTTGCCGGCGTGGATTCCGGATTCAACCATCTGATCCGCCCCATGCTCTACAACGCCTATCACCACATAACAAACCTCTCTAACCCGGACGGGGTTCAAAGAGTGTACTCGGTGGTCGGCTATATCTGCGAGACAGATACGTTTGCCTGGGACCGAAAGATCGCCGAGATCCGTGAGGGCGACATCCTGGCCTTTGCCAACGCCGGCGCATATGGCTTCAGCATGGCGAGCAACTACAACAGTCGATTGCGTCCGGCAGAAGTCCTCATCAAGGATGGTACGCCCCACCTGATCAGACGTCGTGAGACATTGGAGGATCTCGTTAGGTCTGAGATCGAGTTGTAAGCAACGTTAGAACGTCACGCTCAGGCCCACATTCCATGAAGTGATGTTGAGGGGAGCGGCCGTATCAAACGGCCAGTTCATCTTGTCGCGGCGCAGCTCTTTGAAGGTGTACGCCACCGCATTGCGGAGAATGAAGTTCATGACCGGCAGCGATGCCGTTGACGAACGTCCAAATGCCTTGACTATTCCACCGGCAATACCATCAGCGACGCCTTCGATGATTTCGCTGCCTGCCCAGTACCAGAACATGTGACGCGGCAGAACCTGCGTCCACGAGTAACTAGCCCGCAGGCTCAAAGTCGAACCCATCTTCCATTCAATCGTCGGTGCCATCGTCGATCCAAAGCGGATATTCCCCGTGAAGTCCCGCACCCTTTGCCAGCCGGCCGTATCCATCTCGGCGTAGGTCCTTGGCGTGACGGATGTCCATGTTGCATTGTCACAGACAAGAAATCTCAATGACGAATTCTCTCCGAGGGCGTAGCCATAACCACTTTCATCGATCGAACCGAACACGAGAGCATCCATTGACGTGTGGGCTGCGAATGGAACGCCATCAAAGGACGAGTCCTTCGTTGGCATCGAGCCGGCCCGGCCCATATGAAAGAAGATGCCGTCATTCTTGATTCGAATGATGTCACCATCGACAACCATCCGGCGATACTGCTCCATACCGACCGAGCCACCAAACAGCGTCAGTCCATGCGTCATGTCCGACAACCCCATGCGGTTGAACTCCGCCATTCCATACTGGCCGGTGATTCGAGGACGGCGGATCGAGGCGAGACGACGTGAGCCTCGACGCTCAACCACCTTCACGGTGTCCTCCAAATCAAAATCGTCGAGCATCTTATCGATCACATCCTCAGAACGGCCGACCGTGTCAACATCATCGTCCTGAGCCACTGCCGTTTGTGAAACCACAGCACTGAAAACCAGTACCGATGCAATTGCAGCGAACCACTTCATGATCATCTCCTTCGTTAGGTGATCTGTCTTCCTTCAACTTACTCGCTGACACCCCTTCTGCGGCCCAGCGAACTACCAATTCTACTCACCTTGGACATCTCCAGAGGAAGGCTTGTTTCGCCGACTACGCATCTTCCGTTCTTTCGGCTTGTTCTCATCGAGATTCTCACGGTAGATATAGGCATCTGAGACATAGGCCTTTGATCTACCTGCATCCTGATCCTTGCGCCGCGTAGGCGGTGTTCCGAATCCGCCAGCGGCGGGCTTGCGACCTCCTCGTCCACGTGAGGGAGGTCCACCTTTGCCACGGGAAGGTCCTCCCCGGCCGCCACCACGCAAGGATGGCGATTCATTGGTAAGGGGCTGACGCTCGTCGCCAGGGAATGGCCTACGACGCTCTGCATCGCCCTCGTCACGACGCTGCGGACGCTGCCCGCCATACGGCCTCTGTGGCCCCTGACCATCACGACGGTCAGGACGCGGACCACGACCGCCCGGACGCCCTTCGGGACGACCTCCACCCGGACGCCCACCACTGCGACGGTCATCGGGACGTCCACCACCGGGTCGTCCATCCGGACGCCCACCACTGCGACGGTCATCGGGACGTCCACCACCGGGTCGTCCATCCGGACGGCCACCACTGCGACGGTCATCGGGACGTCCGCCAGCGCGACGGTCATCGGGACGTCCGCCACCGCGACGGTCATCTGGACGTCCGCCACCGCGACGGTCATCGGGACGTCCGCCACCGCGACGGTCATCGGGACGTCCGCCACCGCGACGGTCATCGGGACGTCCGCCACCGCGACGGTCATCTGGACGTCCGCCACCCGGCCGGCCGCCACGGCGTCCGTCGGAGGAGCCCCCTGCCGGGGGCCGACCCTGACGTCCGCGCGAGGTGTATGGATTCTCGCTCGTCAGCGGCTGGCGTTCGTCATCATACTGTGGCTTGCGCTGAGGCCCGCGATCATCGCGGTCCCGGCGCGCACCGCCACTACGTTCAACGCGTCCGAGTGCTGATTCATTTGTCAGGGGCTGACGCTCCGGGTCCTGAGGACCAGTGCTATGTCCGCCGCGCGGACCTTTTCGATTACGATCGTACATCTATTTTTTCTTCCACTTGATAGAGCAGCCGATGGCTTTGGTAAGGGGCTTACCCGGAACGGTTCCGGCAAGCAGGGCATTGACAGCGTCGCGAACAAAGAACGATTCAATGGCTGTCGGGTCTGAAGGATTGTCATCGATGGCACCAACGTACATCACCTTGGCACCGTCCTGGGTATTGGAAACGACAAACACGTGCGGCGTGCGTCGGGCACCGTAGGCAACAGCGGTCTGTTGTGTCTGGTCAACTAGATAGGCAAAGTTGAACTGCTTTTCACTGGCTCGCACCTTCATGTTCTCGTATGAATCCTCCGGCACCGTTTCGGGGTCGTTCGGATTGATGGCGATCACCGGATATCCCTTCGGAGCAAACTCCTTGTGGAGTTCAATGATCCTGTCCTCGTACTTGACCGAATACGGACAGTGATTACAGGTGAACACAATGATCGCCCCTTTCCCAGAGGCATAGTCCGAGAGGGCAACATTTTTGCCGTCAACATTGAGCAGCGAGAACTCCGGCGCGCGATCCCCAACATTCACTCCATCGTCCAGCATCATCGCGGAGGCAGGCTGCATCAGGGCTAGGACGGCGAACATCACCGAAAAACAACACATCAGAGAACTCATTGGCGACCCTCTCGAAAAGTCCGAAACGTAGAATCCAGCATCTCTTCATTGAATTGAAACTCACCGAACAGTCGGCGTTCACCCCGCACGAAAAGTGTTGCCGGTAGTGAGCCGCTCCATGAAGGATCGACCCTGTCGATCCATACATGCGGTTTCGGTTCGTTCAGCAGCACCACACGAGCGTGTTGATAGCCTTTCCGCCGAATGAATGCCTCGACCTTCGATTCACGGTCAGCCGGGGCGTCGAGGCTCACGAGCAGAACTCGCACCGGCTGATCAGCATACTTGCGAGCCAGCGTCTCGAAGGCCGGTAGCTCTTCAACGCACGGACGGCACCACGTAGCCCAGAAGTTGACGACATATGTGGTGTCGCCACCACGATGAATCCGGGACTGCAGCTGTGCAAGATTCACCTCCTCGATGCCAGGAACCGAGATCGCAAGGGCTAGCAGCAGCGCCATCATTGGATGACAATCTCACCCACTGGATCAAGCAGCCTCGGCTCTGTCGTGTTCACACGGATCTTTGAAACCTCCCGCGTAACGGGGAATGCTTCCAGCAGACCTTCTTCCAGTGGACGCATCAGCGGTTGGACCTCTTCCCTGTCCTCTGCAAACAACCACTGCTGACGGTCCGAGTGAGGTATCACCACCGGCATGCGCTCAGCTGAGTTGTGAACATACGACATCAGAAGATTTGCCTCGGTTGTCAGGATTGAAAATGTCGTGCGGCATTCACCCGTCTCCGGCTCGGTCCACTCCTCCCAGATGCAGCCAAGGGTAAAGATCTCCTGCTGCCGCATCCGAATGAAGTATGGGATTTTAACCTTGCCTTCGTGACGCCATTCCATGAAACCGTTGACCGGAAGGAGTCCGCGTCGACGCTTGATAGCATCCCTGTACGAGGGCTTTTCATAGACCGTTTCCATCCGTGCATTCAGCGTTCTCGACTGCATCTCCCGCGCCTGCTCGAGGTTCCTCGTCCAGCGTGGCACAAGGCCCCATTGCATCACGTGCAGCGACTCCTGCGCCGTTGCAACCGGAAGATGTGGATGAGAGAATCCCGAAACGTGGATGTACGGAACGAACAGCGACTGATCATCAAAGACCAGGCCAAGATCCGTCTCGATGACATGCGTCTGGGAAAAGATCGAAACCGTGTAGCACATGGCTAGGAAGCCGTCCTGCTGAAAGGGGGCTTATCCTACGGCCTACCACGGCATGAGAACCATGCCGATCAGAACGACGATCCCGACCATCATGATCAGAGCATAGTTCTGTGCCACACCGCTCTGGATCTTCCTCAACGCACCGGCAAGGGCTCCCATAGAGCGTGCCGAACCATTGACCAGCCCGTCAATAGCAATCACATCGACGATCTTCCACAGAAAATCGCGTGATGCCGCCATGATCGGTCCGGCTATGAGCATGTGATAGGCCTCATCAACAAAGTACTTATTCAGCAGAAGCTTATAGCCACCAGAGAGCTTGCCAGCGATAGAGTTGGCCGTGTCCATTCCCTTGCTATAGACCGAACGTGCAGCAAGGATACCGATCACGGCAATGACCGATGAGACCGCCATCAACGTCATCTCCAGCGAAGCATGATCACCCGTGTGCTGAGGAAGCAGTGCTTGCCCCTTGCTGAAAATCGGCTCAAGCCATCCTTCGAGAAGGTTCGGAATGTGCAGAGCATGCCCGATCACATGTGGCACGCCGAGAAGACCACCAAAGGCCGAGAGCACAGCTAGGATCACCAGCGGAATCGTCATTGTGGCTGGCGACTCGTGCGGATGGACATGGTGATGATCGAAGCGCTCTTCGCCGCCAAACGTCAGCGTGGTAAGACGCCACATGTAGAATGCTGTCGTAAGGGCAGCAAGGGCACCCACGCCCCAGAGTACCGGGCTTGCATTAAGCCACGCGTACCACAGGATCTCGTCCTTTGAGAAGAAACCAGAGAAGAACGGGATTCCGGCGATGGCCAACGTGCCGATGAGGAATGTCTTGTAGGTGATCGGCATGTACTTCTTGAGGCCACCCATCTTACGGATATCCTGTTCCTCATGCATGCCGTGAATGACCGAGCCGGAACCAAGGAACAGAAGGGCTTTGAAGAAGGCATGCGTCATCACGTGAAAAACACCGGCGGTGAAAGCACCAACGCCGAGTGCAACGAACATGAATCCAAGCTGCGATACAGTGGAGTAGGCCAGAACCTTCTTGATGTCGTTCTGCACAAGACCGACGAGGCCGGCGAACAGGGCCGTGGTGATGCCGACACCAGCCACAACAGCCATCGTTGTTGGCGACATGGCAAAGAGAACATTGGTGCGGGCGATGAGGAAGATGCCCGACGTGACCATCGTTGCGGCGTGAATGAGCGCCGAAACCGGTGTCGGACCCGCCATAGCGTCGGGGAGCCACACACCCAGTGGAATCTGAGCACTCTTACCCGTACAGCCAAGGAACAGCAGCAGCGTGATCAGCGTCACAGTCGAAGGTGTAAGGACAGACTGTGCATTCTCGTTGATGACCGAATATTCGAGACTGCCGAAGTTGAGGAACAGCAGGAACATCGCCAGCAGCACACCGAAGTCACCAATACGGTTTACCACAAACGCCTTCATCGCGGCGTCACCAGTCCATGTGATATTGGTGCCTTCAAACTTGCGATCGTACCAGAAACCGATGAGCAGGTATGATGCCAGACCCACGCCCTCCCAGCCAAGGAAGGTCAGGAGCATATTATTGGCAAGAACCAGATTCAACATCATGAAGACGAACAGGTTCAGGTAGGCAAAGAAGCGCGGGAAGCTCTTGTCGCCATGCATGTACCCAATCGAGTACACATGGATCAGGAATCCAATGCCCGTAATGATGAGCGTGAAAAGGATCGAGAGCTGATCGAACTGATAGGCGATGTTGACCTTGAAATCGCCAGTCGCAATCCATGTGTACACTTCATGAACGAAGGACCGCTCCTCTGGAGCACGGGCTGACAGCCCCATAAACACGGATACTGCCGTGATGAAGCTGGCTAGGATAGCGCCACTGGCAATCGTGCCAACGAGCTTCTCATTATTGATACGTCGCCCAAACAGAGCAACGATCACAAAACCCACCAGGGGGAACAGCGGTATCAGGGCTGCGTAATTCATCCGATTTCCGGGGCTATTGTCTCAAAATCAAGTTTTTCGACGTCCATTTCAACATGATGGAAGCTAATGGACATGGTCTCATCAACCACCATCATCGCATTACGTTCCACCTTCATCCAGTCGGCACGGCGGGCTGTGAATGGTTCCGAAGCAACCACGATAGCGCTCGGTTTACCGTAGGCCTGCTCCATCGAGCAATTATCGCCCACACACCGGTATTCGCGACCATGCATGTAGTACAGCGAGGCTGGCTGAACATTGGGATTCGTGGTGTATCGAACCGTGATCAGGCAGGTTCCATTCGTCACCGCAAGGTTCAGATACGAATGCTGGCGCACATCAGAATCCATAAGTAGGGTGTTCAGGTCTGAGAACATTCCATACATGGCCTGCACTAGCTCATGGCAAGTAACATGACCATAGGGATCAGCGATGTGGTTAAGCAACAGACCGAACAGGTGTTCCGAATCAGTGCTCCCTTGGATGGCATCGTACGATGTATCGTTAAGCATCCGAAGAAGCTTGCGACGAATCGACTTAAAGCCCCCTACCACACCATTGTGCATAAACATGAGCTTGCCGCAGGCGAACGGGTGGGAGTTGAGCTCCTCCACGGCCAGACCCGGCGATGCAGCCCGCACATGGGCGAACATGCATGGCGAATGGATCTTCTTTGCGAGGTTCTTCAGATTGTTGTCGCTCCATGCCGGTTTGATACTCCGGAACACACACGGCTCATTATCGAGCTCGGGTGCATAGAACCCGATTCCAAACCCGTCACCGTTGACGGACACGGACATCTCACCAGCGTTCATGGTCTGCGCAGTCACAAGCGAAAACTTCGGCTTGTAGAGCAGATCATCGGCCAGGATAGACGGGCCTATGTAGGCAATGAAGCGGCACATGGCGCTTGACGGATCAGTTCAGGGCTGCCTTTTCCGCGCACCAAGTGTTGTAGACGCCGTCGAGCAGCAGATTGAACGCATCTGCGGCTTCACGAGCAGCATCAAGAGCCGACTGCTTTTGTTCGTCCGACTCACACATGCGCACCAGCGCCTCGCGCGTAACGGTGCGGTGGATCTCATCGGCATGCTCGTGCACGGCGAAGAACTCGAGAGCATCCTTCGTGTCGAGGTTGTACCACTTCTTCAGACCTTCAATCTTCGTCGTAGAGATCTCGGGGATCTGTGACTCGTATGCGTAAAGGGCGGCAAGGCCTTCGTAGGCGTTCTTCCGTCCGGCAAGCTCCTTGAGGATGCGCACAGACTCGCGCGTATGCGGCAGATAGCGGCGCTCCTTCATCTCTTCACGGCTTACGCCAAGTGCTCCGCCGAAGCGCACCCAAAGCTCCGGGTGATTGTCCGGGCCGTGCTCTTCTTCGATCAGATTCTCGAGCAGCATCTGGCGCACTTCCATGTCATCGCAGTTGGCATGCGTAGCGCTGACGTACGTCGGGAAAAGGTGTACCTGGTGATAGTACTCTTTGGCATACTCACGGAGCATGTCAACGGTAAGAGTTCCCTCGTTCCACATGAGATAGAACGGGTGCTGCAGCATGTGACGCTCGGAAATGATTTCGTCGAGCTTTTGGAGGAATTCTGCCGTGGTCATGATAACGGTCCTCAATAGGCGTGAATAGACAGATGTTCGAAGGCGCAAAGATAGGTCATTTCGTAATTTCGCGCCGTACCTTATGAACGTCAAAAACACGCTTTTTCCCGAGTTTCCGCTGCCTGGACAACAGTCCGACCTCTTTGAGTCGATCGAGGTCGAACTGGTGGCGCGCGTTGTGCTCTACAACGATGAGTTTCACACCTTCGACGAAGTGATCGAACAGATCATCAAGGCCACGGAATGTTCTGTGGTACGGGCCGAAGAGCTAACGCTCGAGGTCCACCATAGCGGCAAGGCTATCGTGTTTGACGGGGACTTTGCCAGCTGCCTTCGGGTATCGAGCGTCCTCGAAGAGATCGCCCTGCACACGCAGGTCATCTGCTGATCCTGCAGCGGCAGAAAACGAGCAATAGAGCCCCCTGCCTAGGGTTTGGGCAGCGGGGGCGGAATCGCAGAGGTCGAGTCCCTTCGTCCAAAAACGTTCCCCTGGGCATCGCGTAGCTGCTCCTGCAGCATGCTATTGATCGTGCCGCCATTGGTCAGACCCGGGATCTGCGGAAGAGTGGAGTTCGGTCCCACCACCTGTAGAGCGTCCCTATTTCGGTCGATCAACTGTTGCATGACCCCCTTGTCATTCTCGGTTGCCCTCTTCAGGAGGTTGTTGTCAATATCCTGCAACAGCGTTGAGTCCGATACTTCCACGCCGTTCATTTTGGCCAGAGCAAACTCCACGCTGGCACGGACTTCGCGCGCATACTCCGAACGGGGATACTTTTCGATCAGCTGTCCGTAGTAAAACAAGGCGCTGTCATTGCGATGTACTTCACGTTCGAACATCCAGCCCAGCGCATAGAGGGCCTTGGGAGCCATCTCGCTCGCGGGGAACTTGGTGACAACGGCATTGTACTGCCTCGAGGCAAACGTGTAATCTTTGATCAGCCTGAACTTGGAGCCAGAGGCATAGAGCTCGCCGGCATCGTCGATACTGGCATCAGCCGTGTATCCGAGGCTGGCAGATGCTTCTTTGGCAAAGGGGCTTCTCGGCCACTTGAGAGAGACCAGCTCGAAGAGTGAATCGGACGTAGCGGGGTCCTTAGTGCGCAAAAGGCGTGCCTGTGCAAAGAGATACCTTCCGGCATCTTCGGAGGCAGGGTCACTGACCATCCATGCCGAGCGGTAGTAGTGAAGGGCACTGTCCTGTACGTCGAGCTGTTCATGCACGCGACCGATCGCATAGAGCTCGGTGGCCATCAGGCGATTGATCGAGTCGCGACGGGAGGTGTCGATCGTCAGGTGTTGCTCGAGCAGAAACACCCTCCGCTTCGATTCGTCCCAGGTGCGCAGTGCCGAGTAATATTTGCTGGCAACGTCATAGACTGGCGTGCGAACGACCTTGGACTTCGCGAAATACTTTATGGCTTCGGGATAGTCTCCGGCTTTATAGAGCGACATTCCCTTCTGAAAGGACTGTGCCATCAGCTCGGGTCGGCCAACAAACGACGTGTCGGCAAAGCGCTCACGGGCCAGCAGCGTTTTGTCTTTGTTGTTCTCCTGACGGAGTCGGTCTAGTGCCAGGCGTTCAGCCTGAATGAAGGAGGCCCACTCCTCAAATGCCTTACGAGCCTCTAACTGCGCATAGAGGTCACTTGCTTCATCGAAGTGACCCTGTCGTGCTCGGCAGGAGGCGATGTAGAGGAGCGATTCAAACTGTCCGAGAGCATCAGGGTCTTCGTCGAACACCGCGCGAAAGGCCGCCTCTGCCATATCGAACTTGCCGATGCGATAGTAGATCGAGGCGATCTCAATCTGCCACTTCGAGCGCTGCAGTGCATCCTCGCACATTACGAGCGCCTGCTTGTACGGCATGATAGCCTTCTCGATGTCACCATCTTCGATAGCCATCTCGGCCTGAATGCGATAGGCCTCACTGGCAACGTCATACCGGTCCCGATACCACGCCACATCAATGGCCTTCGAGAGCATCTGCGTGCCCTGCGACACCTTGCGCTGCATTAGGTACACCTTGGCCAGCAGAATGTGGGCATCGGGCGAATATTCTCCTTCGGTGAATCGCTCAATGAGCTCAAGACACTTCTGCTGCGACGGGACCCATTCTGAGCGGAAGAAGTACGCCTCGGCCATCAGGAATAGAGCCCCCTCGATGTAATCCGACTTCGGATGGAAGGCAACGACCTTGGATCCCTTCATGAGCAACGAATCCACCTTCTGCGCAACGGGCTGAAGCTTCGTGCGGTCGATCTGCAGCGCTCGCAAGAAGTTGTAGATGGAATTCTTCGGCGGACCCGACGTCAGCTTGAGACTATCCATGCCGGGAATGAGCACGCGCGGACGATTTCGCTTGAGCTCTTCGTGATAATCAAACTCGTCGATCACCTCACCACGGATGCGCTGCATGTTGTAGTAGGTGTTGAAGTACGTGATACGATTGTCGTACCAAGCACAGCCAGAGAATCCGGCAAGGGCCACGAGGAGGGAAAGGATCGATATGGTATGACGCCGCGTCACAGGGTTCGGAGCAACCAGCGGTTGCGCATTTGGAGCTGACGCTCTGAGGCGCCGTCTATTTCAACAAGGGCCGGCACCATTCGCTCGGCAGGACTGATCGACGTCGAATACACTCGTCCATCACAGTGGCCAACCAGCGTAGCGGTCTTACCAATGCGCTGACCGAGAATGAAGTCGGCCTGAGCCGGCGTGAGGATTCGTATTCCGTCAACAGCCACAATCTCATCATCAATGCCGATACCGGCCTGCTGAGCCGGGGACCCGTCTTCGACGCTGCGCACAACGATCTTCCCGCCGGCATCGGCGAGAGTCCAGCCGAGATATGGCGTTGATGGAACGGCTGCCGATGGGATCTTCTCACCAAAGGTGCCGGTCTCGCTGCGCTTGGGAGAACTCTTGACGCTGTATCCCACAGCCTGTAGGATTTCATTGTATGGCAAGTCATCTGTTCCACTTAGCCAGGACATGAGTCGCTCACGTACTTGGACCTTGGTTGCCTGCTCAATAATGGCAATACACTCGCTCTCGCTCATACCACGCCCGGGCTCGGCCATGTAGCGTGCCCACATTCCTCGCATGGCATCATCAAGAGAGTGCTTCCCGTCGGTGTGGTCGATGATGTACACGTCGAGCAGCATCATGATGATGCCACCTTTTAGGTAGTATGACGGGAAGCGATTCGCCCCATCCGGACTCTGCAGGTACAACTTCAGCCAGGCCAGATAGGAACTGTCACGGGTGGACATCGCATAGCGACCCTTGACGTCGTCGAGTTTTGCAATGTCGTCGCGTGAGATCGCCTCGATATACTCTTTCTGTGTGGTGAATCCGCACCGGTAGGCGAGCAGATTGTCGTAGTACGACGTGAGACCTTCGGCCAGCCAGAGCATGGGTGTGTAGGTTTCCCGCGTGTAATCAAATGGACCCAGCTCAACGGGGCGGATGCGTTTCACGTTCCAGAGGTGGAAGTACTCGTGACACAACAATGAGAGTAATCCGATGGCCTTCGACTTGTCGATCAGTGCCGACGGGTCCACGGCGTTCACACTCGAGCGGGCATGCTCTAGGCCGCCCCCTGCCCCAGGATAGGCCTGAATGATGAAGACGTAGCGATCGTACGGGGCTTTCCCGCCAAAGAGAGATGTCTCGACATCAACGATGCGACGCACGCGTTCGGTGAGCCACTCGATGTCAACCTCGTAGTTCGTCGCAAGAGCTACCTCGTGCACAGCACCGGCAGCGGTGAACGTCCGCACACGGTGGTCACCGATCTCAATGGGCGAATCAGCCAGGATATCGTAGTTGAGCGCTCCGAGGATCATTCTGCCCGATGTGGGCGCTTTCACCCGAGACAGTGCCGTTGATGTTGATGGCCACGCGCCCTGATCATGCGTCAGGACGACGTGGTGCACCTCGTCCATGCGACCTTCGACATACATACAGATCGAGGTAAGCATCAGGAAGGCATGGAAGCGGTTCACATGACTGGTCCGAACGGTACGCTCGTGGGCATAGACGAGGTACTCAACCTCGATGGTGCTCGCCCCTGAGGTCTCAACCACGAGTGCCGCCTTATCACGCCAGCGGAATGAACAGTCTCGGCGCACGCTGCCGTCAACAGCGTAGCATCGGACATTACCCTGCCAACCGGCATAGTCACGAATTTTATAGCTTCCCGGCGACCACGACGGCATCACCAGTGTGAGCTCGGGAGCCGCAACACGGTCAATGCGCATACGTACGGTGACCAGGTGCTGCGGAGCACGGTCAAATCCAAGTTCGTAGGTGATCGCAGCCGTCGAGTTGACGAGCTGCTCATCGCGTTGTTCGATTGAATACATCAGCGCTGTCCAAAGTAGGTATTCGTCATGAAATCCTCTTCAAATGTCCTCTCTTGCTTGGTCTTGGTCGGATTCTCTCCGGACGGCAGCAAGCCCCCTGTCAGATCGGCATAGCGTTTCTCAGACTCACGAAGCTCATCTTGTTTCCGCGCGACAGCCCGCACAAGTTCATCCCGATGACGTACACGCCAAGCTTCATCCTCAAGGTCCCGTTCCATCGTGAAGGGCTCTTCGGCACGCAGACGTCGGAGTTTGCGCTGCTCAAGTCCTAGACGACGTTCGAGGGTATCGACCTCTTCACGCCAGCGGTCAATGCCCCAGTCGTCTGCCTCTCGAGAGAGGGCCTCGTTCACGCCGAGCACGGTGAGTAGTGATCTCAACTGTCCGGCGTTCCGGTTCGCATAGGCATTCTGTACCTGATGCCAGACGGCTTCGTTGCCGGCATCGGACTCACCGGTTTCGGCAACATCTGGATGCAGCTGTTTGACGAGCGTCCGGTACATAGTTACAAGCTCATGGTCTGATGCTGTCCCCTGTCGCACGCGCTCGGCATCATCACGCTGACGCTGATCCATTTCGAAGGCTTCGCGGATGCGCATCGTAAAACGGGCATACTCCTTGTCGACCACCTCATTAATCAACTCCACGATCTCACGCGTCAGCTTCTCACCACGTTCATGCTTGATACTGAGCAGCTCCACACGACGAAACATCTCGGATGCGGCAAGAGCCGACTGCTGAAGCTCGCGCTCGAGCTCCCCAAAATGCGAGTGATAGAGTGCATGCAGCCGCGGCCGCACCTCGGTGGAAAGACGATGCCAGTCATCGATCGCCGCACGCAGTTCAAGGCGAAGCTCTCGCAGGCGATCTCGCAAGGGGGCGATGTCAGGATGTACCGTGATGGACATTGACAACAAAGTTACGATGCATCGCCAGCAGCGTCCCGCACGAAAAAGCGTGCTACGAACATCTCAGCCACGGCGCAGGCCAGAGCAAGAACGGTTGCAAGGGGCCACAGCTCAGAGCCAGTTCGGGCCTGCCGGATGGCACCGGCGATGGACGTCCCGGCGGAGATCTCGGCCACATGGTCACGACGAAGAACCATCTGATCGACGCTTCCCTTCCACTGTGAGTCCTCGAAGAACTCCAACCGCGCTTCCTTAGTGGAGGCATTGGCAGCAACGGTCACCACAGGTAGCGAATCAGTGGTCGACACGATGGTCACGCCCGCCGCATACTGCGCCGGCACCGCCAGGAGCGTTGCTGTGCTCAGGCGCACGGGTTTAACAACAGCGTTCACGCCGCTCTGATCCCTGACGGAAAAAGCCTCACGTGATGCCAAGCGCGCCGGAAGTGGGATACTTACCGATTCACCGAGAGCAACGTTGAGACCCTGGTCACGTGGCGCAACGACATAAAGCGTGCTGCGCACGAGCGTTGCGGCAAAGAGCCCGCTGACGGGAAACGAGCCGGAAGAAAGATCTGGAGGTACGGCGATGTAGATCACGCGACCCTGACCAACCGTTGCCTCTGAAACAAGGGCACCGGCACCGGTCCGCACAACGTCGAAGCCGCCACCAGCCGGTGTCTGCCGGGTGATACGCACTCCTTCGGTACCAGCGCGCTCGTCCGCCGAGGTTCGAAACACCCCTTGGTAGAGTGGATGCTCGCGCTCGACAGAGGTGATCACAAAGGGAGCATCGGTCGTAGTCTGACGTTCGTCAAGGGGCTGAAGGCCACAGACCGGAAGCAGACTGGCCGCAAGTGGCGATGCGAAAACGATCGCCCCTCCGCCGGACTCGACGAATTGCCGAAGGATCGATGCGTCAGAAGCGGACGAGGCACCGCCGCAGAGGATCACGACATCGACATCTGACAATGTCGATGAAGCAGATGTTACGGTTTCATATGAGGTGATCGATCCTACCGTTGCGCTAACGCCTGGCAGCGACAGAACCGTGCGAACAAGTTGAACGCGATCCACCGAACCAACGAGGCATAGTCGCGAGCCCCGTGGAATGGTGACACCGGCCCATCGAATGTTGTCACGATCGATGGCATCTGACTCCAGCTCAATGGCAGCAGCAAAAGCCCCTTCTCTATTGGGCAGCGCCGCCAATGTAACGGTGCGACTTCCACTGGCAGGCACGTCAATCGCCTTCTGGGCCACGCGCACACCACCAAAGGACAGAGACACCAAAGCCCCTGATACATCGCGTGAGCTACCATTGCGAACGACCGCTTCAAACTCAACCGGCCTGTCCGGCTGCAGGAGCTTGGTGATCACGGCCACGGAGTCTACACTCATGTTCTGTTCGAGTCCTTGATCACCTTCGCCGATACGCACGAGAAAGACTGTCGCATCTTTCTCCAGCACCAGAGCAGTGTCGCTTTGACGTCGCAGTGAGAGCGAACGCTGCGCATCACTGATCACATAGATCTCGCGGTGAGCGTGCAAGGCGTTTTCCAGCAGGGGACGAGCCGAGCGCAACGCATCCGCCATGCTGGCCGTGCCATCCGAAATGGTAATGCGTTCGATCTGCTGCCGCGCCGCATCAAAGGTCCGCGTCAGGTCAACCCTGGAGATTGTTCCGCTGCCGACCATCGGGAGGACGACCACTTCGTCTCCGTTGCGCAAACCGTCGATGATCTGGCGAGCAGCCTTCTTCGCTTGATCAAGACGTGGACCTTGTCCGTCAGAAGCTTCCATGCTGGCTGAATTGTCGATCAGGATGACAACGCTCGCACGTGCCGATGATGCCAGCACCGGTAGTGTTGTCTCAATGGTCGGACGGGACAGAGCCAGCACCGCAAAGACGATGATCAGCGTACGCAGGATCAGCAGCAGGATCTGCTGAAGCTTCAGGCGCCGGACCTGTTTCTGCTGCAGTTGCTGCAGGAAGCGGATACTGCCGAAGTCCACAACGCGCAGCTTCCGCAGGTTCAGCAGATGCAGCAGCAGAGGGATCCCCGCAGCGGCCAGCCCGAAAAGAGCAAGAGGGTTAAGCAGATTCATCGCGTCAGGTTCACCAGTCGATAAAGTTCATCAACCTCTTCACGCGTCAAGTGCCGATACTCACCGCGCTTCAGACCACGGGTCGAGAGTCCTGCATACTCTTTACGGTCGAGTCGCTTGACCTCGTATCCTACGTGTTCAAAGATCCGGCGAACCTCACGGTTACGACCTTCGCGGATGGCCAGCATAACGCTGGAACGGTCTTCGGGATCGATCATAATGTCCACGGCCTGTGTAGGACCGTCTTCAAGGTCCACACCAGCGGCGATCTGTCGCATGTGATCTGCCCTGAGGGGGCGATCTAGAGCGGCCCTGTACACCCGCGTCACACCATAACGCGGGTGCATTAGCCGGTTGGCCAAGTCACCGTCATTGGTCATCACCAGCACGCCGGTTGTATTACGATCGAGCCGTCCAACGGTAAAGAGCCGCGTTTTCAAACGCACGATATCGAAGACCGTGGCCCGCCCCTTTTCATCGCGCGAGGTGCTGATGAGATCCTTGGGCTTGTTCAGCAGGATGTATGTCAGGTGCTTTGTGCGCGAGATCGGCTCACCGTTGACGGTCACCATATCATCGATGTTCACGCGCGTACCGAGGTCAACCACGATCGCACCGTTGACGCGAACGCACCCACTGACGATCAGTTCATCGGCACGTCGACGCGACGCCACTCCCGCATCGGCGATAGCCTTGTTCAGGCGCACCGGCTGCGTGGGTTCAATGATGTCACTGCGCTTCTGCTTGGTCGGACGCTGCTTGCCCGAAGGCACGGAAGAGTCGCTCCGCTTGCGGGTGGGCGCATCACTGCGCTTGCGGGTGGGCGCATCACTGCGCTTGCGTGCGGGTGCATCACTGCGCTTGTGTGCTGGTGCATCGGCGCGCTTGCGTGCCGGTGCATCGCCGCGCTTGCGTGCGGAAGATGCGCTACGGTTTGAAGATGAGGACGAGGAACTCCCTCGTCGATCAGATGATCGTTTCATGGGGCTTGGCATGGCGATTCACATCGTGAGCAAGAATGGATTGCAGAGTTTCAAAGACAGCATCGACGCTGATACCAGTCATGCACGCATGCGTGCCGAGCGGACAGCGAGCGCCGCCATGCGCACTGCATGGGCGGCATTCAAGATCGGCTAGCTGCACAACGCGTGCGCGGTTTCCGAGAGGTCCGAAGCCAAACTCGGGAATCGTTGGGCCGAAGATAGCCACGACTCCGACGTTCTGCAGCGAGGCAAGATGCACGGGAGCGCTATCGTTTGCAACGACGGCACTGGCTGTGGCGATCACCGAGGCTGCCTGACCAAGCGTAGTGCGCCCCGTCAGATCCTTCACGCCGGCGAGTCCGTTCATTACACCGCTGACGCTGGCGTCACCGATGACGCATACCTGCAGACCTTCGTGCAGGCACCGAGCGGCAAGCTCGCGCATCCGCGTCACGGGCCACTGCTTGGTAGGCCACACGGTGGCCGGGGCAAGGACCACGCGTGGTGCAGACGAGGACAGATCCCAGGGCATGAGCTCTGGAGGCAGGCCCTGGCCAAGGTCGATCGGCAGAAGGTCAGCCACATCAGGGACCGAAACGTTGGACTTCAGTAGTGGGCTGAGTAGGTGAAGATGCCGCTGGGCATCGTGCCGCTGCACAGGATACGGAACCACATCCGTGGCGATCCACCGCGTCACGGCATCATTGTAGGTGATGATCGTATCTGCACCGATCGACCGAACGAACAAAGCCGTCCGCAGACTCTTGTGAGGAACCAGGACAATTGTGCGGGCGCTCTGCGAAAGAGATTGGGCAAGGCGCCGCTGGGATGAAAGCTTCCTGTGGGTACCACGCTTGTCAAAGGCCACGACCTCATCGGCAACGCCAAGCCCCCTTACAAATTCGGCTGCGGCCGGAGTGGTCACAAGGACAACCTCGGCGCCGGGCAACACATGGCGGCTAGCGGCGCAGAGCGGAAGTGTCAGAACAACGTCGCCCAAAAAAGCGGTCTGGACGATGATGATGCGTTCGGCAGAGGTGTTCATTCGACGACAACACCCTCCGGCGGATCCTTGCGCCAGCGTCGGTGCTGCCATGCCCACTGGCCCGGACGTCGGCGGATGGCATCTTCGAGCATCCGGACGTGACGTTTAGTGAGCTCGATGACTCCCTGTCGGGAGTTGTCAAGGTCACTCATCGGTACTTCGGAAAACTCCACGACGTAGCGTCCGTCGTCGCGGCGGTCGCAACACGAAAAGTAGATCGGCGCATTGAATCGCAGGGCAAGAGCCGCAGGAGCTTCGTAGGTCGGGGTTGGCCGTCCCATGAAGGTGATCCACGGGTCTTTCTCAGCCACACCGTGCTGATCAACGATAACGCCAATCGTTCCACCACTGGTAAGTAGCTTGACCATTGTCCGCGCAGCATTACCCATCGGAATAAGTACGTTCCCGAATCTGCTGCGGTATCCGCTTAGGATCCGATCAGCACTGGCATTGGACTGAGGATGATAGACAATGCTGATCGGAGCTCCGAGGTGAACCCCGGCGGCCATGGCCCCATACTCCCAATTACCATAGTGCGCCGTCAGCAGAATGGTGGGAAGTCCGTTGTGCTGGCGTTGAAGAATCGGCTCGAGTCCGCGGATTTCAACGCGATCAGCAAGTTCTTCGCGCTGGACCGATGGTATTGCCAACAACTCGGCCAACACAATCCCGAGGTTCTCGTATGATTCATTGAGTATCTCTCGCTGCCGCTCAAGCGGCAGTTCCGGATAGGCCATGGCGATGTTGCCAGCCGTGATCCCAGCCCGCTTGGCAGAGATGCCACGCATGATCCGTCCAAGACGAGCGCCAAGTGCCTGCCTCTGCGACCATGACAGACGCCGGCTGATGCCGCCCAGAGCCAGCAGGACGCCCGTCGTGAGTCGATCCGTGAGCGACATTACCTGGGCAGACCCGGCTGTGGGTTAACGGGATTCGGATTGGGGCTGTACGCCCTTGCAAAGAGATTGAACCAGTTCGGCTGGCTGATCTGTCCAAGCATGGTTGAGTGTACCAGCTTGTAGTTCTGCTGCATCATCATGTCCACAAAGTAGAACTCCACCCCACCCTGAATATCCTGGTAGAACCACTTCTCATACGGCTTGGCATCCGTGTTGTGATCGAATCGCTCAATCTGCGTCGGAACGCCAAACTTGAGCAAGATCACCCCGCGGTCTGTGCGCCATCCATCCGGGTACGTCGGACTCTTGTAGAAGGTCTGTGCACGCTTAAAGTTGGCACGGAACTGATCGAGCCGTTCATTGGCATTGGTGCTGGATTCGGGGTCGCGAACCTTCCAGAAACGGAACAGATAGCGCTGCTGGGCGCGTTCATTCGTACAGGACTTGCGAACATCCAGTTCGGCCTTTGTTGCGAGGATGTCTGAGAGATCCATCTCCAACTTGAGCTTTTCTCCGCCTAAGATCGACCATTCTGAGATCTGAAACTGCTCATCTTCCGTGAGCATCTTCTGGGCAGCAGGGGGCTCTTCGGGATTGAGCAGAAAGAACCTGTCTTCCTTCGATTCGAGGACGGTCTGATGATCTTTCGTCAGCAGTTGCAGGCGCACATAATACACGCCCGATGAGATGCCGAGCAGCGGAAACTCTTCACGCATCACCAGGCCGTCGCTCAGAGCTTTCATCGGCACATAGGTGACGAACTGCTCATCTCGGATGTTGTCGATCACTGAAACGCCGATATCGAAGTCACCCAGCTTGGCCTGGCTAGCGTTGTAGATCTCGGCATAGATTCCAAGCGTCGGTTCTGCGCCGATCACCTCATGTCGCGGATTGGGATCAGCAGATACTCCATTACGCAAGAACTTCTCCGACCCCTTGCCGGGCATGACGAACATGATATCCGAAAGTGTCGGGCGCAGGCCCTGCACCGGCACAACGCTTTTGAAGGACAACGTGGTACGACGCAGTGAGTCGTTCACATCACGAGCGGAAAACTTGACCGCATACGAGCCGGATGTCAGGTTCACGGCTCGAACGCCGGAGTAGAACTGGCGATGGCTAGGTGTGGCTACAGGACTCGGCACAGAGGCCACCCATTCATCGACGTGAACAAGCCCCGTATCACGAGAAAGCTCCAATCGACAGTACAATTCACCTAGAAAGCCCGAAGGGGCAATCACATAGCGCAGAGCGGTATCGGCAAACGCGTACTGAAACTCCCACTTAACCGTCCCGTTGACGCCTCGGAACTGAACAACATCTGCTGTTACGTCAATCGAGCGCTGTGCGCTGGCTAAGCCAGCACACGACGCGATGCACAGAAGTTGGAGAATCAAACGTTTCATGGTTAGTCAACACATGTTGGGGTTCAAATGACAATGCCGCCGATCTCGACGATCGACGGCATTAAAACGTCTAGGATCATGAACCTGGAGATCAATCGAATCGCATTGAGATGCTTACGCGGCTGATCAAACCAATATTCGTCGTCGGAGACACAGAATAGTCAATGCGACCCGAGAAATCTTCACTGACGTAGCGCAGTCCAAGGCCACCGCTGAGGCCGAATTGATCGGTGCCAGTGCGATACCCGGCACGCACGCTCACGAGCTCTTTCCAGGTGTACTCTGCTCCAAAAGCAAACTGCTCGGCTACGTCTGAGAATGTCTCAAAGTCTACAGCCGTGATCAGTGAGTGTTGGAGCACGCCACTGGCATCAACCTCAGGTTCGAAGAGTGCCCCCTTGCAGAGGTCCGTAGAGAGTCCCATCCGGAATGAAAGAGGCATATCAAAGGGCTGCGTCAGCATTCGCATATCGATCGCCTGCGTGTTGACTCCGTTAACGGGGTTGTTCGCGCGCGCGACGTCCGATCCGGTGTATTCCATCTGCGTCCCGAGGGAGTTGATGCTAAAGCCAAGAACGACGCCTTCAAAGCCGGTTTCGTAGCGAGTACCGACGTCAAAAACGATTCCGCCAGCATTCATGTTTGTGAAGCCCATCGAGATATACTTTGCCGTCACGCCGAAGGAGAACTGATCCGTTAGCTGTCCAGCAAACGTCAGACCGAGGGCAACGTCACTGACCTGATAGATACCACCAGTTCCATCTTGCTGATCCATCGTTGTGATACGAATGTCGCCGCTCGTGAAATTGGTGAGGCTTGCCGCAAGACGATAATTCTCGCTAACAGGGATGACGGCTGCCGCATAATTGTGCGACATCCCAGCGAACCAAAACGTCTGGCTAAAATCAGCTGCATACTTCTTGATCGACGCTATGCCGGCTGCATTCCAGAACACGGATGACAGGTCGTTTGCAACGGCTGAGTACGCCCCACCCATGCCTGTGGCACGGGCACCGATGCCGATCTTCAGGAACTGACCTCCAGAAAGGCCGACCTTCGTGAAATCAGTTGCGGCGATTGTCGCCTGTGCACCGGCATTGTATGCCGAGGCCAGCAGAGTAACGACGCCTACGACGAGAGATGTAACGCGTGTTGTATTCATGAGTGTGCTCCTTATTCTCCTTCACCGACGAATCGGGCTGGGCCGACAACAACGGCGAACTTGCGAATAACGGAAGCGCCACCTGGCGTTTCGATCTTCGCGATGAACATTTGACTTGCTGCGCGGCGCTTGCTCTGCTGACTTCTCGTGAGCAGGTCCCATACGTCTGCACCGATCTGCGCCCGCTCAGAACTTTCACGGCGTTCAACGGTATTGCCGCTAAGAATAGGGTCAAGCTCGTTGTGTTCGATCGTGCGAACGAGTTCACCATTTACGGTATAGATGTTGATCGTGCAAACACGAGGAAGACGCGTGAAGTAGATCTTACCCTGGAACGGCGAACTCATTCCTTCATGCGAAACATAGTATGGGTTTGGCACTACTTGTACCTGCTCCATGTTCTCGTCCGTGTATGATTCCGTCTTCGTCGCAGCATCAAAGTTGTCGTACTGCTTGACACGGATCTTGGCCGTTGCATTGTCGAATGGGAAGCCGAATGCACCGCCGAATGTCGACACAATCACCTTGTCACCAACCTTGAAATCTTCGGATGGGAAGGCCGTTGGTGGGTTACCTGTCGTTGGAGCATTAGATGAAACCACATTGCTGGAGGTCCTGCGACCACGCAGCGAGGCATCAAGAACAAACTGTGTACCTCCAACGGAGATCACGTTCACGAAGTCGAGTGTATCCCTGCCTGTCGTGGACGTGTTACGTGACTTGTAGTACCGAAGCTGCTCACCAAGTGGACGACCCGAATTGGTTTGAGCTGCGTAGAAACGCAAACGCGCTGGACTCCATTCACCGTTGCGAGAGTTACGCCACCCGAACGATGCGGCAGCAAAACTGCCAGGGGTCACAAGCTCGACATTTGGATAGTTCCGCTGCTCAGCCGGCGGCACCTTCGCGTAGTCGATCGACTGCGGCGTAAGATTAAATGGATACGAGACCACAACCGAATCGATGGTTCCATCGGGTTTTGCATCGGCCCGCTTAAACGAGTAGATGTTTCGAATCTCATAGTCGAGATACTCAACATCCGGGAACGTCATTGTGGAATCCTTGCCAACATCGTCGGTTGTGTTCAGAGCAAACTTTGTTGTGAGTGACTCTCTACCACCGCTCTTGAATGTGATCTCATAGACTCCAGGTCCGTTGTTATACGATGTGGCCCATGGAATTCGCGAAACAAAGCCGGGGAACGGCAGTTCAATGTATGGTGGTGCCGGGTTCAGTGCATTGGTTTGATTGTAGAGTCCTGCCACAGCATTACCCGTCGTTACTGCAATGTTGGCTGGTCCGTTGACGACGTACGCCGTATCACCGCGATAAACACCGCCCCATTGCTCGATCGCGTAGTCAAATGTCAGACCAATGGTACCGAGGGCAAACTTGTTGGTCAAGCAGAATGCATCTGTCGTGTACGATCCGGCACGGAGCTTCTTCTCACGACTAGTGTCAAAGCCGAACGTTACAGTGTCAATACGGATAATGCTACTGTCGCGTTGATCGAAGATGGTGTCAATACCATCATCATAAAAAGCCGAATCAACCCATGTTCGGGTCTGCTCAGTAAAGTACGAGAAAGGGGCATTTTCACGAGCTTCGCCAGGACAGAGGATAGGTGGAAGGAAGCTGCTCCACTGTGCGATTTCGTCACCAGTAGCCGAATCACGCAGCGTAAAGAGTGCCCCATAAAGGCCAACAAGGTCATTCTGATCGTTTTTGTATGGCCAGCCTGCCCAGGTACGGTTAAACGTCAAGTTCAAGGTGCGTCCAGCAAACAGCTGATTGAATCGCTGTTCGTCATTGACGAGTAGGCGGATGTTGTAGATGCCGCCGAGGCGCTTAGCATTCTCGGCATCCGTTGACAACTCAAATTGCACCGATTCACCTGGACGAGCACCGCGCGGCGATGTCGTTACGGTGTTTGCACTTGTCTTGTCATTCAACTTCGACTCTGTGGCATTCGAATAATCACCTTCGTCGAAGGCCCGCAGCGCATAGTGGTAATCAACATTGTTGATCAACTTTTCACTACGTTCGGGATCGGTAGAGAATTCGACAGTCCCATTGCGATTGTCGTCACCCAAATCAAGGAAGGTTCGATTATTCGTGAGTGTACGAATGTGTCGTGAAATCAGTCCCTTGCGTACTTCATTCAATTCTTCAAAGGGGCGGAACTTGACCACGCTCACCACACTGCCATCAGGTAGTGTGACGTCATCAACATCAGGGAATCGGAATGGCTCAAGGACAACCTGACGCTTGAGGATGAAGCGGATCAACGAGTCAGTCGCACGCAAAGCCTGAACAGAATCTATGGCACCCGTGGCCAGTCGCGTTACAGCAGGGATCGTGTCGATCTTGCTACGCATGTAACAGAATTGAATCGAGTCGAGCTTATCGAAGTTGGGAACTCCGTTCGTAAGGCCGCTCGTCTTCAGAGTACCATCCGGATTCGTGTTGTAGACAACCTGTCCGTTGCGAAGACGGCGCGGATCGCGGTTGACCTGCAGCTGAGAAAAGTAGGATCCCCATGGTTCGGCAAAGTTGAGAGTCCGCGCCACAAGCGCGCGACGTGTGTTCGGCTTAACGACGTCAACAACCCGGAACAGGTCGATCTTTACACCTTCGACAGAAGGAATAGTCTCACCGAACTTGCTGAATGGCGAGGGGACGACGAACTGAGCGATCTGCTTCCAGCCGAGAGGCCCCTTACGAGCATTCACACGGAGATCTGCATCAAACGTATCAAGATCTGTGCGACGCGCGCGGTACAAACGATACCCCATGAAGTCGAGACCTTGTTCAAGGGTATCGACGGAAAGCTCTGACGTGGAATCCCACTGTATCGCGACACTATTATTGAGCGGGAACCACCCATCATCTCCGACCGGGATGGATGAGGCAGGCGGACCTGTGCGTTTGAACTTGAAATTGGCCTCACGCGGTGGAACCGGAGCGATAAACGCATTATCATAGACGAACTGCGCAAACTGAACCTTGCGGATCAGTTCTGCCATGTCCTCGATTGTTCCATCGGCATCCCCACCCTTTGCTGTAGAGGCCAGAACGATACCGATCACAATACGAGCGGAGTCTCCCGGACGCATGTTGAACGGTCCCGTAGCCATCATCAGACGGCGGTCTCCGGGGCCAAGGTCACCATCACGACGCTGGCTGGAGATAAAGTTGTACCGGTCTTCGTTTTCAAGAGGATCTTCAGCGATTGGCCAGTTACGCATGGTTTGCAAACCAAGCTGCTCTGAGACTGGGAATTGGCTCTTGTCATGGCGGATGAACTTGTCCGCATCAACAGCAGGTGACTCAAGGAAGTTGAATCCAAGGTATCCGAAGCCCTGACCGGCCTCTCCACGATCTCCATTGGTCCACTGAACAGCAAGATTGAGGTCTGGACGCTCGCTGTAGTATCGTGCACGGTCGTTCGCAGCACCAGCCGCACTGTTGGTACGCAAAGCAATATCAACATCCTGCACGGCGGCCATCCAGCAATCATATAGCGTGTCGCCGAACTGCTCGGGGTGGATGAACAGGTACTTCATGAAGAGAATGTCGCCGTAATCGCCAAATCCCCAGGAATAGACGATCTGTTCGATTTGGAATCCAAGAGGAAATCCCTCGGCTTTACGCCGTGGGCCACCACCTTCGTATCGAGAAAGGTCCGTGTCCTTGTAGGTACAGAATACATCTTCGCCGGAAACGAATGCTGGCACGTCCTTGGCACCCAGTTTTGTTCGATTCTCGATCTTATCGACATAGTTACCGAAGTAGTTGTTTACTCGCAGCGTTTTCGTCGGATCGTTGTCCCAGATCGGCCAATTCGGAAGTTCCGAATTGATCTTTTCGACGCCCGTCTCATCCGAGAAATCTGTCGAGAAGTACGTTCTGTACTTGTTCCTAAAGGCCTCCGCCGTATTGACCAGCGGCCCGTCATTAACTGCGCCCGGTACCATCCATGAGCGACCGGAGTTCGGGTTATAGGTGATCATCACACGCTTACGAAGCGTGTCAGAACCCGGTGGCCGCTTCCGGGCACCAAACCATGCGCCACCTGCAAAGAGGTACTGGTTTCCGCGCCCCCTTGGCCAGAACGCTCCACCCTGACCATTCACTACGTCAAATCCGAAGATTCCATAGTTCGTTGTAATGAAGTCGATCTTCGACTTCGTATTTCTCTGCTGATCGAAAACGCCTGTCGGAGTCCGTTGCACATCTTCGGCATCGCCGCCCTTGCGGTTCTTAGTGTCTCGATTGATGTCAGCCGAGACAGTGACAGCGCCGAGGACAAGTACCGCGACTGTGATAGAACGCCACCATGAGCAGTTCATAGCTTCTCCAAGTTTCATCATGGGTGTTGTCATCGTTCCTTTCCTTTCAATTAAAACCGGAACGAAACGGCGAAGAACACACGACGTGGGAACTGGTAGTTGCCCCGACGTGCAATGACCATCGACACATATTCCTGGTAACCGCGGAAGGTTTCCTCTGGAGTCACGCGCCCGTCCTTATTAAAGTCTACACGCTCCTGATAGTAACGGTTACCGTAGCGGTCGTACTGATTGTCCGAAATCGAGGCCTTGTTTGCTGGATCGGCCTCACGGTAATAGACCCCACTCGTCAAGTCAGACAGACGGCGATTCAGATTGAAGCCATCTTGGTCAGGACTACGCGTTGCTGCAAAGAACGATACAGCACCCGTATAGTTAAACAGATTCTCAACGTCCAGAATGAGATCGACTGCTGTGCGACCCCCCAACACATTCGTGAGCGGAATCGTGCGCGTCAAGCGCATTTCCGAGTTCCAATTTGATGGGAAGCGAGCAGAGTTGAGTTGTCCAGTGATCTGACCGCGGATATTGACTGGTGTATAGGGTAGGCCAGACTGCCAGAAACCTGAAACGTTCACATTCAGATTCTCAAGGATCGGGATACCTGCGATCGTTGGTCCCTCGTCTTTACCCCATGCAAAGCCGACGACCGCATTGATTCGCTGCGGGAGATCGTTGCTCAGCGGGAAGTCTACGATCGGGAATTGAAGGTCTCCTGTCAGAGGGTCAACCGGAGGCAGCTGCGTGGCTGAGTTCGCGTTTCCACGAACGTTCGCAATCGTGTAGTTGATGTTGAACGACCAGTTGTTTGTCAGACGCTTCATGAATGTCATCTCGATACCGCGTGAGGTACCATATGATGCAAGGTCGTATTGATACTTTGGACGACCCTCGAACGTATCAATTCGGACGGAAGGCTGGTTTTGAATGTCGTTGTAATAACCGGTGAACGACAATGCAAGCTCGTCGTTCAACTGATGGTTGTAGGCAACCTGGAATTGATTAGTGCGCTGCGGCTGAAGGTTGGTGTTGCCGAAAAAGTCCTGGAATCTTGGATCAGAGTATACACCATCAAAGAAGTTCGACCACGGCGGGTTCTGATAGTAGATACCATAAGACAACTGAAAGTTCTGACGCTGCGTGATCGGATACGTTACCGAGACCCGTGGGCCGAAGTTCAGCTTCGTCGTTGCGTCAGGTGTTAACGAGTCTGGATTTCCAACATCGAAGGTAGTTGCATTGGCATTCAGATAATCCATACGAAGGCCCGCTGTAAGAACAAGCCCCTTGAGCATGATCTGATCCTGAACAAACATCGATGCCGACGTCGGCTTACGAGCATCTCTTGTGCGGCTTTGATCAGTGACGTTGGGACGACCATATGACTGCGCAAACTGGTCACCACTCCACGGAGCCCCATTTGAATAGAGAGACAAATCAAAGGTCCGGAACTCAAATCCACCCTTGATCACGTGACGCGTGTCACCAACCTCGAGGTTGTGAGTAATGTTACCATCGACTTGGAAGAATACGGCGTTACGAAACTCAACAGATGTCGTATTTCCGTGGTTGAAGAAGAATCCGATCAAGCCGAAGGGGTTGTTCGTTGATTGCGCATCGGATGTGCCTTCGTAGTATCCCGTGATCGGGTTAAGCTTCGTGCGCTCGATTGGATTGAATCCGTCATTGGAACGTGAATTCTGGCGTAGGTAGTCGTACTCGTCTAGAATCGTATTGCGATCATTCAGTTGGTAGCGAATGTCGTCTACAGACATATTATCAACTGGCTGGTAGAGCTCGATTCCCGTGAAAAGCCCAGGTGCTTCAAACGACTTCCGCTTTCCAACTTCGGTGACCTTGGCATTGTACGAAGCACGGATGTCGAAGAATGTGTTTGCACCAAGGGTTTGGTTGAGCTGCGCAAAACCATTTGTCGTGAACTCCTGAACGATGGGCTGCTTGGCCATCCGTTCGTAGACACCGTTACCAATTGGTTGCCCGTTGGCATCAAGGACCTGATTTCCGAAAAAGTCGGTCTTGTAGCCTTGGTCTTTAGCATACAGCCATCCAATGCTCGAAAGCTCTCCGGCCAGCATACCGTAGGATCCACCGACAAGGAGTGCTGAGTTGTCGTCGAACTGGAATCGCATGCGCGGCGTGATGTTGCGAGCCCATGTACGGTTGTTCGGTAGCAGACCCCAATTGTTACCAATCGGGTCGATGACTTGAAGACCGGCATTGCGATACAACTGGAACGTGTTACGCACGGAGACGAAGAACGTTGACTTACCGAGTCCGAGTGGTCCACCAAGGGTGACGTCAACAACGTCTTCGTTTGGCGCACCGGCCTGAATTCCATTACCGGCCGAGCCGAAGAGGAATGGAACGTCCTTACGCCAGCGGAGCTGACCTTCATAACGGTCTGTGCGACCCGTCTTGACAACCGTGTTCACGATGCCAGCAACAGCATTTCCGTACTCAGCACTGAATCCACCGGTCTGAGCCACCACCTGCTCGGTGGCAAGGGGGCTTGGCATGGCAGCCGAGATTGTCGATCCAACGTTTCCGAGACCACCCGTGAACTGGTCGGTCACCGTAAGACCGTCAACCATCACCTGCGTTTCGTTCGTACGGCCACCGCGGACAACAAAGTTGTTGCCGGAAGCACGGATACCGGCGCTCAATGAAAGTGCCGATGCAATGTTATCGCGACCGATCTTGACGAGGTCCTCACCCTTTGTTGCGCGAGCAGAACCGATATCAGTCGAGCGAACCATCTCGCGCTCGGCTGATACGTCCACGACTTTCATTTGAAGTCCGCCGGCATTCATGGTAACGTTGACAGATAGCGTCTGGTCAGCGATGATCGTCACACGCTTCGTGACGGTGTCGTATCCAACGGCAGTGACGCGGACATCATACGAGCCGGCATTGACGTTGACAACCGTATACCTACCATCAAGCTTCGTGATGGCACCACGCGTTGTACCAAGCACCCGCACAGTCGCTCCGGCAACCGGCTTGCCTTCCTGGTCGGTGACCTTACCGGCAAGAATACCGGTGATACCGGCATAGGATGCCGAGGCCGCGAGACAGAAGATGCTAAAAAGAAGGAGGTACTGACGCACCATAGTGTACTCCTCGAGAAACGCTGTTGAACGTAAATTTTCTTAATGCTTACCGGACCACTGATAGCGGACGAACCGTCCGGCGACCGGACTGCTCAACCACGACGTGGTACATGCCTGCTGCAAGACCATCGGTCGGGATGGTCACATCCCACGAACCCACAGTCGAAGGACTCGATGAACGCAGAACGCGCTCGCCAACAGATGACATCAGTGTGACGGTGATTACACCGTCCGTGTTTGACGCGATGCGCACTGTGGAAGCCCCCTGTGCAGGATTAGGAGCAATAGTAACGTCAGCATCAAGCGGTGCGTCTTCGTCAACGCTAACCGGTAGGAGATTCTTATCGAAGGCCACCATCATGACCTTGGTAGGCTGCGCTGGCAGCTCAAGGTTGGTAACGCGGTCACCAGGTGTTTCACTGGCACTATAACCGATATAGAGACGGTCGTTGACAACCTCATCGCACAGTGATGCATACTGACAGTTCACACCGTCCGGAGTGATATTGAAAGGGGCTGACCATGTCGTTGTACCGGCCTTGAGATAGGTGACCCAGATGTGCCCGTTCAGGGCATCAACGGGAGCCGTCGTGTCAGGCTCGGTCTGCTGGTTACCACCGGTGGTGTCAGCAAGGATGTTCTTGGTGTCACCGTTCTTCCATGATCCGTATGTGCAGTAGAGATTGTTCTGCGCATCCAGGCCAAGCTGTGGCCAGCGGCTGGCGTTATCAAAGAATCGGAGATTCATCGGATAACCATTGCCATCCCACTCACCCCCTGCCGGAGGTGCCATGAAGAAGATGTTGTTCGAGCCTTCCTTGATGTAGCCCATTCCGGCGGTGCGCTGTGTTGGGCGGTCGTTCATCACGAAGATGGTTCCCTGGCGGGCGCCGTTGGTGTCCTTACGGACGATATACGATGGAACAACACCAACGACAATGTGCGTCGTACCTTCACTGTCGATGATCACATCAATGTGACCGTTCGGTGTTGGCACGGTGTCCGTGAGCACCTCAAAGGTGCCCCACTGGTTCTCAGAAGAGTCGATGTCGGTGTGCTGCGGTGCGAAGACCACACGCGCAGCTTCGCTCGGCCATGTTGCACCACCATCGGTCGATGTGCGCGTCAGAAGGCGCAGCGAGTTGTCGGTGTAGGCGATCACAACCTTCTTGCCGCGAGCGGTGATTGCATAGGTGTCGCCACCAAGACCCACAGGAAGATTTCCTTCCGGAGCTGTCGAGCCTGTGAAGAGGGTTTCTTCAGACCAGCCGAAGCCCCCATCGGTCGAGCGACGATAGGCAACCTGGTTGGATGGGCTCTGATCAGACCCAAGGTTGTGGTTGTAAATCAGGTGCGTGTTTCCATCACCATCAGCCGCAGCTCGCGGCCAGAGACAGAGCTGCGAAGCATCCGTCACTTCCGTCGTCATTGCCGGCTGATCACCAACACCACCGTTGGTGAAGAAGCGGATCGGCGGGTGCGAAGGTGTGCCAATCACACCGTCCTTGTATTGCACCAGAGAAGGCCACCCAGCACGGGTGTCTTCGATCTTTTCCCAATTGTCGATGCCCAGCAGTGGCTTATCAGGATTGCTAACGTCCAGGAACGTATAGTGCGAACCACGGAAGTTCCCTGCAAAGCCCGGAATGCGCGATGTGACATCGCGGGTTGAGTCCTTGGAGACCATCCACACCATCTGAACGTACTTGTCCGGCCCATCCTGGTTGTACACAAGCCGATTGGCCATCGAACCGTTGGTCTGGAAGTCATAATACGTGAAGCCAACTTGCACTCCGGGCAGGTCGGCCTGCACCGCATCGACGACCTTTGGAAGACGCGACAGCGTCAGAACGGATGAACCCGTTGGCCGTGCTTCTTGCTCACTGCCGATATCGAAACGGGGCTCGACAGACTGAACATTTGAAGGGATGAGAGTGGCCGCAGATGGCTGAACCGCTATCATGGACCGCGTCCGTTGTGCTGTAAGCTCTCCGACGCCCAGCGCCAGGAAACAGACAAGAACGGTTGTACGAAGTCGGGAATGGATCATGATGGTCCTCTGTGTCAAACTTCCAATGGGATTTAGGGGTTGGGCGCACAATATACAACGGATTTAACACCTGATATTGTGACGAGTTACCCACGGGTAACATGATTGGGAATCGTTCGATTGCCACGTTTCACGGTGCAGCGGTTCCGGCCCCCTGCAGGCTCACGATCCAGCCGACGAGCGTTAAAAGCCCGAAAACCAATCGCGTGATGGTCCAGACGAGAGCGCCTGTAACGATGCCATAGCGCCAGTTCAGACCTTCCCAGCTCACAAGGGCTATGGCCACGACGAGGTAGTGCCAGAGCGAGAAAAGGCTGATGCGCTGAAGCCACGTAAAGAGCATGGGCGCGTCCATCGGCCGCAACACCACGCCAACGTGAAGGCCCGCCTGGGCGGTCTTGAACACCACGTGCAGAAAGCTGGCAAGCAGAGTGTCTAGGATAATGATCGACGAGGCGGCCGAGGCCGCGATCAGACACTGGGAGAACGTAACCGTTAGGTTGGTCATAAACTTCATCAGGATCATGAACAGACCAGCCACGACAACGGTCGAGACGATCGTCACGATGAGTGCTCCGCCCAACGCAGCCGTAAACTGACGCTGCGGGGCAGTTAGGTCCAACTGGGAAGTCTTCACCGGACTCGTAGCCGAGTTCTGCAGCAGAATGCGCGATTCGGCAGCCAGGGCAAGGTCCCCCTGCTCCCACAGAGCGCAGACAGTATTCGTAATCGACACAAAAAGAACGGCCACGGCGAAGACCGCCGTGACCGCTTCTTTGGAAGTTTCTTTGATGCGCGTCGGATCGGTGACTCCGTACCAAAGCGCTCGGAAGGCGGCTACAATGCGCACGTCGGGGGGCTCCTTAGAGTCCTGCCGGACGGAATGCCGCCTCTTGAACCGGCTGGTTGATCTGGTGTTGCAGATCAAACTCGATCGAATAGATCGTGCTCTGCAACTGATACTTGGATGGCATCATCACGCCGTCAACGAGAGTGTACCCGTTGAAACGCTCGATCGTGGTGATGTCACCCATCGGAGTCTTCTCGTCCTTTTCACGACGCGTCAGCATGTAGGTCGATGCATCGAGGAAGAAGCGCTCCGGCGAGCCACTCGGCCCCTTGGCGTCGATCTCGATCTGACCGTCGCGCTTGCCCTTGAGCGTAACAGTGTAACCATCGGCCACCATGGTCCGCACTGGAAAGATCCGCGCTTCAACCATCATCTGACCACGCTCGTCGGCCGGGGCTTCTCCAGCAGTGCCGCCCATTAGGGAGAGCCAGGCCGATGTCCCGTCCACCCATTGCTGCTGTTTCATCACGCCGAAGTCGAGCTCAGCGTATTCCTTGTTCGGTGCCATCCGAAGGCGTGTCATCGAACCCGGATACTCCTTACCCTGAAACACCATACGCCCGGTGCCGGTGGTACGGACGGTACGCACGGCATCGGGTGTACCGATAGCAGCCGAGTGCTTCTCAACAAGCTGGTCAAAGGTCATCCCGATGTCTTCATAGGGGGCTTCCTTGGCCGGCTCAAGATCTAGAGTGAACTCACGGATCGGACCGAAGGACTCCAGCTTTGACCGTACGTCTGGACTGCCAACCACGACGAAGCGCAAGTTGAACATTCCAAGGTAGCGCTCCGCAGCCTTCTGAATGTCCGTAGCGGTGAGGTTCTCAACCCGGTTTGTATAGTTCGCTACGTCTTCGATCGGCACCTCGTTCAGCCATGCATTTTGCAGCACAGCGGCAACCGTGGACGGACGCTCAAACGCAATGCGGTACTGACCGACCTCAACTGCGATACGACGCTTGAGAGCATCCTCTTCAGGACCCTCATCAGCAAGACTGCGCAGCTCGCGCAAAATCACCGTCAGTGCTGAATCAGTCACCGATGAGCGCACTTCAGCACCACAGGCAATGCGATTGTAACGACGTCCGCGGGTAAGCACCGAGAACGGTGAATAGGTGTAGGAATATGTCTCGCGGAGAGTATTGAACAGCATGCTTCCGAAGCCTGAACCCACATGACTGGTCATGATGGAGGTAGCATCGAAATCGTCCGCGCGAACAGCGGGTCCGGCAGCACAAACAATGATTGTGCTCTGCACTGAGCCCTTGCGCGGAACGAAGTACACGCCGGCCGGCTCGGTCTTGATGTCCGGAATGGCAACTTCCGGGCGAGCCCCTTTCTCCCAACCTCCAAGGTACTTGGTGATTAGCTGGCGTGCCTCATCAAGTGTTACGTCACCGATGATGGCAATCGAGGCGGAATTCGGCCGGATGTAGCTCGCATGAAAGTTCACCAGGTCCTGGCGTGTAACGGCTTTGATCGTCGACTCAAGTGTGCGGCGGGCAAGCGGATTGTCCATGCCATAGATGACCTTACGAGAGAGTGCCCCAGCGATCTCCATTGGGCGAGACCGTCGGGAAGCGATCGAGGCCACATACTGCTGCTTGAGCTTTTCGAGCTCTTTCTCGTCGAAGATGGGCTCGCGAAGTTGCTCTCCGAAGATGTCCATGACCAGGTTTGCATGCTTCTTAATACATGAGGCAGAGATGGTCATCGACTCCCCTGCCGTACTGACGCTGATACCAGCGCCGACGCCATCGAGTGCCTGGGCGATCTGCAACGCCGTACGCTTCTTTGTACCCTTACCAAGCATGTCCCCGGTAAGTGCAGCGGCTCCTTCCTTGCCAGCAGGGTCGTAGGCCTCACCCCCACGCAGCACCATGGACATGGTAACCATCGGCTGCTCGTGGTTTTCGATCACGTAGACATGAAGTCCGTTCGGAAGAGTGAATTCCTGATACTTCGGGAATGCAAACGCTGTAGCGGCAAGGGGCTCAGGACGCACGCTAAGATCCGGCTTAACGTCTGCAGCTGCCTTGGGCTCTTCGGCCTTGACCGGCGTGATCGGAGCAGCAGCTCCCTTTTTGGGTTTGGCCGACTTCTTCTTGGTCTGGGCTGCTGCTGGCTCAAGTGCCACACAAAGTAGGGCCGTGGCGGCCACGATGATACTGAGGGTTTTACGCATGGCTCTTATCCTTTCGAGGGCAGATAGGTGAGAACAATGCGCTGCTTCGAACCGAACATCTTCTTCGCTACGCGCTTGATATCGTCTGTTGTAACCTTCATGTACTTCTTCATTTCGTCGTTGATGGCGCCGGTGCTGCCGTCGAAGCGATAGGCATTTGACAGTGACAGGGCCTTTTGATAGACGCCCGTGCGTCCCTGAACAAAGTTCATCTCTGTGATGTTTTTGGCCTTTGTCAGCTCCTCTTCCGTTACACCAGCAGCGATCAGATGCTCGATCTCAGCGTCAATTCCCTGCTCGACCGTTGCAGGGTCCTTGCCAGGAGCAACGATCCCGATGCAGAACGCCATGCCGATGTACTCGCGTGGGAACAACGACATGCTCGCCTGCACCGCCACCTGGGTACTATCAACCAGGGACCGGTACATCCGTGATGATTCGCCGTTCGACATGATGGTCGTCAGCAGGTCCGCAGCATAGACGTCTTCGTCTGTCTGTGGCATTGAACGATAGGCCATGAAGATCGCCGGGAGCTGTGCCTTGGGATCATTTACCGTTTCGCGGATCTCACCGGCAAGAGGGTCCATGGCTCCAATGACCGGACGCTTGGGCTCGGCGGCCTTGGGATATCCTCCAAAGTAGGCGTCGATGGTCTCGCGAACGAGCTTTTCATCAAAGTCGCCACTGACCACGAGAATGGCGTTGTTCGGCTGATAGAACTGGTCGTAGAACGCCTTGAACTCGGCGATCGTGGCACTGTCAATATGCTGTGCCGAACCGATCGGCGACCACTCGTACGGCGTGCCGGCAAACAACGCCTTTTGCGCCTTTTCCAGCCATCCACCATACGGTGCGTTGTCATATCGGTTCTTACGCTCTTCCTTCACAACACCGCGCTGGGTCTCGACACCGATGCTGTTAACCTGGAGCTTACGCATGCGCTGTGCTTCGATCCACAGCCCGAGTCGCACCTGATTGGACGGCAGCACGAAGTGATAGACCGTCTGATCGTTGCTGGTGAAGGCGTTGAGCTCGCCCCCTGCTCCGTTGACCATTTTATCAATGGTCGCCCGTTCTATCTTCTCGGTCGACTCGAACATCAGGTGTTCGAAGAAGTGGGCAAAGCCGGTGCGGGATGGGTCTTCATCCCGAGAGCCAACCTTATAGTGCAGCACAGTTGCCACCACGGGGGCTGAATGATCCTCGTGAAGAATCACATGCAGCCCATTAGGCAGGTCGTATTCGGTATAGGCAAGGGGCTTGTACTGCGCCAGCAAGGTCGTCTGCATCAGGCAGAGTAAAGCCACAGCAAGCTTGCCACTGAAATGGTTTCGTTTCATGCGTCTTGAAAGTTGTGGGAGGATTGTCGTAGGATTGAGGCCGGAAGAATACGAAGCAGAGGAGTAAATCGTGCAACGACAACAGCAAAAAGCGTAATCACAAGAGATACAACAGGCAGCCAGTCACCGTATCGTGCGTAGAACGTCAATTCGTGCCCCGGTCGGACCGTTCCGATCGCCGCAAGACGCTGCATGTCCGGTAGTTCCATGATGGAAGCTCCATCAGCATCGATGATCCCGGAGACGCCTGAATTGGCGCATCGAATGACCGGACGTCGCATCTCAATCGCCCGCATGCGCGCAATGTCATAGTGCTGGCGAGGGCCCCACGTCCCGTTATACCACGCATCGTTGGTGATGACGGCCAGAACATCAGCTCCGTCATTCACCATGTCACGGGCAACATCAGGATAGATCGATTCAATGCAGATGATCGTCCCGATCCGGGCTATTGTATCGGCATTCCGCACAACAGGAAGCGGATAGCGCTCTCGCCCCTTACCCCAGGCAGAAATGCCCACGCCCCATTCAACCCACTTCATGGCAAAGGAGAGCTGATCGGCAAACGGAAGTCTCTCGGCAAATGGCGTCAGCATAGTCTTTTGATGCACCGGAACGTCTCGTTGCATCGGGTTGAGAACCATCGCCGCGTTGAAGTGGTCATACTTGACACCTGGATCGATGGCTAGCGAACGGGCCGATGCTGGTGCTTGGCCATTGGGGTAAACCATCATGTCAGCAAAACCCGTTACCAGACTCGTCTTCGTGGAATCAACCCATGCACGGAGCGAAAGCCAGTCGCCAAGGTATCTGTAATTGCGTATGACGTATGGGATTGCGGTCTCACTCCAGACCGTGACATCGGCCGGACGGCGGGACTGATAGAGGGAATCCGTGACTGACACGTGAATTCGCAACTGCTCAGAGGGGGCTGACCACTTGTCCCAAGGATTAATGTTGGGCTGTACGATCGCTACCGAGAGTGTTTTGTCACTGTGAGAAGATGGCCTGCTCAAGACACCCAGTGCCGTCCAGACTGCGCAGAACCCTAGAAACATACCGAGGCTTCCACGCCAGGATAGCCCCAACGTTCGGCGATGGATTGCACGGAATGCGAGAACATTGGCGATCATGATCAAGCACGTCAGACCATACAATCCAACGGTATCAGCAACCTGCGCAGCCGGAAGATCGATGATCGCATATCCTGTGGTAAGCCATGGATACGAAAAGTCGGTCTGACCATGCAGCCACTCAAAAGCAGTCACACACGCTGGTACAATGGACAACAGCGCATCAACGGACACCACACGAGTAAGCCTACTTAGGACCAGCCAGGGCAACACCAACAGGAGCGGGTGCACGATCCATACCGCGATCCCACTCGCCATGAGGTATGGATCCGTTTGTGTCTGCCAGCTGCTAATCCACCAATTGCAGATACCATGGTAGAGGAAGAAACAGACGTAGAGTGGCCAGACCATCGTTCGCCCCCTATCACCTGACTGTACAATCGCCCACAGCAGGGGTACGTACGAGACCAACATCAACACTGGCTGTATTTGCAGCGAGGCATGACAGTAGGCCAGACCGGCTAAAATACCGCTGGCAGCTGATAGCAATACAGGTGATGGTGAGCGCATGAGACGGCGGCAAAACTACGAACGGCTCCCGCGCATACGCACGGGAGCCGTTCTTTGATAGAAGCTATCTCAGCGACCGAAGCTTACTTCGATACTGTCAGCGCCGAAGAAACTGCGAGACCGTTGCTACGAACAACAAGTGTGTATGAACCGGAGGCCAGAGCAGCCGCCGTCAAACGTACCTGATGCATACCAGCTGCGCGGCTATCGCTCAACAGCGTTGCAACTTCCTGACCGGCGCTGTTGACGAGAACAACATCAACACGGCCTGCCGAAGACATTCCAAAGTTGATAGTTGCAACATCAGAGACTGGATTTGGAGCAATGCTGTTGATCCACAGACCCGAACCTTCACCATCGATCGTAACACTAATGTCTTGCGTTGAAGCACGCGATCCGTCCTTGTCGACCGATGTGAGACGATACTCATACGTACCGGCTGCGAGGTTCTCGTCTGTGATCGAGTAGTCCTTGCGCGTCGTCGAAGAACCGCTGGCGTTGATCGTGCGGATCACGCGGAAGGCAGCCTCGTTCGTGATGTCTCCAGCCTTGACAGAAGAAACGTCTGAACGCTCAACTTCGAACTGACGAAGACCCGTCTCTGAAGATGTCGACCAGAACACATCAACGTTCTTACCACGAGCCTTTGCATCAAATGATGCAACCTGCACTGGTGCAAGGCCACCACCGTTTGTCTCAAAGAAGTCAAGGATACCGCGAACAACCCGCTCAATACCGGTACGAAGAACCGTAGGCGAAGTCGAACGGGCAAAGTGGCGCCAATCAACTCCAAGGTACACAGTGTTCGCCGTGATACCTGCCGTTGCAGTACCCATGATCGAGTCGGTTGCAGTTGTTCGATCGCTGCGACGGTACGAGTATGCGGCATTCACAACACCAGATGTTGTGCCGTCCGAATACATCGAAACAAGAGCTGGAACTGGCTCTGCATCTCCCGTGAAACCAGTGCGGACAATTGTCTCGCTGTTACCACGTGCGATTGCACGACCATCAACATTTCGACCACTGTAGTTCGGTGTGAATGGAGTGCCTGGAGCACGAAGCTGACAACGCAAAGCATTCTGAACGAAGTTCAAGTCTGATACGATCGATGCACCATTGTGCTGCGATGGAACCCGTGAGGCAGAGAATGCCAGGTTCTTCTTCATACCAGGAACACCTGACGAAACGTAGTTCCGGATATCGTCACGCTCACTACGTGTCAGTGGGTTAAGGTCTTGACCCCAGAACATCGTCTGATACATGCGATAATCCACCGAGCGCGTGGCCCAGTTGTAGCGATCGAGAACATCGTAGTCATAGCGGTTGCTAGCTGGATCGTTGATGTATCCAAGATCACCAAGTGCCTTCTGGAGACTGTCAGCGTTCAAACGAGCTGCGATTTGATTCTGTGTCGGCACTGGCGTGCTGGCAAGAATGTCGATGTTCGTTCCTTGTACGCTCAGCAGCAGACGGAGGTTAGACTTGCGAATGAAGAAGCGCACATCCTTTGCAAACATGTTGTTAGCATTGAACTCGTCCGCATTCACGGAAACTTCAACACGATACCGTGGTGTGACATTCATGCCCATCGATGCGAATTGAGCTGGAACGTCATACCCAGGCATACCGAAATATGGCTGTGGTGACCACGATGGGATGTTGAATTGGAGATCCTTCGACTGACCAGATGTAAGGTTCGTCGTGATCACACGGTCAACAAGTGGGAAGCTACTGTACTGTGGCGGATTCATCGCGCCATTGTTAGAAGCAGGCGTCTCGATGTAAACACGGACACGTACTTGCGAGCGAGTAGTAGCCAGTGCTCCATTATTACGAACACGTGTTGTGACATCTACAGGAGCCGTTGTCATGATATACTCGGCATCGCTCGTTGCTCCAACAGCGTCACGGTATGCAGCAGGGCTCAAAATGTCAATCACTTCGAGATCACTGACATATAGACGACCGTTAAATTCATCAGCTCCAATGTCATAACCCAGACCAGCCTCACCACGAACACCGCCCTCGATATCGCTGGCTGTTCCATTCAGACGCTCGCCATTGTTATTGAGGATCGATCCAATAGGAGCTTGTGGAGTGATGCGTACGCGAAGACGTTGGTTAGGAGCTGTTCCCTGGAACTCGTGCTCAGCAACAAAGTTGCCGTATGGGGAATTGATGTCCTGGCCGGTCCAGTTACGCCATTGTGCAAGAGTTGCAAACTCAGTCTGTGAACCTGCCGTAACCAGTTCGCTCACGTGTGAGATTTCAATTACGCGTCCGATACCGGCGTTTGGCGTCCAGAAAGCGTTCTTGTTCGAAATGAGTGCACGTGGTGCAGATGTCGGCAGATACCATGTGTTGA
>JBILLF010000013.1:0-48134 GCA_044376225.1 Patescibacteria group bacterium | reverse complement strand
TCACTTCCGAAATCATGGCACTCCACAGTGCGATCAGACGGCAAGACGTTGAACTGGTTTGTCACACTCGAAAAGATCGAGAGCGACTCAGATGCGTATTCCGTTGGCGGAACATTTCGCTGGATCCGCAATATCAGTAGCTCCTTCCTGATTGAGGAAAAGAATAACAACGCTGTCTTCCTCGTCGACTTCTGGGATCAGTTCGTTGCAGCGCAGATGAAAGGCTTCACACCACACCTTCGCAAGGTTGTCGATAGCACATCGATCTCGCGCGATGGTTGGAGCGGGATGGTCCGTACCATTGACTTTCAGTTTAAGAAGGAGTATCCGGTGCAGCGCCGCATAGAGGCGATACTTGCCCGCAAGGATGAGGTGTTTGCCTACACCTTTGAGAGCGACGCACAGCGATGGGCCGTCTATGAGCCCCGTTTCAAGCAGGCCATATCCTCACTGATTCTGCCACGATAGTGCTGCGGTGACTGGGCCAATGCTGGCAGAGTCGCAAGTGGGATCAGAGGTCGGCAAACCAGGAAGAGACGTTCACGCTTTCTACCAGCGTGGGGAGGACCGATTCGAACTCCTTCGAAGCACCAATCGGGCGGTAGGACCGTTTGCACTCCTCCCGATTATCAGCGATCCACTTGATGGCTTCGACGATGGTGTGCACCTCTGCGTCCGTCATTGTCGGATGAATCGAAATGCGAACCCAGCCGGGTTGATTGATCCATGTGCCGTCCATGATCTCGCACATTATCGACGACGAAACCTCTTGTGAGACGTCCAATAGATAGTGGCCGTATGTGCCGGCACATGAGCAACCACCTCGAGCCTGGATGCCAAAGCGATCGTTGAGAACACGTGCAACGAGGTTGTAGTGGAGGTTGTCAAAGTAGAATGAAAGAATGCCTAGGCGCTGGCGATGCTGACTGGCAAGAATTCTGAGCCCGTCGATGCGGGAAAGTCCATTCCACAGAATATCCATGAGCTCATGCTCCCTGCGTAGAATGTTCTCAACGCCCATTTGTTCCTTGAGCCGAACGCACATGGCCGTTCGAATCACCTGGAGAAATCCAGGTGTGCCCCCGTCTTCGCGGGCTTCGACGTCGTCTATGTACCGATGATCTCCCCATGGATTGGTGTACCAGACCGTTCCACCACCCGGATTGTCCGGCACATTGTTGCTGTAAAGAGCTTTGGAAAACACCAGCACACCACTTGTGCCAGGACCGCCGAGAAACTTGTGAGGTGAGAAGTAGATCGCATCAAGCCATGCATTGGGCCTGTTGGAAGGATGCATGTCGATGTTGATATACGGGGCGCTGCAGGCAAAGTCTACGAAGCAGTAGCCCCCTGACGCGTGCAAGATCTCGGCGATATCGTGATAGGGCGTCATGATGCCCGTGACGTTGCTGCACGAAGTAACGGCAGCAATCTTCACGGTTCGATCTGCATGTTCGGCCACCAGCTGACGAAGTGAATCAAGATCAACGAGTCCGTCCTGTGTGGCGCCGATGATCCGTACATCGGCAATCGTCTCAAGCCACGATGTATGGTTTGAATGATGCTCCATGTGCGTTACAAACACGACCGGACGTTCATTCGCAGGAATGTTGACGTCCGCACGGTATCGCTCATGAACGCGCATGCCGAGCATGCGCTGCAGTTTGTTCACCGCAGCTGTCATCCCGGTGCCGTAACAGATGAGCGCATCTGATTCAGAAGCATTGACATGACGTCGAATAGTATTCGTCGCCTCTGCGTAGGCGCGCGTCATGGTGGTGCCGCAGAACGACGTTTCGGTGTGAGTGTTGGCCACGTACGGCGCAACATCCTGACTCATCCGCGCCTCGATCGGACCGTACATGCGCCCACTGGCCGTCCAGTCGGCATAGATGATCTTGTGTCGCCCAAAACCAGCGTCAAAGTCGTCATCGATGCCGATGATGTTCCTGCGAAAGGGGGCGAAAGTGGTCTCGAGACTCATGAGTGTCGTTGGAACTGTTGTCGTACCCTGCAAAGATGACCAATTCTCGACCCTCTTTCATAGGGTAATGACGCACGTCCCTGACGCGCCAATAGCGCAAAGGGGCGTAGTTTTGCCGTATGGCAGAAATGAGCAGAGACACGGTCGAGAGTATTCTCCGCGAGTCGATCGATGCGAAGATCCGACTAGTCGAATCGCAGCTGGATGCCATCCACGTCTGCGGACGGATGCTGTCCGAATGTGCTGGACGCAATGGTCTGATCATGCTGTGCGGAAATGGCGGATCCGCTGCCGACAGCCAGCATATCGCAGCTGAGCTTGTCGTGCGACTCAACAAAGACGTCAACCGTCGTGCGATCAAGGCCCTTGCCCTTACCACCGATAGCAGTATCCTGACTGCCGGCGGCAATGATTACGGATTTGACCGGGTCTTCAGCCGTCAGGTCGAAGCCTTTGGTTCGCCGGACGACGTCCTGATAGCCATCTCCACAAGCGGAACGTCCAATAATGTCGTCATGGCCGTTGAAGAAGCCCGTTCACGTGGAGTACGTACCATCGGTCTGCTTGGCGGAACCGGTGGAACGCTTGCCGCGTTGTGCGATACTTCTGTCGTCGTCCCGTCATCCGTTACCGCCCGGATCCAGGAGTGTCATATCCTGATTGGTCACGTATGGTGCGAGATGATCGAAGCCAAAGTGACGAGTGACGAGTGACAAGTGACAAGTGACAAGTGACAAGTGACGAGTGACGAGTGACGAGTGACGAGTGACAAGTGACGAGTGACAAGTGACGAGTGGTACCTATCTCACAATTTTTAGAGTTCGAACATGTCGCGATTGATTCCTTTCCTCAGCATTCTTCTGCTTTGCACATCCGCATTTGCGCAGGAGCTTAAGCTTCCAGCGATGAGCCCAACGTCAACGGTTTCGCAGGACTTCTCGACCTCGAAGATTGAGATCACCTACAGCCGTCCGTCAATGCGTGGGCGAAAGATCTTCGGAGATCTGGTTGCGTTTGGCAAGGTCTGGCGTACCGGTGCCAATGCCGCCACGAAGGTCACCTTCGGTGAGGACGTGCAGATTGGTGGAGCTACCATCAAGCCCGGCTCTTACTCGCTTTACACCATCCCCGGTGAAAAGGAATTCGTCGTTGTGATCAACAAAAACACCGGCAGCTGGCCCGGTGAAGAGTTCCCCAAGACTGATGATATCGTGCGCTTTAACGTACCTGCTTCGAAGACTTCCGGCAGCGTAGAGACGTTCTCCATCGATATCGGAAACATCACATTCTCGTCGTGCACGATCGACATCATGTGGGAAAACACGGGGATCTCCATCCCGGTCAAGGCGAACAACCAGGAACGTCTTCTGACGTCAATCGACAAGGCCATCAACAATCCGAATGTTCCATACCAGCAGGCTGCGACGTATCTCTACGAAACAGGGCAGAATCTCGACAAAGCCCTTGAGTATGCCGGCAAGGCTCTTGAGCGCAATCCAAAGGCCTATTGGACGGCGTTGCTGAAGGCAAAGATCGCTGCGAAGCTTGGACGCAAGGATGTTGCCCGTGAGGCCGCCACCACGACGATCGAGATCGTCAAGGCTGCTGGCGGTGATGCCGACTATGAAAAGTCGGCCCAGGATATTCTCAACGCAAACAAGTAACGCCCCGTGCGCTTTGTCCGCCTTGCGAGTGTCCTCGCGCTGGCCGCCTCCGTAACGATGGCCCAGCAGCGCACGCCTGCACCCGCGTACAGGATCTACGGTCAGCTGCAGCAGCTGAAGAACCTGTCGTCGGTGCTCTACGTGGCAGCGCATCCAGATGATGAAAACACACGTCTGCTGTCGTGGCTCGCCACCGGACGTCACATCCGTACAGGGTACCTGTCGATCACCCGTGGTGATGGTGGACAGAACATTATTGGTGGTGAGCAAGGGGCTCCCCTTGGCCTGATCCGCACCCACGAGCTGCTCGCTGCACGTCGCATGGATGGGGCTGAGCAATACTTCGCCCGGGCAATCGATTTTGGCTACTCGAAAAATCCAGAAGAGACGTTCAGGCAGTGGGACTCCGCAGTCCTGACCAGTGACGTTGTGCGGGTGTTCCAGACCTTCCGTCCGGATGTGGTGATCTGCCGATTCCCGAAAGACTCCATGGCCGGCCACGGTCAGCACTCGGCCTCTGCCATACTGGCCGAGCGTGCTTACGCCGCATGTATGGCTGACCCAAAGGCATGGAAGCCGAAGCGCCTCCTGTTCAACGCATTTCGTTTTGGTAATCGTAGCACCATCTCTGACGGGATGTTCCGCGTCGAGGTGGGGCATTACGATCCGCTCCTTGGTATGGGCTATGGCGAGCTCGCCGGCATTAGCCGCAGCCTGCACAGGAGTCAGGGGGCCGGCACGCCGCAGACGCCGGGAGTTCAGCCGGAATTCTTTGCGACGCTAGCCGGAGAAGCCCCCTCCAAGAGCCTCTTTGACGGCATCGATACAACGTGGGGCCGGGTGGGGCATCCCGAGATCGGGCAGGAGATCGAGCGCATCATTGATGATTTTACGATGACGCATCCTGAGCGGTCGCTGGATGCATTGCTGGCCGTGCGGAGAACGATTCGTGCAGTGGCGGATGAATTCTGGCGCCAGCGGAAGCTCATGGAAGTCGATGAGATCATCTTCTCGTGCATGGGGCTAACGGCTGATGCGTCGGTTACTGTGCCGACGATCGTCTCCGGGGACACCGTCGCAGCGCAGGTTCGCATCACCACGCGAGCCGGACGAACCGTCACCTGCGCCGAGATCGTCATGCCGTGGGGAGACGTTCGCCGCGATGTTGTCTGTTCGCATGATTCACTCAAAACAATCGACGTTGCAAAGGCCCCCTGCATCGGGCCGGTGACGCAGCCATACTGGCTTGCACGATCACCGAAGGGGGCTCTGTTTGAGCTAACGGATGAAGGGCTGCTGGGTCAGTCCGTAACACCTCCCGAACTGAACGTCCGCCTTCGCTTTGCCGTTGGAACGGATACAATCACGGCCGCGGTGCCCTTGAGCTTCAAAAAGCTTGAGCCGCTCAAAGGTGATGTGATCGAGCAACTGCGCATTGTGCCTGCGGTCAGCATCGAACCGATTTCAAAGGTGGTGGTCAAGAATTCCGATACACTCCGCATTCCGGTTCGTGTGCGTGCCTACTCAGCTGTCCGCGATGCCGAGCTTGTGTGTTTGGACGGCTCCACGGTGGTGGCCAGCATCAGCAATGTTTCGATACGTGCGAAAACGGATACGCTGATCATGATTGAGCCAGCGCTTCGCCAGACCGCCAACATCACCTGTGTCTTGCGCATGCAGGGTAGTGAAGCGTCTCGCAGCGTAAGAACGATCACATACGATCACCTGCCGACGCTTCAGTACACTGAACCGGCCGTGGTTCGGGTGGTGGTGGCACCAATCGAGATACGTGCCCAACGCGTCGCGTATGTGGCCGGGGCAGGTGAGTACACACCCGATTTCCTGCGCAGCATTGGTGTGACGGTTGATGAGATCAACGATGAGCTGATCCTCAAAACCGACGAGCTCCTGAAGTACGACGCTGTTCTAGTGGGCATTCGGGCGGTGAACACCCGCAAGAGTATGCAGTTCCTCATGCCGGCATTGATGAACTATGTCGAGCAAGGGGGCACTCTTGTGATGAGCTACATGACCACGCAGGACATGTCAACGAAGTCCATCGGCCCCTTCCCATTTTCCGTTGGACGATCCCGTGTGACGGAGGAAGATGCCCCGGTACGAGTGCAGCTTGCTGATCATCCGATACTGACGACCCCAAATCGAATCACAGCGAGTGATTTCGATGGTTGGATTCAGGAACGTGGTCTCTACTTCGCCGACAACATTGACGAACGTTATCAGACGCCCCTTTCCATGCACGACACAAACGAAGCATCTCATACAGGTGCGCTGGTCTATGCCCGATACGGAAAGGGGCACTACATCTACTGCGCTCTGTCGCTGTTCCGTCAGCTGCCGGCCGGCGTGCCTGGCGGCATGCGCCTGTTGGCCAACATGCTGAGTATCGGAAAATGAGCACCCTCGACTGGGGTGTTTTTCTATCCACGCTGATCGGCGTCATCCTCTATGGACTTTGGCGCGGTCGGGGTAATGCCAACGCCGACGATTATCTACGTGCTGGGCAGTCGATGCCATGGTACTCGGTCCTGCTTGGCGTAATGGCCACGCAGGCCAGCGCGATCACCTTCTTGTCGGCACCCGGCCAGGCATTCACCGATGGTATGCGCTTCGTGCAATACTACTTCGGTTTGCCGCTGGCGATGATCGTCATTAGTGTGGTATTCATCCCGATGTTTCGCCGGATCAATGCCTACACGGCATACGAGTTTCTTGAGCAGCGGTTTGACCGTCGAACACGGATTACTGCAAGTGTGCTGTTCCTGCTTTCGCGCGGACTCAGCACGGGTATCAGCATCTACGCTCCAAGCATCATCGTGGCGACGTTGCTCGATTGGAATATCTACGCCACCAACGTCATCGTGGGCGGCCTGCTGCTGCTCTATACCCTCTTCGGTGGAGCACGTTCAGTAGCGCATACGCAGACACTTATGTTCGGGATCATTCTCACATCGATGACTGCCGCAGGTTTCTTTCTTGCTAGTGGATTCCCGAATCAGATTTCAGTGGCTGATGCGCTGCGCCTATCTGATATCGCTGGCAAGCTCAATGTCATCACTACGGAGTTTGACCTCCATGATAAGTACAACATGTGGAGCGGTCTGCTAGGGGGCTTCTTTCTCGCACTGTCTTACTTCGGCACCGATCAGAGTCAGGTCGGACGCTTCATAACCGGCAAGAATATCCGCGAGAGTAGAATCGGCCTGCTCGTTAACGGTGTGGTCAAGATTCCGATGCAGTTCGGTATCCTGCTCATCGGAGCGCTTTTGGTTGCTCTTTACAGCGTCGTGCCGGGTCCCATTTTCTTCAACGAAGCCGTTGCGCGCCGTGCCACCCGCGCTGATGCCGTAACAGCGGCCACGCTGCATCGACAGTGGGACATAGCTAACGCCGAGCTGCAGCGTGCCGCACGTCAGGTCCTCAATGAACTTCCGGGTGCTGAGAATGCCTATCGCCGCGCATACGACAGCACAACGCTCCTGCGTGCGAAGTATCGGACGTTTGTGCGTTCAACGGGGATCCTGGAATCCAACGACACCAACTACATTTTCCTGCACTATGTGCGTACCATGCTCCCCGCGGGACTGATTGGTCTGATCTTCGCCGTTGTTATCATGGCCTCCTGGGGTAGCATCTCGGCAGGATTTCACTCCCTCGCAACAGCTAGCGTTGTAGATCTGCGAGGTATCACCAATACTGTTTCAGATGTTACGGCTGCCCGCTGGCACACGTTTCTCTGGGCCGCCTTCGGCATAGCAATGAGCATGCTGGCAACGCAGATGGGCTCTCTCATCGAGGCCGTTAATATCCTCGGAAGCCTGTTCTACGGCCCTATCCTTGGAATTTTCCTCGTGGCGTTCTACGTCAAAAAAGCGAATGGCACCGACGTGTTCCGCGGTGCCATTCTTGCTGAATTCGTTGTTGTCGCCTTCTGGGTTCTTAACCTCGTCAGCTTTCTGTGGCTGAACGTTGTTGGAGCTCTGGTCGTGGTTCTCTACGCGCTGGTTAGCTCAGCGTACCACCGTAAATCGACGGGTCAGACGTCCAGCTGAGGTTTCAAGGATGGCTGTGTACGAACCCGAAGCCAAGTCGCTAACGCTGAGTTTCGACTCAGTTGCGCCCGGTGTTACACTGCTACGACGAACCTCACTGCCAGTGTTGTCGATGATCGACACGGCGTTCACTTCTTGACCTTCCCAGCGGAGCTGCACGACGTCGGTTGCCGGAACTGGCCATACGGCAAAGGAGTTGGCCAACTCTTCGTCAACGCCCGTGATAACCACGTTCACCTCATCGCTCTTCGTGGTGCGTCCGCACTCGGACGTAACGGCACACTGGTACGTGCCCTGACGGTCAATCGAAGCCGAAGCGATCGTCAATGTTGCGGCTGTTCCCTCGGGAGCGGCAATTGCAGCACCGTTGTGTGACCACTGATATGTGAGGCCTGGACCCTGGGCACCGATGGACAGAACTAGTGCCGAGCCGGCGCTGATCGACGCTGCTGTTGGCTGCTTGGTGATGACGGGGCTATCGGCGATCACGACCGTCGCTGCATCGCTAGTCTTCGAACCGCACGTGGTGCTGAGAACTACATCGTAGGATCCAGATGCACTCGCTCCCGGATTGGCCACACTGTAGGTGGCTGACGTTGCTCCGGCGATATTCGTACCATCCTTGCGCCACTGGAATGTCGTGCCGCCTGTCGATGTTGCAACGGTAAGTGTCAGTGGACGTCCGGAACAGGCTGTTGTACCCTGCGGCTGAGCGGTAATGGCCGGCACGATGCCAGTGGTAAACGTCACAGGGCTAAGGCCTATGTTGCCGCGACTGCCGCGCACGCGCAGCTGAATCGAACCGGTCATGTCGTCGGCCTTCGGTGTCCAGTTGTAGGAACGAGTCTTCAGGCCGCCGGCAATCGACGTCCACGAGGTGCCGTTTGAGGACCGCTGAATCGAGTAGGTGTCCGAAGCGAGCATTCCGTCAGCGCTCCAGGTGATAGCTACAGCTGTACCCTCACACAGGTATGGACTCGTCGTCGGCGTCCGCCAGGTGATGACGCCGAAAGCATACTTGTCAACATATGCCGAAAAGGTCTTGGCTCCTGCGGCACGCCGCGTGCCCACATTGTATACGTCACCGTAGGAATCGATGGCCAGCGCCATCGGCTGATCGATGCCTGCTGTTCCGATAATGGTTGAGTAGGTCTGCTCGATCGTTGCGAGACGCACCAGAAAGCCGTCCAATTCGCCCATTGGCTGTGAGCTCGCTCCGAGGCCGATCTCGGGGATTACCGCTGTTGTGGTACCGACAGCGGTGACGAGTGAGCCCACAGAACGAGCTGCCGTGACCTTGTCATCACCTGTGCCGCCAATGTACTGGGCAGAAACCATCTTCAAGCCCGTTGGTGCGATAGCGGCATAGAATCCGTCGTAGTTGCCGCCGTAGGTGGAAGCGACCTCTGCCGGGATTGGTAGATCCTTACTCTTCGTGTACCCGAGCAGGTAAACAACGTCATCAGCGCCGGTGGCAACAGCTGTGCCGACATCCTCGGCCTCGCCGCCAAAGAATGACGAGAAGACCATTGTTCCGCCGAGCTGAATCTTGATTACCACGGCATCACGGGCACCGCCAAAGGTGTTGTCAAAGGAATTCTCTCCTGATTCTTCCCAGTGTCCGCTCCTGCAGCCATAATAGGGACAGCCGCCGTCTTCGACCCAGACCCGTGTCTTGACCGGATAGGTAGGGAAGTCGTTCGATGAGGTTACGCCGCCAATGATGGCATTGTTCTTGGAGTCAACCGTAACCGAGAGCATTTCGTCATTTTCCAGTCCACCGAGATAGCTGGCGGCATTAACGATCTTCCCGGTCGATTCGATCGAGATGAAGAAGCCGTCATCTTTGCCATTCTGAGTCTCGTCAAAGCTGTTCACCGTCGGCAGGGCCTTTGCCGAGGCAATCGTACCGACCACCACCACGTCACCCGTAGCTCCGATGGCGATCGCGTTTGCCCGATCCGGACCTATCCCACCGATGTACATCCCGGCCAGGATGGTTTTGAGATCGGCCGAGAGTCGGGCTACAAAGCCATCCGTCGCCCCTTTAAAAGCTCCCTTAAGGGGCGAAGCAGGAATCGGTAGGTCGGTGGAGTTGGTCTCACCGCAGATCCATACCGTGCCGTCTGCCGCAATCGCTACTCCGGTGATGACATCCCGTCCGGAGCCGCCAAAGCTAGTGGAGGCGACGACCGACTCAAGATCTGCCGAGTGAATGACGATGCTACCGTCACTTTTGGCAGCCTCTCCGGTGTTGCCAACGGAGACGAGATTGCCATTTTTCAGAAGAGCCGTTGCCGTGGCGTCGGTCATCTTCTCAAAGGCAGTTTGGGAAAGGGCGGGGCTCAATGTTGCGGCGAAAAGCACGCCGGCACACAGAAGCGATCTGAGCATATGTGTTCCTGTACAGAAGAATTGGCAGAATCTAGTGCAACAAAGTCTGATTTTGGGCCGTTCGGTTACATCCGACACAAAAAAAGATTGCGAGAAGGCACAGCAAGGGTCACTGAGCCAGGTAACCGCCATCGACCGGGATGTAACTGCCGGTGATGAACGAGGCCTCGTCGGATGTCAGAAACGTGACCACCGAGGCCACCTCTTCAGGCTTGCCGATGCGCCCAATGGGATGCCGTCCAAGCAGGGTGGAGGCGATCTCAGGCTGTTGCATGACACCTGCGATCATTGGCGTGTCGATAAATGCCGGTCCGACAGCATTAATGCGCACGCCCTGCGCTGAATGGTCGATCGCAGCCGCCCGAACCAGGCCCACCAGCCCGTGCTTGGATGCTGTGTAGGCTGGTGCGGCGGCAAAGCCTACCTCTCCGAGAATGGAGGAGATCACGACGATTGAGCCCCTGCCCTGGGCGATCATCACCGGCAGCTGCGTTTTCAGTCCGTAAAAAACTCCGGAGAGGTTCACATCAATGATGCGCTTCCATTCATCGATCGAATGATCAGCCGTGGGAGCCCCCTGTCCCGCAATACCAGCGTTGTTCACGGCCGCATCAAGCCGACCGAATTCGTGAAGTGTCGCATCAATGCACCTTTCGTGGTGATCGGGAATTGAAACATCGCAATGAACATACAGAGCACGAGTGCCCTGCTGCTTCAGTTCTGCCGCTAACTGCTCGCCATGCGCATCGTTGATGTCCGCCAGGACCACGGTAGCGCCTTGCATCGCGTATCGACGAGCAACGGCCGATCCGATGCCTGACGAGGCACCGGTAACCAAAACAACTGCCATTGATGACTCCGAGAGGATTGCTGGAAAGAGAACTCCAGCAGCTATCTACCGGAATCTTCGAAATGGGGCAATCAACTGATGAAAGAAGCCGTGGGGATAGTGCTCAACTTCCTCGAATCCGAGAGGAATGTCGCGTCCGGAGGTGGGCAAATAGGCGGTTCCGAACAGCCAGTCCCATACGCTCAGCGTTAGTCCGTAGTTGACGCTCTTAACGCCTTCGGGTAGATGTTTGGCGTGATGCCAGATATGCATCTGTGGCGTGTTGAAGAGATACTTCAAGGGTCCGATAGGCAGCACAATGTTTGCATGATTGAGATGGCCGACTGCAGTAGCAAACACACCCACGGCGAAAAAGTCGACAAGGTTGATGCCGAGCAGCATGAGCGGGATGTATTCCAGCACTCCATAGACGATGTTCTCGGCAAAGTGGAAGCGCAGGTGCGCAGCGAAGCCCATCTGTTCGACGCTGTGGTGGACCTTGTGAAACTCCCAGAGTGTGGGTGAGGCATGCAAAAGCCGATGCACGTTCCACTGAATGAAGTCGCGGGAAACAAAGATGATAAGCAGCAGAGCCCACGTGGGCAGTTCGGCCATAAATCCGTGCAGTCCGCCAAGAAACGGGAACGCTTCTGACACGGCTGAGCGCACCAGCATGCTGATCCCAGAGTACCCTATAGCTCCGAAGATGAACATGTTAAAGAACATGTACCACGTGTCGAGCCAGAAGTCCTTTCGGATCACCGGCTGATTCTTGCGCCACGGAATGATGATCTCCAGAAGCCACACGGCAACGGACAGCCCGAGCAACCACCAGAAGAAGCTGTACCAACTGGGCTGTGTGATCTGCATCCGCAGGTGCGATGCCTGGCTGATGTAGTAGCTAAGGAGGGAGTCCATGATGATCAGGATTGGTGGTGACGGCTGGGGTAAACGCCAGTCTGACCCTGTAACGAAAAAGCGAATGTCAACGTTCGCTGACATTCGCTCAAAGATCGTGAGCCAACTGCCGGACTTGAACCGGCGACCTGCTGATTACAAATCAGCTGCTCTACCAGCTGAGCTAAGTTGGCCTTTCACGACGCAAAGATACGAAAGGACGACATTACCTGCGTGATGATCCGTGAGGTGCCTGTATCAATCCACGAACGACCACAGCTGCCATGACCAGGCTACCCCCAATCAATGCCGTCCCAGACGGCATTTCTCCGAGGGCCAAGCCTACCCAGACGGGGTTGAGAAGGGGCTCGAGAACTGTTATCAGCACCGCTTCGAGTGCTGTGACATGGGCAAGGGCCCACGAGTAGAGCAGATAGGACACACCAAGCTGGAAGACCCCGAGTACGAGGAGTGGAACGATCCAGTCCACCGAAACTTCTGGCAAGACACCGGCAAAGGGTATGCAGACGATTGCCGTCAGCACATTGCCCAGAATGATGCTCTCGGTGGTGGAGATTCCCCTCTGCGCCCGCATGAAAAGAGCCACGCCGGCAAAGGCGATGCCGCTGGCCACGGCTAGGATGTTGCCGAACATTGCCCCCGGTGTAAGTGCATCCAGAAAGAACACGACCATTCCGAGCATCACGCAGGCCACGACCACCATGTCGAGCTTCTGCAGCCGTTCCTTGGTGATGGCGGCACTGAAAAGTGCCACCCACACAGGAGCCGTATACTGCAGTAGGATGGCATTGGCTGCCGTCGTTTGCTTGGTAGCCCACACAAACAGCACTACCGTGAACATGTAGCTGATGATACTCCCAAACTGGGGCGTGGTCCAGGTGGGCTGTAGAGGCCCTTGGCGACGTACCCAAAGGAACATTACACTGGCGGCGATTGCGCTGCGAAAACCTGCAATGGCAAAGGGGGAGAGCGGCAACAGCTTGATGAGGAGACCGCCGCTACTCCACAGTACGGCGCAGATCACCAGTGCAAGCACGGCCGCACCGTGACGGCTTTGGCTCATCGGATGAATTCAGACTGACGGCTCGTCGTCACGAAGGACTCGGCGCGTTGCGAACCCATCTTCGCAGAGTAGGTCTGCGTGGTCGAAGTGGTAAGGGCCACAGGCGGAAAGCGCACGTCGAGCGGAACAACATATCGAAACTCGGCAACCAATGAACCCACAAGTGGAGATGGGGAGCCATCGATGCGCATCGTAAACTTCGGTGCTTCAGCACGCGCCTTTACGATGGCTGTCGGCATTTGACCAGAGCTGTCGATGGAATCGAAGGTGACGGTGCCGTCAAGCTTCTTCATGAGGCGAACCTGCTCGCGACCAAGAATGCGCTTAAGCGCTGCAATGTTCATCTTCCAGGTTGTGCCCACGGCCACGGGCTTCTTGGCGTCAAGGACATTGCCGGTCTTAGCGCCCCCTTCACCCAGGACCACATTACTTAGCAGGGCAGCAACGGAATCTGCTACTGGCGTTCCATCGACAGTAAAAACGCTTCCGGAGTCCGAGAACCAGCAGCGGATCTTCGTGCCGGTGGACATTACGTCGAACGTATCCGTGTTCGTCTGCAGCTGGAAGAGGCGGATGACGAGGTTCTTTTCCTTCTCCTGTCCGTCAACCGTTACGTGTACAACGGAGCATTGGGCAGCGATGATCACCCGGACGATGTCCGTGGTGTCACCAAGGAGAATGTCGCTGTTGTAGATCCGCGTCACGGAGCGCTGTTCGTAGGTGGACTTCAACAGGTACTGATCAAACTCCTTTAGCCCCCTGCCAAGATTGAGGGTGTGAACCGACAATGGCTGAGCCGTAGCTGAGGTGGCAAGGACCAGTACGAGTACAACGGTGCTAAAGAAGCGTAGACTGTGCATAGCGTCGAATGTATGATTTTACGTCAAACTTGCGGGCACAGCCGTTGGCGTTCATGTAGCGGATCTTCCCATAGACCGGACGCTCAAACCAAGCACGATCATGCACGCCCCCGACGCTCCAGGCCACACCCACATATCCGTTGGGATCTCGACCGTCAAGAGCGTACTTGTCATTCAGGTAGATACCGATGGCCAGGGCTTCATCAGGAGACGAACTCCACTCAAGGATCTTCTTGGCCCAATACATGCGCATGAAACCATGGAGCTTGCCTGTCACTGCAAGTTCGCGTTGTGCAGCATTCCAGAGCTCGTCATGCGTTTGTGCGGTTTCCCACTGGTCCACGCTATAGAGGTAGTCGCGGGGGTCACCACGATGATCATTCAGCGTCTGCTGTGCCCAGGCTGCAAATCCGTCGAATGAATCGTAGCGGTCATTGTAGAACGTAAAGTTGTCACTGAGCTCTCGGCGGACGATGAGCTCCTCGAGAAAGCTCTCGGAATGTTCTCCGGCGCTTGGTGTGGCAAGAGCGGCCCGTTGTGGCGCAATCTGACCAAAATGGAAGTATGGCGAGAGGTTGCTCTGACCCTGCTTGGTGGGGTCATTGCGGTCCGCGTACAGCTCGATCTTCGCCACAAACGCGTCCAGGCGGGCACGTCCGGCACGAGCACCCGGCACAAGCCACGAAACAGGACCGACTGATGTGTTGACGCGCAGTGAAGCACGCACGGCAGACCAGTCTGTGAGGGGGCCTTGCTGTGCATCAAATGGATGGCGCACCACTGCCGGAAACTCCTCGAGATAGGTCGGCAGTAGCTTCGAGATCTTCGGCCGAATGGTGTAGGCGGCAAACTCGAGCTTGGGTGATGCCACCCAACAGGGGACGATGTTGTGAGCATCGACCTGATGAAGGGGCACGCTGGAGCCGGCCGTGATCTCGTCTATCCATTGCTTCTTAATGCGCAGCGGCTCAAAGTCGGTGACCAGAAGCGATGCAGACGTTGACTCCAGAAACGGGAGCAGGACGTCCTTGGGTGTGCCAAGCAACACGTGGAAACCGATGTTCACCTCGGCTAGGTCGCGCTCGAGTTCTTCGAGGCCTTGTATCATGAAGTCGTACTGGCGGAGCGTCGCATCGAGGAACGTTGGTACCAGACAGAACACCGCGATGAGCGGCACCTTGCGCTCAAGCGCGACCTGCTGCGCATAGAGCATTGCCCAATTGTCATCGCGACGCCGGTCACGGTTGATCCAATACACCACCGGGCCCGGACCCTGCGGCTCGGGGCGGGAGGGCGTTAGTACGCGCACACGGTCACGGCGGACGTTCTGCATGTCAGCTCAGGACCTATCGTCTTCCACCCGGTAGCTTGCGCCGGGTATATCGGAAGGGGGCTTTGCCGGTTGCCGCGAGCGCAGCCGCGAGAGCATGATCCAAACGCCAATGATGATCAGGATCACAGGCCAAAACACACCCCAGAATTGATCGACGACGCCGATCTTCTGTAGCTGGACGACCGTCATGACGATGATCGTAAGCCCCGACCAGAATGTCGAGCCAGTACCGGTAAGAAGGCGCACGGCAGAATACACAACGATACCCGTTGGCCACCAAGTCCGCACGACCGTGTACATCTCGGGCATACCGAGACGGTCGAGTAGCATGGCAATTCCGAAGAACGCCACGGCCAGACCAAGGAGAACTTGGCTGAGGATGCTTTCCTTGGGGCGCCCAAATTGGACGCGAAAACCTTGCTGGAACTGCTGCTGATTCATTGCTGAAGCCTTTTCAAGAGTGAATCACGCCTTCGTGCCGCACTCTGCACAGTCCGGACATTCCGAATCGTGCACCGAGCGTTCCCGTTCGAAGTCGGCAATTGCGGCGACCACCTCACGAATGTGGTGCTCTTCGAGTTCCGGATAGATTGGCAGAGACAGCACCGTAGCGGCAAGGCAATTTGAGATCGGGAATGAGTCATCATCGCAGTTCAGTGTAGCGAAGCACTCCTGACGGTGAAATGGCACCGGATAGTAGATCTCACTGCCGATACCCTTTTCCGCTAGGTACGTGCGCAGGGCATTGCGGTGCGACGAACGGATCGTGAACTGATTGAAGATGTGATGGTCCGCAGCGGTTCCCGCACTGATGGCTTTGGGAAGGAGTATGGCGTCATTCGGACCGAACGACGTAACGCCCGGACCCGAGCTCAGACCGGCCTCCATGAATAGCGTTGTGTAGAGCTCCGCATTGCGACGACGTCCGGCATGCCACGATGGAAGGTGCGGCAGCTTGACGCGCAGCACAGCCCCCTGCATCGCATCAAGTCGGAAGTTGCCGCCCATGATCTTGTGGTAGTAGCGGGGCTCCATGCCATGATTGCGGATCTGCTTCAGTCGCACGGCAAGCCCATCGTCGTTCGTTGTGACAAGCCCACCATCACCAAACGCACCAAGATTCTTCGTAGGGTAGAATGAGAAACAGCCGATGTGTCCGATACTGCCGACCCGACGTCCGTCAGCCGTTTGTGTACCGATGGCTTGAGCGGCGTCTTCGATGATCGGGATGTTGAACTCACGGCTGATGGCCATGAAAGCGTCCATGTCGGCCGCCTGACCAAATAGATGAACCGGAATAATGGCCTTTGTGCGCGGCGTAATGGCCGTACGCGTGAGCTCGGGATCGAGGTTAAAGGTGACGTTGTCGACGTCAACAAACACCGGTGTGGCGTTGAGGCGGGAAACACAACCTGCCGTAGCGAAAAACGAGAATGTTGGAACGATCACCTCGTCACCGGGTCCAACGCCGAGAGCCATCAAAGCCATGAGCAGAGCATCCGTACCGCTGGAGACGCCGATGGCGTGTTTGACGCCAAGGTAGGCCTCGAGCTCGCGCTCAAGGGCATCAACCTCGGGCCCCAGGATGCAGGCCTGGGACTCGGCCACGCGGATAAGTGCGGCATCGATCTCCGGCTTGAGCGCGCGGTACTGTATTTTGAGGTCCAGCAACGGTACGGGCATTGTTCACTTTCTCGTGTGCGATGGGAAACACAAAACTAGCGAGAATGGACCGACGGTCATGGCTTCGGTCGATTGCCGCGTTTGCGGGTTTGACGTCAGTGGCGGTGCTTTTGCAGCAATACCTTACACCGCAGACCAGCCGAGCCGCGCAGACAGTTGACCTTGGTCCAGTCGACATCGTGCTTGCCGACGGATCCCGCCGCGTGGTCAGCGTCGATGGAAGGTCGGTGTTGTTGCACCGCAGCGCCAATGCCGTCACAGCCCTTGACCTGACCTGCACGCATGCAGGATGCCCCCTGGCATTTGATGCCACGGCTCAGCGCATCCGCTGCGCGTGTCATGGCGGAGCATTCGCGCTCACGGGTGAGCCTGTTGCCGGACCGCCCCGCGTGCCCCTCGGCCGCCTGGAGTGTCGGATCGAAGCCGGCCGGCTCTACCTCCGAATGACCTCAGGCAATGCAGCATGAGCACTGAGTCGAAAGCATCACAGGTACGGATCAATGAGTTCCTGATGGGCATCAGTGCCGTGGCATTTGTCGTGGTTGCCATCACGGGAGTGCTGCTGTCACTGTGGTACGTTCCATCCTCCGACCCGTTGCGGATGGCTGACGGCAGAACGCTAACGGTCATCACGTCGACACGCACAGAATTGGTGGGCCCATTTACAGACACGCTGGTGGCCTCACCTGAGAATCCCTGCCTTGCCCCGGCACGTTCGGGCCAGGCCGTGACGAGTGCCGCGCAGAGTTCGATCCGTGTAGCGATCCACAACGCCCCCTTCGGAAAGATTGTTCGCCGCATTCATTACTGGATGTCGGATGTCCTCCTCGCAGCGCTCACGGCGCTGCTTGTCATAATGTGCCTTCGTCGTTCCTATGAAACTGACCGGTCGCTGTGGCTGAGAGTGCTTGCATTGACGGTCGCCACCGTGGCAGGGGGCTGGACAGGACGCATCCTCGTTGATGATGTCTATGCCGAGATCTCGCGGCGCATCATGGGGCATGAACTTGCATCTGCACCCATGGGCGACATCCTTGTCCGGCTGCTTGGGATCGAGCCCGGCTCGCTGCTACTGGCGCGCACGTACTCCCTTCATGGCTTGATACTTGGTGCAATCGCCATGCTGGTGTTTGCCACTGATATGCGACAGGTTTTCCGTGGAGAACGCGGCTTTCCAGCTCTTCTTGTGGGGCTTCTCGTAGCGGTCGGTGTCTCGCTCATATCCATTCCCGACTGGGGGATGCGCGATGCCGTCAGGGGGCTTGCCGGCTGGGAGCGCGTTAGTCCTTGGTGGGGGATTGTTCCGTTCCGGGCCTGGTCGCAGTGGCTTGGCAGTGAGCTGGCCGGATATGTGGCCATTGCCCTTACGACGCTTCTCGTAACGCTACCCTTCTGGCACCGTCGTATGGCCCGCACCAGTGTTGTGGGCTTTCTCATACTGCTGGGGGTCATGCTCGTCGCAGGGCTTTTGTTCGGCAATTGAGCGCCGATTTCGCAGTTTTGCAGTCCTGAATTGCGAACTCTTCCCCCCAACAACTCACAAGCGAGGACGGTTATGCTGATCGGCGTGCCAAAGGAGATCAAGACAAATGAGAAGCGCGTTGCACTCACACCAGGTGGTGTTGACGCTTTGCGTTCACAGGGCCATGACGTGATCGTCGAAACGAACGCCGGTGTCGGCAGTGGTTTTTCAAACGATGCCTACATCGCCGCTGGTGCGACCATCATTGAAACAGCTGCCGAAGTTTATGCCAAGGCTGACATGATCATGAAGGTCAAGGAGCCGATCGCTCCCGAGTACAGCCTCATCCGCAAGGGTCAGACGCTGTTCACGTACTTCCACTTCGCTGCCTCGCGTGAGCTCACGGAAGCTATGGTCAAGGCCGGTGCAACGTGTATCGCCTATGAGACCGTGCAAAAGTCTGACGGTTCGCTTCCACTGCTGATCCCGATGTCGGAAGTCGCTGGTCGCATGGCCACTCAAGAAGGTGCCAAGTATCTCGAGCATCCGATGGGTGGACGTGGTATCCTTCTCGGAGGAGTGCCGGGAACACGACCTGCCGAAGTTGTCGTGCTTGGTGGCGGCGTCGTGGGTACCAATGCGGCCAAAATGGCTGCCGGACTCGGTGCCAGCGTCACGCTGTTCGATAACAACCTCTATCGTCTGCGGTACCTCAATGACGTGATGCCGGCGAACGTCATCACGCAAATGTCCACAAAGGCCAACATCCGCGAAGCCGTCAAGACGGCCGACCTAGTTGTGGGCGGCGTTCTGATCGTCGGTGCCAAGGCACCGCACCTGATCACGCGCGACATGCTCTCGACCATGAAACCTGGATCGGTGATCGTTGACGTGTCGGTCGATCAAGGGGGCTGCGTGGAAACCTGCAAGCCAACGACGCACGAAAACCCGACGTACGTAGTTGATGGTGTGGTGCACTACGGCGTGGCTAACATGCCGGGCGCCGTCCCATATACCTCAACGATTGCTCTTACCAATGCCACGCTGCCGTATGCGATCCAGCTTGCCAACCATGGCTGGAAGGATGCCTGCAAGGCCAGTAAGGAACTAGAGCTCGGCATCAACGTAGTTGATGGTAAGATCGTTTACGAAGCCGTCGCTGAGGCGTTCGGTATGGAATACACGCCGATGGAGCAGTGCTGGTAAGCTCCATTTAGCTCAGTGCGAAGAAACTACGACAGTGGCTCCCTCGGGAGCCATTTTCGTTAGTTTGTGTGATGATCTGTTGGCGACCGTATCAAATAGCGAAAATCAGTTGCTGCATTGCAGGATTGGTGATCATTGCAATGAGCTTTGCGGTCTCAATAGTGAGCGCCCAAGACGTGCCGAAGATCGGGTCATGGGTGACGGTGGAGAAGACCGATGATGGTCGGTATGTGGGCGTGCTCCTTTCCGCCAATGAACGTGAGGTGCTGCTCGACTCGACGGTTGTCGGGTCGGTTCTCATTCCGCGGTATCTGATTCGTACCTTGGAATCTGCGGCTTCACATCGTGGCATAGGCCCACAGCCAACCCAGGGCCAGGTCCCATTCTCCTCGCGGTACTTCATAACCACCAATGGCTTTCCGATCGGAGAAGATGGGGCCTATATCCTCTTTACCACGGCAGGACCGGACTTTCAGTTCGCCCCGTCAGAGAACGTGTCTGTGGGTCTTCTGACCACGTACATTGGGTCGCCAATCGTCGGATCCATCAAGGCCACAACTCGGGTATCGGACGGAGTCAACGCTGCCGCCGGAGCACTTGTGGGATGGAACGGCTGGATTCCCAGCTTCTTCTTCTTTGCTCTTCCGTACGGATCCTTGACCTTCGGAACGAGATCGTCGAATGTTACGGCGTCCGTTGGGTACGGGTACGTTTCGTACGATAATGATGGCGGTGGTCGGGCGATGTTCTCTGTTGCCGGACAGACCCATGCGTGGTCGAAGCTGTCGCTGATGTTTGACTCCATCATTCTCTCGGCTGGCACGAATTCAAGTATGCTTCTGTTTGGCATGCCGGGGTTGCGAGTAGCCACAGGACGCAATTCGGCGTTCCAAGTGGCCTTCCCGTTCGCATACGTCGATGGTGAAATGCAAATGGTCCCGATTCCTACCATCGGCTACTTTGTGAGGATGTGATGAGGGTGCCGTTCCGTATTGCCTTCCTCGTTGTCCAGTTGTGCATTGGAGTATCCGCCTTTGCCCAGGATGAGAAGTGGACCGATACACTCGCAACGAAGAACATCGAACGGCACAATGCCAGCGTGCTTCGTGGACGCATCCTCGCGATGGATGCACGGGAGCTCACTGTGCTGTTAGCGGACGGAACGCGACTCGTTCTTCCGAAACATCTTGTGCGATCGATCTCATCGGTGGATGGTGCCTCAGCACCAACAGTTGGTGGTGACGAAGTCGTCAACACAGCCATGTATGTTCTCACCTCCGGTGCCATGCCAATGCCGAAGACGAGTTCGACATTACAGTTTAACGTCGCTGGTATGGCTCTTGAAGCGTTCCCCACAGAACGATTCAGTGTCGGACTTCTCGCGTCGTGGTTCAGTGCGCCAGTTGTGGCCACCGCGATGCACCGCATGCCCCTTTCCGACAACCTCTGGCTCGGGGTAGGAGGCATCGTGGGCTGGGGTGGCAGTTTGGCGGATAGGAACTTTTTCGCGGCACCGACTCTCACGTTGTCCGTCGTTTCCGGTTCAACGTCGGTATCCTTGACAGGGGGCTATGGGGCAACATCTCTCGAAGTCGAAGTGTATGACCGACCCGATTACGCGGCACTGCGTGATACGGTCCAAGTCACCTCTCCCCGAGCCTATGCAGCAGTGGGTGTTTCCCTGAAGCTTGCACGAAAGATCCGACTGATCATCGATGCCTTTATGATCTCGGGTTCTGGTTCGGTCCTTCTACCGGACGGCAAATGGAGACAGACACAAGAAAGCAACTACTACGATCCGAATGCATCTTTTACCCGTTCGTTTGACACGTATTCGAACATCTTCATCATCCCGGCTATCCGCTGGGAGTACGGCGAGGCGTCATACTGGCAGTTCGGATTTGCCGGTTACAAGGGCAACATCCTCAACCTCGACGATAACTCGGACTGGTCGCCCCTTCCAATACCCGTTGTGCAGTGGGTGCTTGCTCTGTAACAGAGCATGAGCGTTGCGTTGAAGGGATCCGTGGAATAGTTAACGAACATATGTTCGTTGTGATTGATGCGCCGTTCCAACTCGGCTATGTTGCGACCCGTCAATCACCACCTTCAAAAAATGAGTCGGAGAACGATCATGAACATCCGGACCGCGTCAACAATCATCGCTGCTTTCGTAGCACTTACTTCGGCCGAACTCCGTGCACAAGGCTGTGTGGCCGTGCGTGGCGGCACCATGTGCGGAACAAACACTGGAAACACGTTCAATCTCTCTGCGGGAGAATTCAACATTGTCACCGGTGCTCGGTACTTCAAGTCTTACCGACATTTCCGTGGCGATCACGAAGAGTCGTTCCGTGTAGAGCAGGGTACGGAGGTGATCAACCATGCCGGGTCGATCGATCTGGGTGTTAGCTATGGAATAACGAATCGACTGTTTGCGACAGCTCTCATCCCTTTTGCCTACAATGATCGTTCGTCTCTGTACGAGCACGGTGGCAATCCTCGCTTTGACACCACGGGGGCGTTGATTGGCACGTGGAAGGGAGATCGTCGACTAACCTCGTCTGCGGGCCTAGGGGATGTGCGGCTGTCGGTTGGTTATTGGCTCTTTGACCCAGCCACATCCGAGTCGAACTACTCCGTCGGACTTGGTGTAAAACTCCCGACGGGCAAGTACGACGTAGTGGATGATTTCTACAATCAAGGGAACCAGAAGAATCAAACCATTCCAGGCGTCGTCGATCAGTCCATTCAGCTCGGCGACGGTGGCTATGGTGTGACCTTCGATGCACAGGGTATCCAGACTCTTGGCACTGATCTGGTCTTTCTGAGCAACCTGTTCTATATGGCCAATGTGACGAATACGAACGGAGTACGCCTGCGCACGGCACCAGTCGGAGCTGCATCAGACACATCGGAATACTCGAGCGCTGATCAGTTCGGCGTACGACTTGGTGTGATGTACGGAATGTTCAATGGTTGGACTGCCTACCTTGGAGCGCGTGCCGAGGGTGTACCTTCATCCGACATCATCGGCGGTAGTGCCGGATTCCGTCGCCCGGGGTATGCCGTCAGCATCGAGCCCGGTATCGGTTACTCAACATCTACGTTGTCGGTCTTCTTCAGCACGGCCATTGCCGGCTACCGCAACCGTACCCAGAGCTACATCGATCAGATCCGCACGCAGATTCGCGGCGTCGAGGTCATCGGCGATGCTGCTTTTGCCGATGCACTGTTCAACTTGAGCATCAGTTACCGATTTGGTGGCCAACACTCCATGTAATCGGGCCGTCGTAGTTTTGTGACCCACGAACTACGGAGCCCCGTCGATGAATCTTGCTGATCTGCGCGCTGCCCACCAAGCCACTCTCGATGCCGCTATCAAGGCCAATGCCGAGCGGACCTTTCATGCTCACTGGCCTGAGGCCCCAAGCGGTAAGATCTACGGCGAGACGGCCAACGAAGATGCTCTAGCCCGATTCCAGTCTCAGATCAATAACCGGTTTGACCGACTAGGTGAGGCCGGCGATTGGTTGGGTGAAGAGGCTTCGCCATATGGCTTTACGCTCGGGATCACCTATCCGGCCTTCGACGTCGATACACTCGTCTCACGGGCCAGCTCGGCCCAGACGGCGTGGCAATCGCTAGCGCCGGCTGACCGAGCGTCCATTCTCGTTGAGGCCTTGGAGCGCGGAGCAAAGTCGTTCTTCGAGATCGGTTACGCCACGCAGCACACAACGGGACAAGGCTTTGTGATGGCCTTCCAGGCATCGGGTCCGCACGCCTTCGATCGTGCGCTCGAGGCCACGGCACTTGGCCTGGCGGCGCAAACGTCGTTTACCACCGGAGTGCTCTGGACGAAGCCGATGGGAAAGTTCAGTGTCAGTATCGATAAGTCATACCGAATCGTACCACGCGGCATCAATCTTGTGATCGGCTGTTCGACGTTCCCAGTCTGGAATACGGTGCCCGGTATGTTTGCCGGTCTCGTCACCGGCAACAGTGTGATCGTAAAGCCGCACTCGGGCGCTGTCTATCCGATCGCGATCGTCATTGCAGCGCTGCGTGATGTGCTCACGGAACTTGGAATGGACGCAAACGTCATCCAGATGGCTGTCGATACGGCCGAGAAGCCCCTTTCACTCGACCTCGTCAAACACCCCGCCGTGGGTATCATTGATTACACAGGCGGACCGGCCTTCGGCGCAATTGTCGAGCGCGTGGCAGCCGAGCACCGCAAGGTCGTGTTCACGGAAAAAGCTGGAGTGAACTGCGTCGTCCTCGATTCCACGGACGATCTCGACAAGGCCATGGACAATCTGGCCTTCTCACTGACGCTCTATTCGGGACAGATGTGCACCGCACCGCAGAATATCTTCATCTCGCGTCAGGGAATGCTGGTAGGGGGCGAGCACGTCCCCGTAGCCATGGTTGCTGCTAAGCTTCGTGAGAAGATCGATGCTCTTGTGTTCAACGAGAAGGCGGGTCCCGGCACGCTGGGAGCCGTGCAGAATCCAATCACTGCCGCACGTGTTCAGGAGGCTGTCGGCCTTGGCTTTACTGTTGTTCGCAACAGCGAGCCCGTGGCACAGCCGGGCTTTGACGGTTCTCGCTCTATGTCTCCCCTTGTGCTGCAGACGGACACAACACATAGCGATGTTTACACCAAGGAGTGGTTTGGTCCGATCTCCTTCATCATTGAGACCGATTCCTTCGAAGACTCCCTCACTGAAGTTGTCAGTAGCGTGCGGGAGCATGGTGCTTTGAGCAGTCTCGTCTACACCACCGATGCCGAGCACATGCAACATGCCGAAGATGCCATTGTTGCTGCCGGTGCACCAGTTGCCTTCAACTTCAACAGCTTCGTCTGGGTGAACCAGTCCGCCGCGTTCAGTGATTTCCACGGCACAGGCTGCACCCCTGCTGGCAATGCCACCTTTGCCGATTGGCAGTTCGTCACGAACCGCTATAACGTGGTGGGTGTGAGAAAGCAAGCGTAGGCTTTACGCCATCGCCTGCTCGATATCTGCCATCAGGTCATCCACATCCTCGATGCCACAAGAGAGACGGATTAATCCGTCCGTGACGCCGAGGCGTTCGCGCTGCTCTTTGGGTATGGATCCGTGGGTCATGCTCACGGGGTGGCAGACGAGAGATTCGACGCCGCCGAGTGACTCTGCCAGAGTGAAAAGCTTGAGCTTGTTGGTGACCTGGATTGCGCGCTCTTTCGAGCCCAACTCAATAGAGATCATGCCGCCGAAGACCGACATCTGGCGCTTGGCGAGTTCGTGTTGCGGGTGGCTTGTAAGGCCGGGGTAGTGGGTGGCGAGGATTGACGGTTGGCCGGCGCAGAATTCGGCGATCGCCTGGGCGTTGGCGCTGTGGCGATCCATGCGCACGGCAAGGGTCTTGGCCGAACGAAGAAGCAGCCAGCAGTCGAAAGGTCCGGGAACAGCACCGGCCGCGTTCTGGATGAATCCAAGCTGTTCAGCGATGGCTTCATCGTTTGTAGTCACGATGCCGCTAACAAGGTCGCTATGACCGCCAAGGTACTTGGTTGCTGAATGCACTACAATGGAAGCACCAAGTTCGAGCGGACGCTGTGCATACGGTGTGGCAAAGGTGTTGTCGACTACCATGAAACAGCTCGCGTTCTTGGCGATTGTCGAGATGGCCGTAATGTCCGTGATCGTCATCATCGGATTCGTCGGCGTCTCGGTGTAGATCATCTTGGTGTTCGGACGGATCGCATTGGCGACATTGGCAGGATCGCGCATATCGACGTAGGAGAAGTCCAGACCGAATCGACGCAGAATGCGCTCTGCAAGGCGGAATGTTCCGCCATACATGTCCTCGGCCATGATCACATGATCACCTGAGGAGAGCAAACGCATGATGGCATCGATGGCAGCCAGACCACTACCGAATGCGAAGGCGTCAACGCCCCCTTCCATCGCGGCCAGATTCTCCTCCCATGCAAAACGCGTCGGATTCTGCGTCCGAGCGTATTCGAAGCCTGTATGACGGCCGATCTCGTGCTGGGCGTAGGTGGAGGTTTGGAAGAGGGGAACCGTAACGGCGCCGGTAAGCTGTTCAGGTTCCTGGCCGACGTGGATGGCCTTCGTTGCGAATTTCATAGGGGTCCTCCAAAACGAAGCGAGCCACCAACGGCGGCTCGCAAACAAGTGTCTTGTTAAATGTCTTATCGGCTAAAGAAAAACTTCTCCGCCTTACGGAAGTTTGTGCCCTGCAACACACACATGTATACGCCTTCGGGAAGGTCGGACACAGATTGAGTGTGCTCATGAATGCCGCGTGTCGAGCTTCCCTTATAAACGTCCAGAACACGCTTGCCGAGCATATTGAAGATTGCGACATCGACAAGGGGCTCGTCCACAGCCAATTCGACCCGGGCGACGAATACTTCCGAGGCAACGCGAGTAGAAATGATCCGCGGAGCAGCAATGGCCGAGTCCCGCCCTGTTGATGTCTTGGCCTGTGAGCGGACGTCCGCAGCTGCCTTGCGCGAGGTCAGCGTGCGAAGGGCAGAGCTGACGGCGCGTGTCATCGGGGAAAGGGTGCTCGACTTGGTAGCGATCTTAGGTGACACCGCCCGCTTGTCGTTCTCAGCGTGCACCGATGGCGCCATAACAACGGCGATGGCCGCTGTCATCAGCATCAGTGAAATGGAGGCGATATGTCGAGAAGGACTGACCATGACGTACCTAAACTACTCAACTGTGAATAAAGAACCAATAACCGTGCCAGAGGTTACGGGTCGATACTTCTGACTCCTGAAAAAGAAAACGGCAGCCCGAATGGGGCTGCCGTTTCAATTACGCGTCGAACCTCGGCCGAGGGGCCGAGACAGCTTACTCAGCGATCATCAGCCGCTGCGTCTGGTCAAACTCAGCCGTACGCATGCGGATGAAGTAGGCACCTGATGCCAATCCTTGCGTATCGAAGCTGAGGTCGTACTCCCCAGCTTGCATGCGAGAGTTCACCAGAGTCCGCACGACTGTGCCTTGGGCATTGATGACTTCGATGGTTGTCGGAGCAGAGATTCCGACACCGAAGGTCATGGTAGCAAGACCTGAACTGACTGGGTTTGGAGAGACCGGTGAGATCATCGAACGTGCGCCCGAGACCTCAACGACGCGACGGGAGATGGCACAGTTGAAGATGCTCGTCGAATCACCCGAGGTTGACGGGATGATGCACGGCCTGTTACCAGCGTCAAACTGCAGGTCCTGCTTGGCATTGATCTTGTCAGACAGGAGCAACGTAGCGGCAAAAGAGAAAATCGGGCCGTTGGTGGCGATTGCGTTTGGACCTGTGCAGGTAAATGTCATCTTGGCAACATTCGGGCCGACGCTGCTGATCGCCGGGTTACTGATGTTCCAGCCTGGTGCAGCGCCTTCGGTCTGGAGGGTATTGTTGGCAAACGCGATGGTCATCGGATCGTAGAGCACATCAATGGTGAACGACCGAAGTGCAGCGCTGGCCCAATCATTCGAAACACCACTGATGCGACATGTTACGCGCGAACCAGGGTTGCGTGCTTCAGCACCAGCGAGGTCATTCGTAAGATTCATCGCGACCGGTGTGACGAAACCAACACCTGTGATCTTCGCAATGACGGTCTTGAAGGACTTTGTTTCACCCTGAGCGTAACCGTCGATCTCAAACAGAGCCGTGTCTGTCTTGTCTGCCCATGGTGCGGCATTCGGAAACGTTGGGTTGTACGATACTTGTACCGTGACAGATTGTCCGGCCGTGAGAATCAACGGATATGCAATCGGTTGGCTGTTTGCATCAAGAATGCCAATCACAGTGAATGCGGCTGCATCAGGACCGGTTGCACGAATCTCCTTGATTTCAAGCGGCTTGAGCGAGCCACTCGGATTCGAGATCTTGAATTCCTTCGTCGGCTTGTCACAGTTTGCACGCTGCCGACCAAAGTCTAGATCCTCCGTGGCAATGTCGGGCGAAGAACACGATGCAACCGAGATGCGCTGCGTGTGAGGGTCGACAGGAACAAGGGTTGTTGCATCAACACCAGTGCCTGGAGTAGCGTCATGGATCACTTCGATGTCAGCGGAGGATGCCCCGCCGAATCCAACAGGACGCGTGTAGGCGACAGTAACCGTATAGGTGCCGCCGTTTTCACGAACTGTTACCGGGTAGGTTGGCGCAGTGATCATGGAGTAGCCCTGAGGAGCACCGGCAGCAAGACGGATGTCGGTGATGGTCAGAGGCATTGTGCCGCCGTTGTTCAGAACGATATCACGACGGACTTCGTCGAGCTCTGGAGTTTCAGCGCATGTGAGCGAGATCGGCTGTGAGTTGACCTTCGGAATGATGCCTTCGCCGATGAGGCGGGCTGTTCGGGCATCCTGATTGGTGGCCCAGACCGGAGTGATCTCAATGTTGTATGCTTGCTCCGCACCAGGACGGAAGAACACTTCAACGTCAGCCGAATCACCACGTAGCGATGCTGTCGTTACCGTGACGCCACCCTTCTTGATATCGCCGATCTTGAAGACAAAGTTGGCTTCGTTTGAACCAGCAGGGTAGTACTTGCCCCCTGTTGAGAAATTCACATCGTTGAGTACGATTTCCTGGTTGCCGGTGTTGTAGACCTTGACCGTCCATGGATGACGTGTGCCGACGCGACGCTTTAGCCAGTCGTATCCGGTGATGCCAGGGCCCGGCGTCTGGGTGTTGCCTGTCCACTTCGATACGGAATCTGGTCCGTCACCGTTGTTGCCAAATGTCACATCCTTCGTCTCATCCACGATCTTGTCGCTGACGAAGCAGACGTCCTTCAGCTCGACTTGGCCCTTTGGTGGGATGATGATCGGAAGTGCAGGAGTGAATCCTGCGGAGAGCGAGAAAGCAGAATTCTCAAAACCGGTGATCGTCGTGATAATGAGTGTGTCGGAACCTGGGTTCTCGATGATCAATCCGGCACAGTACTTCTCATTTAGACCGCGTGTGCCAGCATCGAAGTCACGCACCTTGATCCGAGGGATGGCGGCAACACCCGTGAGGCCATGCTTAAACTGACCGCAACCGGTGGTTACAAGAAGCGTGTCCTTGTCCCAGTCCTTGAGGATGTCTGCCGTCTCACGGGTTCCAGCATACTGGATGTCAAACGTGTACTTGCCACGAGCAGGTATCTTGACTTCCTTGCCCTCTGCAACATTGCCGCCAACGAGCTTGAAGTACGTTCCGACCTTGATCTTTGAGCTCGTGAGGAGTACCTCGGCATCAGAGTTGTTTGTGACCGTGAGGGTTAAGGTCTTGTTAGACCCTAATCTCAGCTTTCCGAACGAAAGGGGATCTGGGGAGAAGACGATCTTGTCAGCAAAGTAATAGCAGGTATCTACCGTGATGTTGCCGGCAAAGTCGACAACGAAATAGATGACGCGAGCGTCCTTGCTCTTGTCGATGACTTGCCATTCATACTTAAATCGCTTGTACGGAACAGCCTGTGGGAAAATGGCATCGGTAATGAGCTCCAGGCGGTAGTTGAAGCTGTTCTTTCCAGAGACTGTATCAATCTGGGCGATGCCAGTTTCCACCTGGTCTGTATCGATCGGTGGAGTCCTTGGTGGATCAGGAATGTTACGGAGTTCAGTCGCCTCAAACTTGTAGTCACCACAGAGCGAGTCGCCGATGATCACAGGAGCTAGGGTGTCGACCGAAGTCGTGGGCCGAAACCCGGCTGCTGCAGGCCAGCCGTAAGCATCAACGGCTCCGAAGCCGTAGATGTAACCACCAAAACTCACAAGGCCATTGCTTTGAATTCGGTGAGCAATTGCCTCTGTTCCAAACTCGATCGAAGCCCAGTACATGCCGTTGGGCATCTTGGTGAAGAGCAGAGAGGGCTTTTCGGCTTTCGGATTGTTCCATACAGGCTTACCGTCGATCTCAAGAGATTTCAAATTTTCGATCAGGTTGGGATCAGACGTATCGGTCTTCACCACAAGATTCAGGTAATGCTTCGTGAACTGCGCCTGCGTTGGAGACTGGAAGATGGTGCTGGTGATGAACTGTTCTTCCGGCGTCACGTTGAACATGAATGGGTCAAGGATCTGATCGCCGTCCCAGGTTGAAGAGCACGAGTACTGCATCAAAAAGACAGGCTTGTTCGCTTCCCACACAGAAAAGCCCTCGACGAGAGCTGTTGGCTGTGTCGCCTGAGTCTCATCTTGGAAGTCTCCAGCTTTTTGCAAAAGGCCACCGCGTTGTCCGAGCAACTTTCCACTAGACTTGTCGTAGTACTTACAGGTCCACTTTGTCTGGTCGTCCTTAGCTACTATGCGAAACACATCTCCGCGTCCGGCTAGCAAGCGTGCCCGCTTTAGCTCGAGCGACGCATAGCGCTTGCCCCATGCTGTGATTGGAGGAGCCATTTCACACAGGTGGTTGCGTCCGTTCCCGTTGATCAGAAGATTCGGCATGGTCGTACGCATGTGGAAGTTTATGAAGCCGATTGGCTTGTCGGCCGTCACGAGGGACCCAGTAAGGTCAAACTCTCCGCGCGTAGTACCGTCACCGTGTACCATGTATACCTCGCCTTCGTCGAGGGAAACGGTGAACCGTTCTCCAATCTTGCGACCATTCGACGTAAAGGCAGAGCCTTGTCCTCGTCCGCGAAGCAGGATATTTACCGTAGTAGGCTCTTTGGCGATGATCATGAACCCACCCGGCCACGGCTTGAATTCCTTGAAGTCAGAGTAGGTGACACAAATGTAGTCCGTACCCCAGCCGTTAACAGGGACAGCCATGTATCCGTCTGTGGTTGTTGTCTTCGAGTTGATAACGTACACCGAGATCGGCTTGTCGGCCTTAAGGCGCAATGCCTTGCGGACCGGGATTTCCGCATCGCGGATCTCCATCGACCAGTTAAGCTCCTTGCGATCGCTCAAGGTCTTGACCTCGTAAGACTTTAGCTTGAAGCGGGTTTCCCTGTCGCCGGCATAGTCAAAGAGAGTCACGTTTGCATCGAATGCCGAAGCAACGTAAATCTCGAGACCCTCCACTGGAAATGGCAGAATCTCATTTGGCGGGATGGCAAAGTAGAACTCTGTGCCTTGGCTGCCAGTATTCATCACCTGATCAGCAGTTGGCTTTTTCCGCTGTGCCATGGACGAAGTCGTGGCGCTGACAACAAGTGCCACCGTGAACAGAAACAGGTAAGCGTAGTGCTTAAGCATGAAGCCTCCAAACGAAAAAATGTCGTCGTCAGAGTGGACGAGAGGGACGGCATACAATGCTCCGGGGGACGTCAGTGAAGACACTGAGCCCCCGGGCAAGAACCCTAATTCTCGCCCAATAACCCGATAATAAACAAAAAGTTGCTACGGGGCTCCCGAAAACGGGCCCCATTTATACCCAAAAGTGTGCCGTCATCAGGGGGCGTATATGATGGGTGCGGAGCAGAGTCGGTCCGCTCCGGATGCGCAAATGACGTACACCCCTATCTGGAGTTCTGAAAGCGTAACTTTTACGGTTCTGGCGTCGTTGAGGGGTATGGACTTCAGCTGTCGTCCTTGCAGGTCGTACAGCCCCAAGGTCAGGCCCGCTATCCCTTCCGGAAGGGTTGCCGTCACGGATTGACCGTCTGGAGATAGGGTGATACGGATAGCGGTTGGTGCCGTCTGCTCCTGGTACACATCCGTCGTCGGATCGTATACGATGGTGTCTCGTGCGATGTTTCCGGCGCGGTCTCGAGCATTGATGATACACGAGGCCTTCTGGCTGATATCTTCAACAAAGACGCTGAGTTCCGTCTTTTGTACCATAGAATCTGGAGACAACTTCATGGTGTCTCCGATGAGCCGCATGTTGACGCGCTCAACGGTGACCTCTGCGAGCCCCCTGTCACGTTGATCTCCTGGCTCGGCGCAGTCTCTTGGTGGGTCGGGGTAGTTTGTCCTCTCCGTGACAACAATGTCCCACAACGCAGGCTTCGATGTCTTGCGGATAATGACAGGCTTTGCCGTATCGACGGATGTGGCTGGGGTGTACGTCAGGGTATCGAGGGTGGTGTTTCCAGCGAAGTCGCGGGCAGAGTATATGACACGTGCAGGCTTGGTGGCATCGTTCACGGTCCATTCGTACCTGAACACCTTGTAGGATGGGCTTGGCGGGAAATCGCTGGATGAGATGAGTTTGCGTTGATAGTTGAAGCTCCTGCGTCCGGCTACGGTGTCGATGGAGGCAATTCCTGTTTCGACTTGGTCGCCATTCTGTGGTGTAGTGCTCGGTGGGTTGGGGGTATTTCTGATTTCACTGGCTACTCCACGATACCCACCGCACTGACCTGGGATTTCGGCGACCTCAACGGTTGGGGGCATCGTGTCAACTGTCCTGACCACTTCCACAGCCACTGTTGAGAGCGGCAAACCATAGGCATCAACAGCACCGTAACCGTACACATATCCGCCGAAGCGCACGCGTCCGTTCCCCGTGATGCGGTGTGCCTGCGTACCAGTGCCAAATTCAACGGATGCGCAGAAAAGGCCATTTGGCATACGCGCGTTAAGAAGTGACGTCTTGTCGGCCTGTGGGTGGCTCCAGATCGGAGTGCCGTCGATAGCAAGAGACTTCAGATTCTCCTCCATCGCGACGTTGTCTGTGGTGTCAGTTTTGACCACGAGGTTCAAATAGTGCTTCGTGAACTGACTCATCGTGGGAAGCTGAAACGCAGCTCCTGTGGTGAATTGTTCTTCGGGGCAAACGGTTACCATAAATGGATCTAAAATCTGGTCCCCATCCCAGCTTGATGAACACGAATACTGCATAACGAGGATCGGCTTGTCTGCCTCCCACACGGAAAATCCCTCAACAAGAGCCGTTGGTTGAGTTGCCTGTGTCTCGTCCTGAAAATCGCCAGCTTTCTGAAGCAGGCCTCCACGTTGTCCAAGTAACTTCCCGCTGGATTTGTCGTAGTACTTGCAGGTCCACTTTGTCTGGTCATCTTTAGCCACGACCTTGAACACATCACCGCGGCCAGCCAATAGCCTTGTTCTTCGCAACTCAATTGTGGAGTAGCGCTTCCCCCACACTGAGGTTGGCGGAAGCATCTCGCAAAGGTGGTTCCGGCCATTGCCATTGATGAGCATGTTCGGAATGGTCGTGCGCATGTGGAATCCAATGACGCCCACAGGCTTGCTGGATCTGATCAGCGAACCCGTGAGGTCAAACACTCCCCGAGTTTGTCCGTCGCCATGGACCATGTACACTTCGCCTTCGTCGAGAGTAACCGAAAAACGATCGCCAATCATTCGTCCGCCCGATGTCTTGGCATCATTCTTTCCACTGCCTCTCAGAAGAATATCAATCGAGGTCGGTTCCTTTGCGATGATGATAAAGCCCCCGGACCATGGCTTGAACTCCCGAAAATCGGAGTAGGAAACGGCGAGATGTTCAGTTCCCCAAGAACTCACAGGGATGGCAAGGTAGGCGTCGGTCGTCGTCGCCTTTGAGTTGACAACGCTCACACAAATGGGCTTGTCTGATGTGATGCGAAGCCCCTTTCGCTGCGGAGTTTCGGCATCGCGAACCTCCATGGACCAGTTGAGTACGTTTCGATCGCTTATCGTTCTGATCTGATTGGACTTATTGGTAAAGCGGAAAGTCTTATCGGTCGCGTAATCGTACACTTCGACCGCTGCGTCCTGTTCCGATGCCACATAGATCTCCAAGCCCTCCACCGGAAAGGGCAAGATTTCATTTGGCGGAATTGCAATGAAGAATTCCGTTCCGGCATTGCCGGAGTTCATCACTGTCTCGAAAGTAAGGGGCTTGCGGTCCTGGGCGGCACATGAAGCATAGCCATGCGCCAGCGCAAGGGTTAGAGTTAGGATCTGGAAAACTCGAACAAGGCGATGGGTCCTTCGCATAATAAACACCCTTCTATTGCAGGACTCTGATGTAATGCTCTGAGGCTCTATTAAGCAATGTTCGTGCCATGGATTCTCCTCGGAAACTCCCCAAAGGGCTTGTTTTCTTATTTTTCGGGCCGCAATCGAGACTATCCACACACGTGCAGAACCATGACACAAGAAATCAAGGCTTCCCTGGACTTCAACACGACCACGTTCCCCAACGAACGTCGTGCTCCGGAGGGTTTTGCCCCGATCGCCAATGAGATCCGGCGCGACATTGTTCGCATGCTGGTTCGGGCCGGCTCAGGCCATAGTGGCGGACCACTTGGCTCGGCTGACATCTTTGCCGTCTTGTATTTCGGCGGATACATGCGATACAATCCCGCCGCTATGGATGATACTTCGCATGACCGCTTCGTGCTTTCGGCCGGCCATATGGCACCGGTGATGTACGCAGCTTTGGCCAATGCCGGTTGCTATCCAAAGCAAGAGCAGGAGACCCTGCGCAAATACAACACCCGCCTGCAGGGTCACCCCGGACGCGACATGCACCTTCCGGGTGTCGAGACGTCATCCGGTTCACTCGGCCAAGGCATCTCAATCGCCGTCGGTATGGCCATGAGCGACAAGCTGGTGGACAAGAACGACCGGCGCGTTTTCTCCCTTACGGGTGACGGTGAACTTCAGGAGGGATCTGTCTGGGAAGCCGCAATGGCCGCATCGCATTTTGGCCTCGATAACTTCTGCTGGCTCATCGACAACAACGACTGTCAGATCGATGGGCGCGTGCCTGATGTCATGAACGTCTACCCAATCGACGCAAAGTGCGAGTCGTTCGGATTCGACACCATTGTTGTTGATGGCCATGACTTTGCCGATCTGATGCGCGGCTTCGATCGATTCCTCGAAAATCAACGCAACAAGACCGGCAAGCCAACGGCTATCATCGCCAAGACCTATATGGGTCATGGCGTCTCGTTCATGAACGACAAGTTCGAGTGGCACGGCAAGCCCCCTTCGAAGGAGCAGGCGATCGCAGCCTTGGAAGAAATGTCGGTCATGCCGTGACGCGTCCGGCACCCCCAACGAAGGCTGGGGTCCAAGGCGATAGATTCCCGCTTTCGCGGGAATGACGAAACTGAAACCTGTAACCCGTAACCTGAAACCTGATGGAACTTCTCGGACAAAAACCCACGCGATTTGGCTTTGGCGACGGACTCGTCGATCTTGGCGAGCGCCATAGCAATGTTGTCGTTCTTGGTGGCGATATCACCGGCTCGGTGATGACGTCGCTTTTCAAAGAGAAGTTCCCAGATAGGTTCTTTTCGATCGGCATTGCCGAGCAGAACGCCACAACGATCGCGGCCGGCCTTGCCCTGAGCGGCAAGATCCCGTTCTTTGCTTCGTACGGGGCTTTCTGTGCGCTGCGCAATGCCGACCAGCTGCGTATCTCGGTGGCGTACAATGAATCCAACGTCAAGATCGGCGGCGGTCATGCCGGCATTAGCGTCGGGCCGGATGGTGCAACGCACCAGGTGCTTGAGGAAGTAGCGTTCCTGCGCACGCTTCCGCACATGACAATGATCGTTCCGGCCGACTATTACGAAGCCCGTAAGGCAACCGTTGCCATGGGCGAGAAGGTTGGGCCAGCCTACATCCGTTTCGGACGTTCACCTGTGCCAATGTTCACGACCGAAGACTCGCCGTTCGAGCTAGGTAAGGCGAATGTTCTGATGGATGGGAACGACGTTGCGTTGATCTCCAACGGTGCGCTTGTGTGGGAGAGTATCCTGGCAGCAAAGGAGCTAGCCAAGAAGGGTATCTCTGCTCGTGTCGTAAACGTCCACACCGTAAAACCGTTCGACTTTGCAACTGTCACGCAGGCCGCCCGCGAGTGCGGCTGTATCGTTACGGCCGAAGAACATCAGGTTCACGCCGGACTCGGTGGTGCTGTGGCAGAGTGTACCGCCAAGAATGCACCGGTACCAATTGAGTTCGTGGGCGTGAAGGATTCCTTTGGCGGTTCCGGCGATCCAGAAGAGCTGATGGTGAAATTTGGCCTTACCTGGCGCGAGATCTATGCCTCGGCTCTGGTTGCCATGGAGCGTCGTGATAAGGGAAGCTCCGGCGTGCGCCAGATCAAGGATGTTCCCAGCTACCAAGGCTGATGCGGGAAACTCGGCTCCCATAGCGGTGTACATTCAATGACGATGATCGACATCACGGATGCCGTGCTGCTGCGCATTGCCGCACTCGCGCATGAGCATGGCGTGCGTGCCCACGTGGTGGGCGGATACGTGCGCGACGCTCTGATGGGGCGTGCCCGCACGGATGTCGACATCACGGTGGAAGGCGATGCGTTGGTTTTTGCGCGTCTGGTTGCGAATCTCTTCAATTCCAAGTGTGTGGAGTATGAGCGCTTCCGCACGGCTCTCGTGCCGGTGGGTGACCATCACATCGAGTTCGTCGGAACCCGACGTGAAGAGTATCGCGCCGATTCCCGCAAGCCGGTCGTGGTCGAGGGTTCATTTGACGATGACCTTCGGCGGCGTGACTTTACCGTCAATGCTCTAGCAGCTGACCTTCATCCGGATCGCCTAGGACACGTCGTCGATCTCTTTGATGGCATCAAGGACCTTGAGAGGGGGCTTCTGCGCACGCCTCTTGACCCCGTCGTGACCATGAGCGATGACCCGCTCAGGATGATGCGGGCAGCGCGCTTTGCTGCACAGTTGGGCTTTGTCGTTGATCCAGCTCTACTCACGGCCATGACGTCGATGGCCGATCGCATTGCCATCATCTCGCAGGAGCGTATCACGGACGAGTTTCTCAAGATCCTTGCTTCGGACCGTCCGAGTATTGGGCTGAAGATTCTTCAGGACACCGGACTGATGAACTATGTGTTTCCCGAGGTGCACAACCTCGCTGGTGTTGAACTCGTTACGGCCGGTTCCCGGGAGTACGGACACAAAGATGTTTTTCTGCATACCCTGCAGGTGGTGGACAACGTGGCGCGGATGTCCGACAATGTCTGGTTGCGCTTTGCAACGCTCATGCATGACATCGCTAAGCCACGTACTAAGAAGTTCATTCCCGGTACGGGCTGGACATTCCATGGACACGAGGAGGTCGGGGCACGCTGGCAGCAGAAGATCTTTCGCCGGATGAAGTTGCCGATGCACCACCTTGAGTACGTCGAATCACTGGTGCGTCTTCATCAGCGTCCCATGAAGCTTGTTGATGAGGGGGTGACCGATTCGGCTATCCGTCGTCTTGCCGTTCAAGCCGGAGACGGTATTGCCGACCTCTTTACGCTCTGTCGTGCGGACATTACAACGCGCAACCCTGCTAAGGCGCAGAAATACCTTCGGAATTACGATGCAGTTGAGCAGAAGCTTATCGATGTGCAGGAGCGCGACCATCTGCGATCATTCCAGAGTCCAGTGCGTGGGGAAGAGATCATGGCCATCACTGGAATGGGGCCGTGCCGCGAAGTTGGCTACATCAAGTGGATGATCGAAGAAGCTATTCTCGACGGCATCATTCACAACGAAGAGGATCAGGCGCGTGCCTATATGATGGCCAACCTTGACCAATGGAAGATTGACGGACGCACGGCGCATTTTGCACGTAGAGGCTAAGCACCAAGAGGAGCTATGATCATTCCCTATGCAGACATCATGCCCACGGTTGATGAGACCGTGTTTGTTGCCCACGGAGCTGTGATCCTCGGCGACGTGCACATCGGCAAAGACTCCTCGGTGTGGTTTAACGTTGTGATCCGCGGTGATGTACATCAGATCCGCATCGGAGAGCGCACCAATGTGCAGGACCTTTCCATGTTGCACGTCACGTGCAACAAGCATGCGCTGACGATCGGTAATGGCGTGACCATCGGTCACTGCGTCATGCTGCATGGTTGTACCGTCGAAGACTACTCCCTGATTGGTATGAACGCCACCATCCTTGATGGAGCCGTGATCGGCCATCACAGCATGGTTGCCGCAGGGGCTGTGGTGCGAGAGGGTTTCGTGGTTCCCCCAAGAACACTCGTGGCTGGAGTGCCGGCGAAAATCGTGCGCGAACTCTCCGATGCCGAGTGTGAGAAGCTCGAGCAAAGCGCTCAAAACTACATCGATTACGTAGCGTCGTATCGAACCAACACGAACGTGAGAAACACCCGATGAAAACCAAGACGTCGCTCTCTTCGGCTCTGACCCTGATCCTCGTCTGCTCCATCGTTTGCGTGGTGCTGACCATCGTCGCCGCAGTTGTTACGGGGGAGAGTCTATTCCTCCTTGCTTCGGTGCTCTTCGCCATTAGCGGGGGAGCCGGAGTATGGGTGGTGCGCAAACTTCAGCGCACCATTGGACGCTCGTGATCCTGCCTCGACTTCGGGCGGAGATATCCGTCACGTCACATGCCGAGGACGGTGAGAGCTACCTCGTTCTGCATGATCCATTTGGAGTAGCCGACGGGCCCATCATGCTGCATGCAGACATGATCGAAGTTCTTTCAGTTTGTGATGGCGAGACTACATCGGATGATCTCGCACTGGCTGCTGGCGTCGACCCCGACGGTCCCGAGATCCGGCGAGTCATCCTGTTCGTTCGACAGCTTGAGGAAATGGGCTTTTTCGAGGGGCCGGACGCTGCAAGTCGTTACGCCTTGACGCAGCAGGCATGGCACGCGCTTTCCACTCGCCCCATGGTCTGTGCCGGCTCGACCTATCCGGCCGATCCAGAGGAGTTCCGTGCCTTCTGCCGTGACGTTCTTGGCATTGTTCAAAGGAGAGGGGAAGCCCCCTTGCAGAACGATGTTGCAACGGCAGAGCCGGTGGCGGCCCTTATCCCGCATATTGATTTTCGGGTAGCACCGGAGGTGTACGGTCAGGCCTTTAACGCCATCGCCGAGAGTCCGGCTGACCTGGTGGTGATGATCGGTACGTCCCACTACTGGTCGGACCATCCCGTGATCGTCTCCAACAAGCCGTTTGAGACCCCGATCGGCACTCTGCCTGTGATCGACCATGACCTTGCCATTGCCGAGGCTGACATCGCTCACAAACCGGAGCATTCGCTCGAGCTTCACGCCGTGGCCCTTCGATATCTCTGGGAGGGACGTGACGTGGCCATCCTGCCGGTCCTTGTCACCACCGCCATCTTTGAGCAAGGGGCTCTACAGGAATGGACGGCACGCATTCAGGAGGTTGTGGAGGCTAGCGGGAGAAGGCCTATCTGGTTGATATCTGGCGACTTAGCTCATGTTGGCCCAAAGTTCGGCGACCCTCTTGATGCCGTTCAGCTTATGTCAGCTGTGGAAGCGTCGGACCGCGAGTTACTCGAGTTGCTTGCCGACGGGGTCGCCGAACGCTATCGTCGGGCTATCGAAAATGTCGACAACCAATACCGCATCTGCGGGTTTGCCCCAACCGTCCTGACGTTGAATTGTGTTCAGCCGGGGCGCGGAGATATTGGGCTGTACCAGGTCTGGCACGAGGAAGAAACACAAAGTGCCGTCACTTTTGCGTCAGCTGTTTGGCAGAAATAGCTCACTCCCGTATGTTTGCAAGCTCTGGTAAAACCAACACGTCATTGAACCCCCTCGACGGGGAGGAAGAATCGGTATGAATCAGCACGGAAATATCACCCGCTCTGTACGCGAGCAAGATGTGCAGCGCGACTGGCTTGTCGTTGATGCCACCAACTGCACGGTTGGTCGTCTTGCAACGCAGATCGCCACCCTTCTGCGCGGCAAGCATAAGCCGCTCTTCACACCACACGTGGATTGTGGCGACTTCGTGATCGTCATCAACGCCGATAAGGTGGTCCTCGAGGGCAAACGCGCCGAGCAGAAGGAGTACTTCCACAACACGGGGTATCCGGGCGGCGGACGTATGCGTTCGTTCACGAACATCATGAAGACAAAGCCAGAAGAGATCGTCGAGCTGGCCGTCAAGGGCATGCTCCCGAAGAACTCTCTTGGCCGCGCGATTGTCAAGAAGCTCAAGGTGTACAGCGGAAGCGAGCATCCGCACTCGGCGCAGCAGCCGAAGAACTACGAGCTCCCATACCTCCACCTCGGTACGAAGTGAAATCGGAGAAGAAATGAAGACCTATACTGGAACAGGCCGTCGCAAAACATCAGTCGCTCAGGTTCGACTCACCAGCGGAACGGGACACGTCATGGTGAACCGTCTGCCAATCGAGGAGTACTTCACGGTAGAGAACTACCGCCGTGATGCCATTCTTCCGCTGGAGCTGACCAAGACCAACATGCAGTTTGACGTGTTCGTGAACGTGCGTGGCGGTGGTAAGAGTGGTCAGGCTGGAGCTGTGCGCCTTGGTGTGGCACGTGCACTTGTTGAGTACAACGAAGAGTTGCGCTCGGCACTTCGCCCGGCGGGAGTTCTGACACGCGACCCTCGCATGGTTGAGCGCAAGAAGTACGGTCAGAAGAAGGCCCGTAAGCGCTTCCAGTTCTCGAAGCGATAAGCTTCGACGTCGAGATCGATCAAAACACGCTAAATCAACACATGCGTGGGGATTCCGTCGGTGGAGCCCGGGAAGACATTCACGGGTCCGGCGGTTCGAACCACGCAGAGGTATCATCCATAACAACCGAAGAGGTTTATCATGGCAGCAGTCAGCATTGAAGCACTGCTCGAGTCCGGAGCACATTTCGGACACCTTACCCGCCGCTGGAATCCGGCTATGCGCACCTTCATCTTCATGGAGCGCAACGGAATCCACATCATCGACCTGCGCAAGACGCAGTTGCTCGTGGACATTGCCCGCGATGCAGCCCAAGAGATTGCCTCACAGGGTCGCGGCGTACTGTTTGTCGGAACCAAGAACCAAGCCAAAGGCTCGGTCGAGAACGAAGCCAAGCGCAGCTCATCGAACTACGTTTGCGAGCGCTGGCTTGGTGGTATGCTCACCAACTTTGCGACCATCCGTAAGTCGATCAAGCGTCTGTCGTCCATCGATAAGATGGAAACCGACGGAACGTTTGAGAAGATCACCAAGAAAGAGCGCCTTATGCTCAGCCGCGAGCGCGATCGTCTGCGCAAGGTGTTCGGCGGTATTGAAGACATGACCCGTATCCCGGGCATGCTCGTGGTGGTAGACATCAAGAAGGAGCACCTTGCGATCAAGGAAGCCAAGACGCTTGGTATTCCAGTGATTGGTATCGTTGATACGAACTCTGATCCTACACAAGTTGACTATCCGATCCCGGCCAACGACGATTCGATCAAGGCCGTTGAGCTGATCCTCAAGGTCCTTGCCGATGCGATCGTTGACGGTCGTGAAGTGGCCCGCGCCAAGACAGCCGACCTTGCTGCCGCTGGTGAAGCCGCCGTTAAGGAAATGGACGGAGACGAGTCTAAGGTCCGCCGTCAGCTTCGCACGCGCAAGGGCGGTAAGCCCGAAGGCGCAGAATAAGCCCCCTACCAACAAACACCTCAACATCGAAATCGAAGGAAATCACGTCATGATTACCGCACAAACCGTCAAGGAACTCCGCGAGAAGACCGGCGCGGGTATGGCAGATTGCAAAAAGGCCCTCGAAGAAGCGGGTGGCGATATGCAGGCAGCGATCGAGTGGCTTCGCAAGCGCGGTGCTGCATCGGTTGCAAAGCGTGCCGACCGTGAAGCGAACGAAGGGATCGTACTTGCCAAGACATCAACCGACGGCAAGATTGGCGCCATCGTCGAAGTCAACTGCGAAACGGACTTTGTAGGCCGCAACGAGGAATTCGTTGCGTTTGCCAACGCCATCTGCGATGCAGTTCTGGCCACACCGTTTGCCAGCGAAGATGAGCTCTGGAACGCGACGCATGACGGCAAGACCCTTGCCAATCTGCGTGACGAGATCCTTGCCAAATTCAGCGAGAAGATCGGGCTGCGTCGCTATGCGCGCGTTGCTACCGACGGATTCGTTACAGACTACAACCACGCAGGTTCGCGCCTTGGCGTGATGATCGAGTTTGCCGGCACCGGCGGCTCGGATGATCTCAAGCCACACATGCGTGACGTTGCCATGCAGATCGCTGCCATGCAGCCGCTTGTTGTTGAGCGTTCACAGGTTGACACCTCGACGCTTGAGAAGGAGATTGAGATTTACAAGCAGCAGGCGATCCAGGAAGGCAAGAAGGAAGACATCGCCGAGCGTATCGCACAAGGTCGTCTGGGCAAGTTCTATGAAGAGAACGTCCTGCTGGAGCAGGTCTTCGTCAAGGACTCCTCCAAGAAGGTTTCCGACGTTGTTGCCGAGATCTCAAAGGTTGCGGGTGCCGACGTCAAGATCGTATCTTTCCTCCGGTATAATCTGGGCGACAAGATCTAACGACATCGGCAAGGGGCTCCATGTCCGTGCTTTACAAGCGTATCCTGCTAAAGCTCAGTGGCGAATCGCTCATGGGCGAACAACACTACGGCATTGATGCCGTGGCGCTTCGCTCGTTTGCTGAAGACGTCAAGGAAGCCCATGACCTGGGCGTTGAGATAGGAATTGTGTTCGGTGGTGGTAACATCTACCGCGGAATGCAGGCCGAGCAGATGGGCATCGATAAGGTTTCCGGTGACCACATGGGTATGCTGGCTACCGTGATCAATTGTATCGCCTTCCAGAATGCACTCGAGTTGCTGGGTGTTCCCACTCGTCTGCAAACAGCCATTCAAATGGAGCAGATTGCCGAAGGCTTTATCCGACGACGCGCCATGCGCCATCTGGAAAAGGGGCGAGTGGTCGTCTTCGGAGCCGGCACTGGAAATCCTTACTTCACGACGGATACGGCTGCTGTGCTGCGTGCAGTGGAGATCGAAGCCGATGTCGTGATCAAGGGCACGCGCGTTGATGGAGTGTACGATAAAGACCCCGAGAAGCATGCTGATGCGCGGCGTTTTTCGGAGATCAGCTACAAAGAAACTCTTGAGCGTAATCTTCGTGTGATGGATATGACGGCCATCACTATGGCGAGCGAAAACAGCAAGCCGATCCTCGTCTTCAACATGAACCAACGTGGCAACCTGCGTCGCCTTCTTCTCGGCGAACCGGTTGCCACTATCGTTAGGGAGTGATCTCATGCCGGTAAAGGAAATCGTCGATGCTGCCCGTGACAACATGTCCAAGGCCGTCGATCACGTACAGCAGCAATTAGCCAAGGTCCGCACTGGGCGGGCATCAGCATCGATGCTCGACAGCGTGCGTGTTGAGTACTATGGTGAGTTGACCCCGATCGGTCAGGTGGGCAGTGTTTCCGTTCCCGATGCCCGGTCGGTTATGATCCAGCCGTGGGATCGCACCATTCTGTCCGGCATCGAGAAGGCTATCCTCGCCGCTAACCTTGGCATCACGCCGCAGAACGACGGTCAGGTGATTCGCATCTCTGTTCCGCCCCTCACTGAAGAGCGACGTAAGGACATCGTCAAGCAGTGCAAGAAGATCGCTGAAGAAGGCAAGCTCGCTGTGCGTAATGTGCGCCGTGATGCCAATGAAGAGCTGAAGGTGGCCGAAAAGAAAGAACACTACAGCGAAGACGATCGCAAGCGTGGTGAGGACGATGTGCAGAAGGCCACTGATAAGTACGTAGCAGAGATCGACAAGATCCTCTCGGCCAAAGAAGTGGAAGTGATGGAAGAGTGAGTCCGACTGTCACAGCCAGGAAGGCCGTTGTTCTGCTCTCCGGCGGAATGGACAGCTGTGTGACGGTTGCCTGTGCTAACAGTGATGGCTACGGCGTTTATGCGCTTCATGTGAATTATGGTCAGCGCACGCAGGAACGTGAGCTGCAGGCATTCAACGACATCTGCGATCATTATAGCATCGAGCATCGACTTGTCGTCGATATCTCACACCTCGCTGCCATAGGCGGCAGCAGTTTAACCGACCGACGCATAGAGATCTCCACCTCGCCCCTGTGCGAGACTGGCGTTGGAGTAGCGAGTGCAGATGTGCCAACGAGCTATGTGCCGTTCCGCAATGCGAATATCCTTGCTATCGCTACCAGCTGGGCCGAAGTTGTTGGGGCCGAAGCACTCTTCATTGGGGCTGTCGAGGAAGACTCCAGCGGATATCCAGATTGTCGTGATGTGTTCTTCCGTGCGTTTGAACAAGTGATCAATACCGGTACTAAGCCCGGAACTCACATTTCGATTCATACGCCCCTTATACATCTGCAAAAGAGTCAGATCGTGCAGCTCGGCATGCAGCTCTCTGCGCCACTCGACCTGTCATGGTCTTGCTATGCACGTCAAGATATAGCCTGCGGCACGTGTGATTCCTGTGCATTGCGTCTGCGCGGCTTCGCGCAAGTCGGCATGACAGACCCAATCCCTTACGTCGGGCGGTAGCTCGGTATTGATTACGTCATTGTTGTTGACGTAGTGCGGCATCTGTGCGAAGATTTCGCCTAAGGAGCGCGGCGTCAAGATTCGTCGTAGCGAGCCCCTTCGAATATCAACCTAGTGTTGCCATGAACATCACTGAAAGGATGGTTTATGGTACACCGTATCGTCATATTGTTTACCACAGTAGTGGTATTGGGATATCCCGGCAGGGGGCTGGCACAGCTCCAACTGCAGTCGCACGTCATCGGGTGCGGCGGAGTCATTGAGGCCTCCGCCACACCCGGCGACGTTGTTCTGTCCGGCACGATTGGACAGGTCGTCAATTCAAGCAGGTTTTCTTCAGGATCGGTCCTCCTCTTTGAGGGCTTCTGGGTCCCGCGGCAATTCGAAGTCGTATCAGTTGGATCACTCGGCGAGCCGTCCGAGCGGCTGCATGTGTTTCCAAATCCATTCTCCGTTCGGGTCGACATTCGAATTCCACGCGTGCTGCGAGGAGAGATCGAGGTTGTCATGGTAACGATGGCCGGCGAACGCGTCCGTCAGATTCAATCTACCGCCACGGAAGGGACGGAGACGGTCGTTTCCATTGAAGCGATGGACGATCGTGGCGCTGCGCTTCCGGCTGGAGTGTATGTGATCGAAGTACACGGATACGTGACTGACGGACTACCAGTGCGGCTGCATCAAATCGTTCATCTCATTCACTAAGCCCCCTACCACAACCAGGAAAACCAAATCATGAAAACTCTCATCTCAATTCGACCAGTCTCCGTCCTTGTTGTACTTCTCATGTTGTCCGTTGGACTTGCGCAGGCACAACTGCCGCGCGTGATATCCTATCAGGGACTGCTAACGCAACCAAGCGGTGAACCTGTGAACGACGGCAACTACCAACTTGTCATGCGGCTGTTCAATGCTGAGTCAGGCGGTACACTACTATGGGAAGAAAATCACTCAACGCTGGTCAAGCGAGGACTCTTCAACATCTATCTTGGTGATCAGATCCCGCTCACAGGTGTGAACATGGCAGGCCCGCTCTTTCTCGAGACGGCCATCGTCGGTGGGCCTGTGTTTCCCCGCACACGGATCGCCATGGTGCCGATGGCAATTCGTTCGATGCTTGCCGACAGTGCCACGGCGCTGACGCAGGGGGCGAACGGTTTTGTCAAATCATTGAACGGTCTGCAGGGCAGCGTTCAGATCCGTGCGCGCAACGGCGTGTCTATCACTCAGAACGGGGACACTCTCGTTATGCAGTCAACCGTTCAGCCCACTGGAGTTCAATCCATGTACAGCCCTGACAACACCATACGAATCTTTAGCGGCAATGGTCCCAATGCTGGTATCGATGTTCGTGACGGTGCGATCACTCAGGCAAAATTGGCCCCGGGTTCTGTTGGGTCAAATGAACTGGCTAATGGAAGTGTCACTTCATCGAAGCTGGCCTCTGGGTCGATCCCATCATCGTTGCCACCCAATGGTGCTGCCGGTGGCGATCTGACAGGTACCTATCCGTCACCCTCGGTGGCTGTTGCGGCGATCACCTCACAGAAGCTTGCCGACGCAGCGGTCAGCACGAACAAGCTTGTCGATGCCGCCGTCAGTGCGCCAAAGATCCTCGACGGAGCAGTGACAACCGCAAAGCTTGCTGACGGGTCCGTCTCAAGTCCAAAGCTCAGCGCGACGGGCGTTACACCCGGGACGTATGGTAACGAGATGAACATTCCGCAGATCACCGTCGATGACAGGGGGCGCATCCTGGTCATCTCCAACCGCTCCGTAGGAGACTTCCCGTACATCGTTTCTGCCGGAGGCGACTTGATCGGGACCTACCCAGCCCCGTTCATCCGAACCAATTCCATTACGACCTCCAAAATCTTAGACGCTGCAGTAACAACGGACAAGATCGCTCCGGGTGCGATCACCACTGGTCGGCTGTCTGACAATGCTGTAACGAGCGAGAAGATCTCGGATGGTACGATCGTCACCTTGGATCTTGCACCCGGAACGATCCCATCCTCACTGCCGCCGAATGGTGCGGCAGGGGGCGACCTTTCCGGCACATATCCGAACCCGACGCTATCAACGTCCGCTACGACGGGTTCACGAATGGTCAGCGCCATTCGCGCGGCTGCTCAGGCGATGGATCCGAACATCAACACGGCTCAGAACATTGTGGTCTTGGATGCCTCCGGCCGTTTACCGGCATCGCTGGTGGCCGAGATCGGTGACGTCAAGTACTCCTATTCAACGTCCAATCACAAGGGGTGGTACCGACTGAACGGACAGAGTATTACCGCGTTGCCGGCAGTGGCGCAGGCTAATGCGGCAAGTCTTGGCTTCAGTGGCAATCTGCCGGATACGCGGGACCATGTGATCAAGCACCGTGATGAGCTGGGAAGCGGCGGTCACGGCACAGAGGAGCTTGGGTCCATAACCGGGGTGAACGACTTTACGATCTATCAAGAAAACCTTCCTCCGCTGTTTGGCTGGACCTCCAGCTCCGGGGGACATACGCACCAGGTCCTGGATCCAGGTCACAGTCATACCTTCAATTATGGTACCGAACCTGATGATGCAGGCCCACCGGCCAGTTTTGACGAGATCACTACCACTCCCGGGCCAGCGCCAGGGGCGATCGAACCAGCTCAGACGGGAATTGATCTTGGTTTCGACGGTGAACACATGCACGAGGTCGTCGTCAATGACTGGACGCCCATGATCCCAATCAACAACCGACAGGCAAGCGTCAATCTCAATGCCTTTGTCTTTCTCGGATACTAGTCCTATCGATCGCAACTGAATCGGCTTGCAGCTCCTAGCCGGTTCGAGCACACCTAATCATACGCACGCCCACCCACGGGTAGCCGCAGGTCCCCAACCTGCTGCCACCTGTGGGTGGGCTTTGCTATGTTGATAACTAGTCGCATTTGCATCGTAAGAATTACGTATAATTACGCAGTCAATCGAAAGGCACGTTTTCTAGTACTCTGGCAAGTTTTCCACACTGAGGCGTAAATGTATTCACAAAATCATGCCTCAAATACCGTGGAATGTTTGGATAATGCAGTATCGTGCCATAGATTGTAGGTGATTCGAAAGGTACTGGAGCAGCAAATGCGTCATATATGTACGCTATTGCTGACTGGGCTAGTTCTTCTAGTTCATTCGGCATACTCACAACCTCGACTGACGTCATCCGTGATCGGATCGGGAGCGACATTGCTCTCGACGTCCGGACCGGGGTCTGCGGCACTATCAAGCACAGTTGGGCAGGCGTTGATTTCAGCGCAGGTGCGCTCCGATAACACTGCACTGTATCAGGGCTTCTGGGTCCCGTTCCGTTTTGGAATCGTGGGCGTTGATGACCAGCCCGATGACCAGCCGGTCGCGGAATTCGGAAACTATCCGAACCCATTCACGACGCATACGACGATCAAGTTTGCAACGCCCGTTGACGGGCGCGTTACAATCCGTGTCTTCAACCTGCTCGGAGAGCTCATGCGCACAGTTACGGCCGATGTGTCGATGGCTGGTTCGCAGGACGTTCTCCTTCATGCTGTAGACGATTACGGGGTGCCGTTCCCGGCGGGTACGTATATGTACGAGGTAGAGGGGACACTTGTCTCCGGTCGTGCATTCCGCCGTTCACAGCCCCTTACCATCACTCGATAATGAACACATATCTGGTTAGAACCATGAACCGATTTCTTCGCCCTTGCCTTGCCTTGCTCTTCGTGCTTGGCGTTATGGCAGCTGCCGTCCAGGCAACCTATGCGCAGATCGAGCGTCAGATAAGCTATCAGGGCTTGCTGACGTTGCCGACTGGCTTGCCGTTGGATGACGGAAGGTATGATCTCGTCTTGCGTATGTATGATGCACCGGCAGGGGGCAACCTCCTGTGGGAAGAGACGCAGGGTACTACCATCACCAAGGGTCTGTTCAACCTGTATCTCGGATCGGTCGTGCCTCTGACCGGTGTTGACTTCTTCAACACCCAGGTGTACCTCGAGACGGCTCTGGCAGGTCAGCCGCCGTTTCCACGGACGCGTTTGGCAGTCGTGCCGTATGCCGTACGTGCAGAGCGTGCCGGCTTGGCCGACAGCATTAGCATCGCAGCTCGGGGCTTTGTGCGCTCTCTTAACGGTGCTGATGGCAACCTGGTGATCAATGGACGCAACGGCGTGGCTGTTACGCGCACCAACGATACGATCTACATCGAATCCACGATCACCTTCCAGGGCATTCAGAACCTGAGTAGCCCCCAGAACACGATTCAAATTGAGAATCCAAACGGACCGAACACGACGGTTGACGTGCGTGACGGTGCGATCACGACGGCCAAGATCGCTGACAGCGTGATCACCACTGCGAAGCTTGTCGACAGTCTCATCACAACGGTCAAGATTGCAGAC
>JBILLF010000117.1:0-4747 GCA_044376225.1 Patescibacteria group bacterium | reverse complement strand
TCGTGGGTCCGTGATCTGGAGAAGGGGCGACTGGCACGGCATTCAGGGTCAGGACATGGACGTCGAGATCCAGTTCGACAGCCTCACAGAAGTGCGCTCCGTCAGTGCCGGATTCCTTCAAGACGTGCGCCCGTGGATCGTGTTCCCCACCTCGATGTCGGTCCAAACATCCGAGGACGGAGCGACGTGGCGTGATCTCGGAACGGCAACCCACTCCACACCTGTTGACGACATGGAGGCTAAGACCATAGATCTTACGGTCACGTTACCCGCTACCAAGACCCGCTACATCCGCGTCCGCGCCCGCACCTACGGTCTACTTCCCAACTGGCACCCCGGCGCCGGCAACCCAGCCTTCATCTTTTGCGACGAAATAATGCTGAGTGACTGATGACAGGTTACAGGTTACAGGTGACAGGTTACAGGTTACAGGTGACTGCCTAGCTCCGCGAAGCGTTCCTTGGCAAAGTCCCTCGCGCGAAGCGCGAGTCCCTCGGCAGAGCCGAGTCCCTTGGCAAAGTCCCTCGCGCGAAGCGCGAGTCCCTCGGCAGAGCCGAGTCCCTTGGCAAAGTCCCTCGCGCAAAGCGCAAGTCCCGCGGCGAAGCCGCGTCCCTTGGCAAAGTCCCTCGCGCAGCGAGTCCCTCGGCAGAGCCGCGTCCCGTTGCATTTGTCCCACGCGCGAAGCGCGTGCTCAGTCAGCGTAGCGGGATTTGAACCCACGACCTCCACTACCCCAAAGTGGCGCGCTACCGGGCTGCGCTATACGCTGATTCCCAAAAGGGGACGCAAGTTAGGAATTACGGAGTTACTGAATTACTGAGTTACTGAATTACTGAGTTACGGGGGTGCTTACTGTTCTATGACGACGAATGCTGTGTGAGCGGATGCGTTACCGGAATGGACGGTGATCTGATACCAGCCTGCAGCAAGCCCTAGGCGCGCACGTGACAGAACATTAGCCCCTTGATGAAGGGGTACGGACGCTACCAATTCACCAGATATTGAACGCACTGAGGCAGTGATATCGTCCGTTGTGGGCGCACCATCGACAATGACGGTGAAGTACTCGGAGGCTGGCTTCGGATTGATCGTCAGCTGCATACGCTGGTACGTGAGGCGGTGTTCCTCATCGACATTTGTGATGGATTGTTCGAGCAATGCGGCAAGCCCTTGGGCATACCAGCGTGCCATATAGTCATTTGGATGCAGCGAATTTGATGTGAAGCATGACGGCCCCTTCCGTGAGTAGAGACTATCACTGAGGGTGGTCATATCAAAAACGGCAGTGCCGGGACGCGAAAGCGAGTTCAGCTGACGCAGGAAGTCGTACATCCATTTTTCACCGTCGCTCGGCGCGCCGGGTGCTGTAACATCAGGTAGCATATTACCGATGAGGATAAACTCTGCATCTGGACATCCGGCCCTGATCTTGTCGATGGTTGACGCCATGCTCGCACGGAAGGCAGCTCCCGTTGTTGTTCCCCAGATATCATTCATCCCCATATCGATGATGACGAGGTCTGGCCTATTCGGATTCACAAGTGCCTCGCAGTACTTCTCTGCCCACGCCATCGTCTTGCCACCGCAGGAGCTGTTGTGCAGGGTCACATCCACCCCATATCGGGCGCGGATCTCGTCACAAAAGAGGTCCACGTAGCCTCTCATGTATGGGTCCGTCGGAGGAAAGTTCTTTGGGTCACCGGCAAACCCGCTCACATTGAGTCCGGCTGTTAGACTCATACCAAGCGCCTGAACCCTAAGGGGCTTTCTTTGCTGCAGCAGATTGCGCGTTTTGGGAAGAGCTGCCGCACTGCTCAATTGAGGAAGTGGACTCCAATCAGAGCGGTCAGGGACATACGTCACATACGTCCACGATGTGGCGGCGACATTGATCAATCCATTCGGGGTACCATTACCGCGCAGACCCTGCTTAGCTACATAGGTGGCTGACGGTCGAGATGATACCTGTGAGATCATTCGTCCGGATATCTTGTAGTCGACGTCCTGATCGTATGTGACAGACCCGCTGTAGTTCGTCACCGCAACAATCTTCTTTGGCTGATGAAGGAGTTTCGAGACGGAGTTCGGACCAGTTAGCAGGACTGCCTCACGATAGATCGTATCACCACTCCAAAACGGCTGCATGATTTCTCGTTGTGGCAGTTTCGATAGAGTGTTGGTGTAGTTCGGGAACTCGTAATAGCCCCCTGACTTGGGAGTAACAACGACCCAGGCAGCTGTGGCCGGCGAACATGACCATAGTGCCTCGGCTGCATCCACGTCGAGAAGCTTCTTGCCGCCGGCATCATAAAATGAGCACATGCCGCCAGCATAGTACACGACGTTAGGATTGGCGGCCACAGCACCCGAAGGGATCTGAGCGCTTACCATTGCCGATCCAACGAGCAGAAATGCTATGAATGCTGTCTTAGACATGCAATATCCTTGTAATTTTCTGCTCGAATATCCGCTCATTTTCGCCTCGGTCCAAACGCTTACACGTGTCAGCCATTCGATCCATAATCGTCCTCGCGCTACTGTTGTGTTGCTCACATGCAACGGCTCAGACGATCTCAACAAAGGGAACAGATTTTTGGCTGACGTTCATGCAGAACTCAGGCGTACCTAACACCTATCTGTTCTTCAGTGCCGATTCTGGCGCAACAGTCAATGTCTATCAAGGCACGACGCTTCTCAACACCCTGACGATTCCCCCTAATGGCAACGTGCCGTATCAGGTTATGCTGTTGAGCGCTCACCAAACGACCAGTGACGTTGTCAACGTAAAGAAAGCTATCCGCGTTACATCCGACAAGCCAATCGCTCTTTCTGCTTTTAACACGGAACTCATGAGCACGGATGCTGCGATGATCTTGCCGGTGCAGGCCCTTGGCGACAAATACTACGTGCCATGCTACCGTCACTACATGATGTCTGGTTTCGACTGGGCAAGTCAGCTCGCCGTCGTTGCGCATGCCGATGGTACGGTGGTTGAGATTACACCAACAGCACCAGTTGCCAAGTCAGGGGGCGGGCTACGTCCGGCAGGAGCTCCGTATTCCGTGACACTGAATAGAGGAGACGTCTATCAGATTCAGACAGACGTGGCCAAAGATGATCTGACCGGGACACTCGTCCGCGTGCTCAATTCAGGACTCAGCTGCAATGGCATCGCCGTCTTCAGTGGTCACCAACGAAGCGCTGTGCCGGATACGTCGAAGTTCAGCAGAGACCACTTGATCGAACAGATCCCCCCCACGCGTACATGGGGAACCACCTTCGTTGTGCCACCGATAGCCTACGCAACGAAGTTCATTGTTCGTGTGCTTGCTTCCGAGCCGGGCACATCGCTTACATTCGACGGTACGTCGGCCACGATCAGCAGCGCCGGTGGATATCTCGAATACACCGTTGCTGGGAACAAGGCTTACACCATCGATGCGAACAAGCCAGTGCTCGTTGCGCAGTATGCAATGACTGCCAATGATGGATTTGATCTCGTTCGTGGTGTTGGCGATCCATTTATGATCATCGTTCCACCGCTGGAGCAGCGAATCGATCGTTTTGTGTTCAACGCATATGTACCTCCAACATCAACGATTACTTCGGTGCAGGATGGCTGGCGGAACAACCTCTACGTTGCCCTCATCGGTGACAAAGCAGAGCTGGGGAATGTCACAATTGATGGATTGTCGCTCACAACAATTCAGGGCCGAGCCTTATCACCGGTAGTGTACAGCACTATCGATGCCACGCCGCAGATTCAATGCATCACTGTACGTGTTCCGGAGGGCATTCACAGCGTAGATGCGTCTCAAGGGAAGGGTGTGATCGGTGTGATGTATGGGATGACAGCGTTTGACTCCTATGGATTTCTCGCCGGCTCGAAATTCAGTAACCTCCGGACATCAATCGACGTCAAGCAACCCCCATTTTGTCCCGGCAAAGCGCTCACTTTCACGGGATCAAGCAAAGACTCCGCCGAGATCACCAGTTGGAATTGGTGGTTTGAACATGACAGCTCACAAGCAACTGGCCGGAGTACACAAAAGACGTTCGTCAAGGCGGGCACATACCGGGTTCGTTTGATAGCAGCGCGCGGTGGCTGCGTTGCTGATACGGTCTATACGACGGTTGAAATCAAATCAGCATTCACGATTACCGCCACTGCTGAGCCGAAGCTCGTGTGCACCGATCAGCCTGTTCGGCTTATCGCTTCGGAACCCACTGGTGCCGGTGCCATCGCCTACCGCTGGAGACGCGACTCATCGTTTGCATCCGATCTGCGGGATACAAACCAGCGGATTGCCACGGCATCACATGCGGCTCCCGGACGCTACCGGTACAGGGTGATTGCTCTTGACACAAATGGCTGCCCAGTAGAAGAGATCGTTACGGTTCAGGTGATAGCACCGCCAACAATCATTGCACCAGACACCGTACGAGTATGCGCCGGCACATCAACAGTCATCGCAGCTACGATATCCGATACGGCAAAGACCTCACTCCTATGGACCGGGCCAATGACGTCTCGTGCTACAATCACGTCCAACCCTGCCCTGCCCTCCATACAGGTGCGCCTTGATTCTGCGGGCACATATACCTACCGGTTGTCGGTCACAAATGCCTACGGCTGCAAGAGTCAGAAAGACGTAACGATCGTTGCACACGAGTTACCGGTGATCTCTGGCGCAGACACGGCCACACGAATTGGGTGCCTCGGTGCAAATGATCCACCGGTGCAGAT
>JBILLF010000047.1:0-16589 GCA_044376225.1 Patescibacteria group bacterium | reverse complement strand
GCCGTCCATGGAAGACGTAAAACCAACGCGCAAGGTGATCCTTTCGGGCATGCAGCCCACCAACGATCTGACGATCGGACAGTACTGCGGAGCACTGCGCAACTGGGTGGAGTTGCAGCACGAGTATGATTCTCTGTTCTGTGTGGTAGATCTGCATGCGATTACGGTGCGGCAGGAGCCGGCCAAGCTTCGGCGACGCACGCTGGACGTTGCGGCCATGTATATGGCCGCCGGCATCGACCCAAACGTCTCGACCCTCTTTGTGCAGTCACATGTTCCAGAACACACACAGTTATCGTGGATCCTGACGTGTCTGACTGGATTTGGAGAGTGCTCGCGCATGACGCAGTTCAAGGACAAGAGCACAATGCATGCCGACAACGTCAACGTCGGACTCTTCACGTATCCGATCCTGATGGCGGCCGACATTCTGCTCTACAACGCAGACCTTGTTCCCGTCGGTGAAGACCAGCGTCAGCATCTTGAGCTCACGCGCAATCTGGCCGAGCGATTCAACTTCCATTACAGCCCAACCTTTACTGTGCCCGAGCCATTCATCCCGAAGGTCGGCGCCAAGATCATGTCGCTGCAGGAACCGGACAAGAAGATGTCGAAGTCCGATCCGAACGAGCGGGCCACGATCTTCATGGTCGATTCCGATGATGCTATCCGCTCCAAGGTCAAGCGGGCTGTGACCGACTCCGGTACCGATATCGTGTACGACGAAAAGCGGGCCGGCGTTGCTAATCTCATGACGCTTTACTCGATTACCACTGGCCGGACCATGCCCGAGATCGAGCATGAGTTTTCGGGGCTCGGCTATGCCGAGTTCAAGGAAGCCGTGGGCGAGGCCATCGTTGCCTTCCTGCGTCCGGTGCGAGAGCGGTACACAGAGCTTCGCTCTGACGAAGACACCCTGCGCGCAACGCTGCGTCAGGGGGCTGAGGCAGCCCGCGATCGCGCTCGAAAGGTGCTTCGCAAGGTGTACAAGAAGACCGGTTTTGTCGAACTCTAAACCACGATCATTTTCAGATGCCAACCTACGAGTACCGCTGCAGTACATGCGGCGCACAGTTTGAGATTCAACAGTCAATGAAGGACGATGCGCTTACGACGTGTCCACCGGGTTTGTGTTCTGGACCTGAACCCGGCAGAGGGCAAGTCGAGCGCCGTATCTCAGGGGGCGGGATCATCTACAAAGGCGACGGATTTTACTACACGGACTATGTGAAGAAGTCCGGCGGCGGCGAGGAGTAACCCATCTCAATGCTCAACCTCGTCCCTTCCGATCCTGGTCAGCCCCGTGGCCAAGAGCTCCTTACTGGCCTGAACGAAGCTCAGGCCGAAGCCGTACGAAGCATCAACGGCCCCTTGCTCATCATCGCCGGTGCCGGCAGCGGTAAGACGCGTGTGCTGACGTACCGGCTGGCGTACATGCTGCGTAATGGTATTGAGCCGACGCAAATCCTGGCGCTGACCTTTACCAACAAGGCCGCGCAAGAAATGAAAGAGCGCATCGGACATCTCGTTGGTGCGCAGACCGCGCGCTCGATTTGGGCCGGCACGTTCCACTCGATCTTTGCCCGCATCCTGCGTCGCTATGCCGAGCGGATTGGATTTACACCGTCGTTCACGATTTACGACACGGACGATCAGACGGCAGCCATTAAGGCCGTGATGAATCAGCTCGGCATCTCGCAGCAGGTGATGCCGCCGAGCGGCGTGCGCGGTAGGATCTCGTCGGCAAAGAACTCAATGATCTCCTGGCAGGAGTATGCTCGCAGCGCCAAGTCTGTGGTGGAGCAGCAGACCGGTCAGATCTTTGAACAGTACGAGCGGCGTCTGCGGCAGAGCAACGCCATGGACTTTGACGATCTGCTCAACGCGACCATCGTGCTGCTGCGTGACAATCCAGACGTGCTCGCCACGCTCCAGGATCACTTCCGGTACATTATGGTCGATGAGTACCAGGATACAAACCGCGCCCAGTACACGGTGATCTCGATGTTGGCCGCCCGCCACGGTAACCTGTGTGTGGTGGGTGACGATGCGCAGAGCATCTACCGCTGGCGCGGTGCTGACATCCGGAACATCCTCGATTTCGAGCGGGACTATCCGAAGGCTACCGTGGTGCGTCTGGAACAGAACTACCGCTCCACGAAGACCATTCTTGCCGCTGCCCACAGCGTGATCAAGCGGAACTCAGGTCAGCTCAAGAAAGACCTCTGGACCGATAACGATGAAGGTGAGAAGATCACGGTGCTGGCCTGCCGCGACGACCGCGAAGAGGCCGAGATGATCACGCGCACGATACGTTCGCGCATGGCCTCGCATGGATTCTCACCCAAGGACGTGGCGATTCTCTATCGTACCAATGCGCAATCGCAGGCTCTTGAAGACGCCCTCAGGCGCTCCAACATGGCCTACAACATCGTCAGCGGGGTTAGCTTCTACAAGCGCAAGGAGGTCAAGGACACGCTTGCCTATTTGCGAATTCTGGTCAATCCTGATGACAGTGAGAGTATCCTGCGCGTGATCAACGAGCCGGCCCGGGGCATCGGCAACACCAGCATCGAGCGTATCCAGCAGTTTGCCGTGCAGAACCAGATGTCGTTCTTTGCCGCCTTGAATCAGATCGATCGTATTCCGCTCATGCAGGCACGGACCATCAAGGCTGTGTCGGACTTCATGTCCATCATCAACCGACACCGCGACCTGCTGAACGAGCTTGCACCAGCGTCGCTGGCTCAGGCATATATCGAAGCCACGGGGCTCCCGCAGATGTATAAGCTGCAGCAGAGCGAAGAGTCGCTTGACCGGTGGAATAATATCGAGCGCGTGCTTGACCATATCGCCGAGCAGCAGGAACTCAACGATGAGCTAACGCTGGTGACCTATCTCGAGCAGATCTCCCTCATCAGCGATACGGACGATCCGCAGTTAGGCAGCGACAAGATCTCCATGATGACCATGCATGCGGCGAAGGGGCTGGAGTTTCCGCTCGTGGTGATTGCCGGACTTGAACAGGGGCTGTTTCCGCTGGCCAAGGCCGAACAGGATCCGGACGAGCAGGAGGAAGAGCGACGCCTTTTGTACGTCGGCATCACGCGGGCACGTCAGCAGCTGGTACTCTCCTATGCCGAACAGCGCTTCCGTTTCGGTGAGATCACCTTCTCGCGTCCGTCGATGTTCCTTGCTGAGATCGACAAGGACACCATTGCACCGTCCGGACGGAGTATGACCGGTTCGGCCATTGCGCCGCAGCGTCCGCAGAAAGCCCCATTCTCGATGCAGGGCAGACAAGGAGCTCCATCGAGTAGCACCACAACGAACGAGTACTCGCAGATCCCCATGCCGAAGCGCTACACAAGCGTCTCGCAGCCGAAATCACGACAGCCCCAGGCCACGGCCTCCCCGACGCTGCGCGTTGGGCAGCGCGTGCGTCACCCGATGTTCGGTAGTGGCACCATCAGTGCCGTGATTGGTGGCGGACAGAATGAGAAAGCCACAGTGCTCTTCGATAATGGACAGCGCAAACAGCTCATGGTGGCCTTTGCCCGGCTGGAGATCATCGGCTAAGGGGCTTACCCCGATGGCAATTGCCGCACTTCTGTTTGGAAGTGTGGTGGGCGGCGCACAGCAGCTGGCACCGCTTCTCGAACGTGCCGATGCCCTTCAACGCAAGGGTGCGGATTTCGGCGTTGATAAGATCACCAACACCTTTGTTTGGACGGGGAACCTTGACCTTGACATTCCGACTTCGTTCGGCACGGTCTCGCTCTTCAACCGGTTTCGCTCAACGGCCTTCCGAACCAGCACACTGGCCACGCGCGACGACCAGCAGTCGCAGATCGCCTTTACAGCGCCCATCTCGGCGGCGCTCTCGGCCGTGGTGCGCCAGGCTTGGATGCTCTCCCAGGATTCGCGTAGCATCGGTCTAAACTCGCTGCAGCGTCTTGGCGCACTCACCGGCCTGCGCTATCAAGCCATGCCCGAGATTACGATGGAGGTGCTGGCAGGGGGCGAGGCATCGCAGCAGCTTGGTGTGAAAGCTGCCGGACCACTGGCAGCGGTGGTGGCAAATGTTCGGTCACTTGATGTTGACCAGTGGATGCTTGACGGACGGCTGACGGCGGACTGGCAGCGCCTTGATACGCGGCGCTCGAATAGCGATGTGGATCTGACGGCGCGCGTGGAGCGCTCCCTTGCCGAGGGATCTGTGATGAGACTCTCGGCCACGTCAACGGACCGGTCCCGGCAGTTCTTCACCTCCGTCTCGTCGGCCGCCCCTTTGAACGTTGAGCAGCGCCGGGAGCGCCTTCTTGACGTTACAGGTTCGGTCGTCTATGCTGTTTCACCAGGTGTCAACGTGGGCTTCGACGGAGCGTTGCAGTCGAACGGTATCGAACGCTCGTATGCTGAGCCCCTTGACAATGTTCCCATCACCGAAGTGCGTCGTCGACTTGATGAGCTTGTGGTGGACGTGACCGCCTCGCTGCAGTGGACGCTCAAGAACATTCGAGCCTCCATCGCCGGATCAATTTTCCAGCGCAGCGAACGCAACGGCGTACAGGACGAGCATGGCGTGTCTGTGGCTGATCTGCAGTCGGTGCGATCGCAGGAGTTTCAGCGCGATAATGAAACCTTTCGGTCAAGGGGCTTAGCACGCCTTGAATGGACGCCGACGCCTATTGATACGCTCCGAGTGGATGGGGCTTCCTGGCTGCTGCGCTATGATACACCGAGCGCCACCAATGACGATGATCGCGATGAGCTGGCGTCAAGCCTGTCCGTCAGCTACGGACGTCGTATCTCCGACGTGCTCAGCATGTCCGTCAGCATGTCGGGTCAGTTTCTGCATCTGGTCTTTCTGAAGGCCTCGCGCAGTGCACTGAACAACGTCAATCGCTCGCTACGCCTCACCCCGTCGTTTGTGCTGCACACAAGAACGCTGCAGATGCAGCCGCAGTTCGAAATCCTCGCCAACTACACCGCTTACGACTACGAGGGAAGTACCGCCACCTCAGCTCGGTCATTTGCGTTTCGTCAAGTCTCCTACCGGGACTCGATCCGTGTGCACGTGAGCGATCGGATCTCGGTCGAAGCTCCGATCCTGTTCCGCTACTTCGAACGCTCAACATTCCGCTGGGCTACCTTCTCGGAGTCGCCCGAAACCGGCAACCTCGAATACTTGCTTAAGCTGATGCTCGTAGCCCGCCCCCTGCCGCATATCGAAGCCGGTGCAGGCTTACGACGCTACCTTCTGGATCAATCCAGCATCCGCGTCGGCATACCATCCATCTCCACCGGCTCCCTTCACTCGATCGGCCCGGAAGCCGTCATCCGATACACATCGCCTGGCGGCTCCTCACTCTCACTTTCCGGCTGGTATGAGTTTCAGACCATTAACGCCGTTAACGAACGCAAACTCCCGAATTTGCTGCTCAGGTGCGTGCTGGGTTGGTGAACAATGACTGATGACTGATGACTGATGACTGATGACTGATGACTGATGACGACAAGATTCTAGAATCCCGATATTGGTTTGATGCTGACACTTCGTTTGCCTTCTATTCTCCAGAGCATCCGCGCCATCCAGCCGGCACTCTCAGGGCTTCCCGGATGGATGAATATCCCAGCGGTGAAGCAGCATGATGCTGTACTCGTTGCTAGCGAGCTCGTAACAAATGCGATCATCCACGGGAACATGGGTCAGGTAGATCGCACGGTGATGCTGAACGTCGACATCGTCAACGAGGAAATTGTTATCGTTGTCACTGATGAGGGGAGCGGATTTGACCTGGCTGCGATTGCCAATCCGACCGCGGAGGCGAATCGTGAACTGTCAAGTGGCAGGGGGCTTTGGGTTGTCCGCAGTCTCGTCGAAACCATAATTGTTGATTGTGCGGACGACCAGTGCCGCGTCACCATTACCATCCGCCTTTCATGAAGATGTTCGCTCTTGCCATTGTTATTGTATCGCTTGTCTGTACCAACGTCGTTGCTCAGCAGTCACTTCCGAAGGATGCGTTCGACGCCTTCAAGCAGGAGCGGTATGAGCGCCACTTGAACTTTCTCGCCTCAGACGCCATGCGCGGACGCAATACACCGTCGCCGGAGCTTGAGCGTGCCGCCGATTACATTGCTGAGCACTTCAAGAAGATAGGTCTCGAGCCTATTGGTGCCTCGTACAAGTTGCCGTACACGCTCTATCGTCCCGACATCGACACATCAAGCGCCGTCACGTACCTCAGGGTAAACCGTAACGGCACCACCCAAGAGTTTCGCCTCGGCAAGGATTTCATCCCCTTCGATGCAACTGGTGATCAATCGGTGAAAGACCTTCCTGTGGCATACGTCGGCTTTGGGATCACAGCTCCGGAGTATGACTACGATGATTATGCGGGGATCGACGTTACAGATAGAGTGGTGATTGCGTTTCGTGGTGAACCAGAAGGTGGAGATACTACGAAGTTTCGTGGGGCTGCTTTTACGCGGTACTCAAGCGTTCAGGAGAAGGTTCGGAATGCACTGATGCATGGAGCTTCAGCAATCCTGCTTGTGGATGCCATCAGGGCTCCACGTAAGCCCCTTGTCACCGGTTACTCGTGGCCGGCTCTCTTTCCTAACGCTCGCAGCGGACGTGGTTTAACATTGCCCGACGGTCCGAACTCGATCGTCGTTCAGCACATTGGTGAGGCCATTGTTGACGCTACCCTCGGCTCACTCGACGTGCTCCGTGAGTACGTGCGTCAGATTGATGCTACCTACCGAACGAACTCCAAGCAAATCGACGGTCTTACAATCACGACCGCAGTGAAGCTCGCGCCCGAGCCGATCATCGTGCATAACGTTGCGGGCATTCTGCGCGGCACTGAGAAGCCTGACGAGTACGCTGTGATGGGCGCACACTATGATCACGTTGGCGTTGGACGCGCCAACGCCGATGGAGACTCCATCTACAACGGGGCCGACGACAATGCGTCAGGCACGACAAGCTTGATGGTAGCAGCTGAAGCACTAGCCGGCTCGAAGACGCGTCCAGCACGCAGCATCGTCTTCGTTGCCTTCTCTGGCGAGGAGAAGGGGCTCCTGGGTTCAAAGGCCTATGCCGCCAATTCGCCCCTTCCAATGAACAAGTGCGTAGCGATGATAAACACCGATATGATCGGGCGATGCGAGGAAAACAAAGTCTCCATCGGAGGCAATGAACGCTGTCCGGACCTGGTGAAGATCAACGAAGAGGAGAACGCTAAGACGTCAGCTCCATTCTCACTGGCCTATGACATCGAACAGTACTTTTTCCGTAGCGATCAGGCATCTTTTGCCATGAAGCGCATTCCTGTGCTTTTCTACTTTACCGGTGAGCACAAGGACTATCACAAGGTAACCGATGAGATTGCCAAGATAAACTTCCGCGATCTGCTCGGCATCTCCCGTCTTGCCACCACCGTGCTCTGGCGTGCCGCTCACCTTCCGCGCACAACGTATGTGCCGGCAGGGTTTGAGGAGTAGGGACGGCTTCGCCGTGTGGGACCTGCGGTGCGAGACGCCTTCGGCGTGTGGGACCTGCGGTGCTAGACGCCTTCGGCGTGTTAGACGGCTGCGCCGTGTTAGACCTGCGGTGCGAGACCTGCGGTGCGAGACCTGCGGTGCGAGACCTGCGGTGCGAGACCTGCGGTGCGAGACCTGCGGTGCGAGACCTGCGGTGCGAGACGCCTTCGGCGTGTTAGACGGCTGCGCCGTGTTAGACCTGCGGTGCGGCGTCATCCCGAGTGAAGCGAGGGACCTGGTGTTAGACCTGAGGTGCTAGACGCCTTCGGCGTCACGTTTTGAGTGGGATAATGCTCAATGTGGCTTTTGAGGTACTCAATGGCACTCGCATCACTAAGGGTCTACAAAACAGCAGCCACACTTGCAGATCGTGTTTCGGCTATCGTCCAATCTTGGAATCACTTTGACACTACTACCCTAGGGCACCAACTCGTTAGAGCTGCAGATTCAATCACGAACAACATTTCCGAAGGGTACGGTCGTGTGGCTACTGGTGAACGGCTGCAGTTTTACATGTATGCAAAGGGTTCGAACCTTGAAACACTCAACTGTCTTGAACGTGCATTCAACCGAAACTTGATAACTCATCAGGAGCTTAAATCTCTTTCGAGAATGTCTTTCGAGATTTCAATGAGCCTCGTTGAGTTGGCCCATGCTGACCTACAGAAGGATTCTTCCTATCGCGGACCATATCGCGATCGGATTGAGAAACTCAGGCACCGGATGCGCAGCCACAGAAAGAATTCAGAATAGATCTAGGCACCGCAGGTCTCGCACCGCAGGTCTCGCACCGCAGGTCTAACACGGCGCAGCCGTCTAGCACCGCAGGTCTCTCACGCCGCAGGCGTCTAGCACGGCGAAGCCGTCCCGCACCGCAGGTCTCTCACGCCGCAGGCGTCTAGCACGGCGAAGCCGTCCCGCACCGCAGGTCTCTCACGCCGCAGGCGTCTCGCACGGCGCAGCCGTCTAGCACCGCAGGTCTCGCACGCCGCAGGCGTCTCTCACGCCGCAGGCGTCTAGCACCGCAGGTCTCGCACGCCGAAGGCGTCTAGCACCGCAGGTCTCACACGGCGCAGCCGTCTAACACGCCGAAGGCGTCTAGCACCGCAGGTCTCGCACGCCGCAGGCGTCTCGCACGCCGCAGGCGTCTAGCACCGCAGGTCTCGCACGCCGAAGGCGTCTAGCACCGCAGGTCTAGCACGGCGCAGCCGTCCTGCACGGCATACTTCGCCATCATATCAAACTCAAGGTTCACACGGTTGCCGACGCGGGCATGAGCCAGGTTTGTTACCGCGAGGGTATGGGGTATGATAGCTACCTTGAGTCGCTCGGACTCGAGATCGGCAACAGTGAGTGAGATGCCGTCGATGGTAATCGAACCCATAGGAATGAGTAGGCGGCGATACTGGGGGTCGAAGCGCACCCACATCTCCCATATGGCACCGTCGTCGACGATGATGTCGATGGTGCCTGTGGTGTCCACGTGGCCTTGCACGAGATGACCGCCGAGACGATCGCCGAGCCTGAGAGCGCGTTCGAGGTTGACGGCTGTGCCCACATCGAGTGAGCCGATCGTTGTCTTCTTCAGCGTTTCAGCAATGACGTCGGCGCTGAAAGTGTCCGTGCCAAGTTCAATCACCGTCAGACAGACACCATTAACGGCGATGCTGTGATCGATGGCCGCGTCTTCGAGAACATTGGAGGCGGAGACGACGAGCCGACGGCCGCTTGCCGTTGGTGCAGACGTTACGATCCGTCCCGTTTCTTCGATCAGTCCAGTAAACACTGACTAGCGACCCCGCACGAACGCCGTGATGAGGTCGATGTAGTTCTGCTCACCCATGGTTGAGGGGATGGCCGAGTGATTAGCCCCGTCGATAGGGCGGAAGATCATAGGCTGCGGAGCGATTGCCGCTAGGACTTTACCGTTGGCCTCGAAGCCTACGAAGGTGTCACCAGTGCCATGTAGCATGAGAAGCGGAGACTTCACATTGACGATCTGGGCGCGATTGTCGAACGCCCCCTCCATGAGATAGCTGCCGGGGATATTCAGAATCGTTCCGCTCTGGATAAGTGACTCTGCAGAGGCAAAGATGGCCTCGGTGATCACAGACTTGGGCTTGTGAAGCACGGTCGCGGTGTAGAGACATGGGAAACCACCGAGCGAAAAACCATAGTCAACAATCTGTGTCGTGTCAACGTCAGATCGCGAACGAAGGTAATCAAGGGCTGCCTTCGCGTCTGACTTCAGGCCTTCCTCAGAGGACTTGCCCGTGCTCATTCCGTATCCACGATAATCGTAGATGAAGACATCAAAGCCGGCACGGTAGAGAAGCTCCACACGATCCCAGTAGGCTCCGATGTTATGCTTGTTTCCGTGATGATACAGAACGGTTGGGTGTGGTTCAACGCGCAGCGAATCGGGCTGCCGTACGAAGAATCCGTAGAGTGTTTCGTCTCCCGACTTCAACGTTACCGCTGTCCGATTGGCAGCAGGGATGATCGCTGTCGATAGAGAATAGGTCTCAAGGGCCTGATTGTTGAACAGAAAGCTATCCATCGTGCAACCGGTGGACAGTAGCACGATCAGAAGTGAGGATGCAATGAGCTGTTTCATAGTGCGATCATCCCTCCAAAGTAGATTCCAAACGATCCATTGCCGCCAATTGACGATTCACCGTCGAAGACACCAGCCCTCGTATCGATGTTAGACGCCTGCCAAATCGTCTCCACTTGTAGCCGCACGCCATTTGATATCGGAAATTGAAATCCGGCAAAGGGGCTCACCAGCGTGCTCCTCGAATCAAACTGAACGGTTGCGTGTGAGCCAAGGTAGAGCAGAGACCGCTCACCGACGGACCACGAGGCATTGGCCGTAATGTTCGGATACAAACGCACCGGCGCTGAGCGCACAAGGCTGGCAAATCCCAGTACCTGACCGCTGACGGTCACTTCCGGAACCGCCCCGTCCTGACGCAGGGCGCGCATGCTTGCGCCGACATCCAATCCTAGCGCTCCGAACGCTGCCATCACCAGGTGGGCTCGTCCGTGAACCGTTACATCATCGCTGATGCCGTTGGCATAACCGGCCGTGAGATACGGCACGACACCGGTCGGAGATGTGCCCGGTGCCAGTGCGCCTCCCAGAGACGTTGTGATGGCCTCTTGGCCGCGCTCTAGCACGCGCACAGGTTGCACAGCTGAGCAACCCCAGAGCATTCCCATGGCGACCAGCAAGGTCAGCACGGCCGCATGCCGGGTAATGTTGGGGGGGGTAAGTGGAAGTGAAGTTCTCATAGGACCCCAAAATAGGCAGATCCGCCATTGTGACCAGAGACCTGCTTGCAAGGTACGAGCATGGATGAGCCATTGTGCCACACCAAGTATCTTGCATCATTTGACGGTCATCAGTATAGCAGATAGGAATTCTATATGGCGCAATGGGTCGTGTCGCAGCATAGGTCGGACTTGATGCCGGCTCTGCAGGCTGGTGCGTCACGGCAGGTGATGACGAATCTGCCAGATGATCGTGTAATCGTCATCGTCCCCACAGCGGCACAGCGTCCGCACCTACTGCGTGCATGGCTGCAGAAGTATCCGCAGCGTCAAGCACCGGCGGTGATGACCATGGCACATTTTGTGCGCCGGCTAGGAATGCAGATCATGTCTGGGGGGCCTCGAATCCTTCATGAGTCTGCCGTCAATGTTCTACTCCGTCAGGCAGCAGCCAATCATCCGTCGGTGACGGCGCTGGGAATGCGTGCCGAGAGGGTTGTGCGTTGGACGCAGCAGGGACTGACAGCCGAACGTGTTGCGATGAATGCAGAGCACCTCCCGTCGGCATCCCGACGTGGTCGGATCCTTACTGACCTTTCACAGGTCTGGTCTTCCCTGAACGAGATGTACGGGGCGCGCGGCTGTGATCGCGGAACCTATGCGAGTCTGCTAACCACCCAGATTACGCGGCAGCCAGATGTAAACTTCCTTCTCGATGACGGTCGTTCTGTGCGAAGCCTGCTGATGCTCGACACGCATGGCATCACGCCGGTGGACCGGACGCTGTTGCAAGGATTGTCCGAGCACGGTTGGGACATCGGAATTCTCTTCTGCAACGAGCCCCCTGCCGTCGCGGATCTCCCGGTCAGTACGACGTCGGCCGATGTGCAGTGGTTTGTTGCCCACCACTGGCAGCCTGGGGGGCAATCTGAGCCGGCAATACCAGATACGACAACCTGTGTCACAGCGCCGTCACGACTCGACGAAGTTCGTACGGCGCTCAGGCTCATCCGGACGGACGCTGATCAGGGACACGATATCGGCCGATCGGTCATCTGTATCGCGGGCTCATCCGATTATCGGAGGGTTCTGCTGCAGCAAGCACCGCTGATGGGTGTGCCGCTGGCTATCGCCGAAAATCGGCCACTCTCCGCCACCCGCATTGGCGCTGCCGTGCGTGCCGTGTGCATGGTCATCATTGGGCGGTGGCAGCGCATAGACATTGAACGGATGTTCGCTGATCCCCTGCTAGAGAGGTTCCGCTCTAAGGGAGGTACCGATGTGGTCTCTATTGCCAGACGCGATCGAATTCGTGGAGGGCAGGGGGCGGCGCACTGGCTGGAACGTCTTGAGTGGGGTCAGGAGGCAACACGCCTGGCTCTTGAACGGGCCGATACTTTGGGAGCCGATGATGCGTGGTCTCGCAACCGAGACGTGCGTGAGTACGGCCGCGCTTTGGCCGTTGTCAAACGCCTTGCAGAACTGCTTGAGATACCTGCGTCGGGCTCGATGAGCGCGCGGAGCTTTGTTCACCTGGTCGAAACGACCATTCTTGAGGACATGGGGCTCGTTGATGCGCTTGACGAAGCAATCGCCCAAGGCATTGCCAACGATAGCAGCATTGATGAGCTGGAGGGGGCTGCCCCCTCCCGACTGAAGGATGTTCTGGAGTTCTACGGCGCTCTTTCCGAAGATCACGAGCTGGGTGACCTTCCGATCCAGGAGCATCTCATCCGCTGGTGGGGCATGGTAGAATCGGTCACGTTGCAGCAGCCTGTTCCCCCGGGCGTTCCGGTGCTTTCACCAGCTGAGCTTCGCGGGCTTGATGCAGACCACGTGATCGTAATTGGATTCGTCGAAGGAGAGTTTCCTTCGATGACCAAGAACATTCTTGACGAAGAGCTCATCCCCCAGGTCCTTGAGCGGCTTGACGTTGAGGCAATGGCTGACTGTCTGACGGCATCGCATGGCCGGCGTCTTGCGCTGCTCTGGCCCGGACGGGTGGATGATTCGCCCACGATCGCCTCGTCACTGCAGGCCATGCTGCCGCCCAACGCTGTGCGTCTGGTGGGAGAGAAGATCACTGTGGGACGTCCTTTGCGCCCACTGCCCCAGAGCGGTGCGTACCGACCGACGCAGCACGTGGTGATCGGGCCGCATCTTCCAGAGGTAGCCGCGCCATTCGCAGAAAAGGAGTTCGGCCGTCGTGTAAGTGCCTCGCGCCTGGACGTGATGCAGCAATGTCCATTTAGATACTTGACCTCAAAGGTCATGCTTCTTGACGACGTTTCCACAGATGATGCGAGGCTAACTCCGCTTGAACGGGGCAATGTTCTGCATGAACTCATTGCCACGTTCTTTCAGCGGGTACATCCACTTGGTCCGCTCGAGGTGCCCACAGCCGAGGCTCTTCTGGAGCGTCGGGTTGTGCTCGATGCTTCACGACGAAACAGGTACTGGATGATCCTAACATCCCTCGTTGACGAGTATTCAGAGCGCCATGACTGGCGACATACGTTTGCCGAAGCCGAGCGTCAGACATTGCTTGGATCTGTCAAATCGCCCGGTTTGCTGCGTCGGTGGCTCGAGCTTGAGATCCTCTATCAGCAGGAGACCGGTCACGCCCCGGCCCTGCTGGAGCACGTCCTCAACGAGGACATCACGATCGACATCGACGGTACGAAACACGTCATACCAGTGACGACGCGCATTGATCGGATTGATGTGGCACAGAGCGTTTCGGGAGTATCCTTCATTGTTGGTGATTATAAGCCCCGTGCCAGTAGTGGCTATACTACCGATGCCGTCTTCAGTGGTTTACTCTCACAGATGCCGTTGTACATCGCCGCAACAAGCCGATGGCTCACGCGTCATGATGTGCCGTACGAGCCCCTTGCAGCCATGTATCGATCCTTCGGAACCGCGATCTACGATACTGACGACCCTCGCAATCAGATGGTGCTGTATGCACCCGAGCTGAAAGCGTGGAAGAGCCTTGCGTCGGTGAGTATCTCTCAGCGTCTGAAGAAGTATGAAGACATTCTCGAACGTCCTTTGGAAGAACAGGTGAATCTTGCACTGGGCAATGTCGTGGGACTGGCCGGCTCCATTAAGGCCGGGGACTTTCCCGTCGAGCCTGTCAAGGGGGCTTGCGGTCATTGTCGTATGAAGGAGTTGTGCCGCATCGATCAATGGGGCCAGGTCGAAAAACCAGAGCAGGAGAGTATTGCATGAAGAAATCACGAGTGACGCCGCTGCCGGCTGCAAAGTTGCGATGGACGTGTCCGCACAAGACGTTGCCGTTTACGCACTCCACGCGTCAGGTTCGCCCCTTATCGAAGATCGTTGGACAAGACAGGGCCATTGAGGCACTTGAGATGGGCGCGCGCATTCGAAGTCAGGGCTATAACATTTGGGCCTCGGGTGTGGTCGGTACAGGGCGCATGACCACGGTGCGGCAGATTCTTGACGAGGTCAAGTCCGAGCGTCCGACGCTACGAGACTTTGCTTACGTCCATAACTTCCGTCAGCCCGAGCAGCCCGTGCTTCTTCGTTTTGCAGCAGGAGAGGGACGCATCTTCCGTCGAATGATGGACGAGTGCATGACCGTGGTGCGCCGACGCATTCCGCAGCTGTTTGACGAAGAACAGTTTCAGTCGAATCGTAAGAAGATCATTCAGGATTTCCAGGATAAAGAGAAGCGCGTTCTGGCGGAGTTCGACCAGAAGATCCGGCCAACAGGCTTTATTGTCGGTCAGCTCCAGGATGAGTCGGGTACTCGTCCCGAGGTGTTCCCCGTGATCGAGGGGAAGCCCGTAACCATTGATGACATTGATGAGCTCGTTTCAGGGGGCAAGCTAGCGATGGCGCAGGCGGAGACCATCACACAAGCCTATGCGACCTATCAGGAGGAGCTATCCGAGATCGGCCGCCGTTCGATGCGTGTTCTGACCGACTTCCGGCGTCAGATCTCGCAGTTCGATCAAACCGCTGTGGGCACATTGCTAAGCTCCGTGTTCGAACAGCTGCTGATGAGCTTCCCTCGCGATCGCGTCAAGACCCTCATCGAAGGTATAACTCAACACATCATTGAGAACGTCGATGAGTATGTGCGTGTCTATCGGGCGAAAGAGTCTGGGGTGATGGATGAAACAATCGAAGAGAACGCCCGAATCCTCGAACGTCTGACCTCGGTGAATCTGATACTGGACAACTACGAGACCATCCAGGCACCAACCATCGTAGAGACTGCACCGACATACTCTTCGCTCTTCGGCACGATCGAAAAGCGCATGGATGTCCGCGGCTTCATTCAGAGTGACTTTACGCAGATCCGCGCCGGATCGCTGCTGCGAGCCGACGGCGGCTTTGTTGTGATGAATGCCATCGATGTGCTCAGCGATATGACGGTCTGGACATCCCTCAAGCGAATGATCCTCTACGGTCGCATTGAGATCCAGTCGGGTGACACGCAGATGGCGCTGACGACAATCAAACCAGACTACATTAACGTCGATGTGAAGGTGATCCTTCTCGGTGACCCGGCTGTTTATCTGGCGCTCTGGGCGGCAGATGAAGACTTCCACAAGATGTTTAAGGTGCACGCCGAGTTCGAAGCTGATGCGCCCCGCTCAATCGAAATGATCCGCAACTACTGTGCATTCATCTCGCATCTTGCCGCTCAGGAGAACCTTCTGCATTGTGACCGCAGCGGCGCCGCGGCGATCATCGAATGGGCCGTTGCCTTCACGGATTCGCAGGATAAGGTATCGCTGCAATTCAGCTACGTGGCTGATCTACACCGCGAAGCAACGCACTTCGCCCAAATCAAACGCTCAACGCTCGTCCGACGGGAGCATGTTCAACATGCGATCGACATGCGTCATAAGCGCAGCGCTAAGGCTGATGAGGTGATCCGTGAGAACATTCAGAAGGGGCTCCTGCTGATCGATGTCAAAGGTTCACGCGTCGGACAGATCAATGGCCTGACGGTATACAGCTCGGGTATTGTTTCCTTTGGTAAGCCGGCACGCATTACCGCCACCGTCAGTGCCGGTAATGCAGGTCTCATCAATATCGAACGGGAAGTGCAGATGAGCGGCGCGATCCATTCCAAGGGGGTGCTGATCCTATCTGGCCTACTTCGGTCCCTCTTTTCGCGCTCTCAGCCCATCTCCTTTACCGCGAGCATCGCCTTCGAACAGTCCTATGGTGGGGTTGATGGTGACAGTGCCTCGGCGGCCGAAATGATCGCTCTACTGAGCGCTATCTCCAACATCCCCGTCCGCCAGGACATTGCCATAACTGGATCGATCAATCAGAAGGGCGATGTTCAGCCCGTTGGCGGGATCAACGAAAAGGTGACGGGATTCTACGAAGTATGCCGAGACAAGGGACTCACTGGTACCCAGGGCGTGATTGTGCCCAAGCAGAACGTGCGCGATCTGATGCTTTCACAAGAGATCATCGACGCTGTGAACAATGGCAAGTTCTTCGTGGTTGCCATCAGCCGTCTTGAAGAGGCCATTGAGCTTCTACTGCAAACACCTGCCGGTCACCGTCGTCGCGACAGCACCTTCCCCGAAGGATCCGTATACGCCAAGGTTCAGACGAACCTGAGCGTCCTGCATGACGCAAGTAGGACGGGGACGGCTTTGCCGTGCTAGACCTGCGGTGCGAGACGGCTTCGCCGTGCTAAACCTGCGGTGCGAGACGGCTTCGCCGTGCTAGACCTGCGGTGCGAGACGGCTTCGCCGTGC
>JBILLF010000120.1:0-4378 GCA_044376225.1 Patescibacteria group bacterium | reverse complement strand
TGCGTGTGGAGTACACGCTCAAACCCAAACTGGAAGTCGACTGGAATGCCGTAGAGCCCTACGTAATCGACCCAACCACGGTGCCTATCCGTGCCGAGATCGCACCTGCACTTGGAGGTGCAGAAGACTTCTCAAAGGTCAGCGAGATCGACCTTTCGTTGATGCCCGATGAGTTCCGTCTGCAGCGACTGACGTTCATCGCTGCTCAACGAGCCGTTGAGCAGCTTGTCCAAGGATATCCGGGCAGGAGAGATTTCCTTGCGCTTCAGCTGATCAAGATCATCGAACGATTCATCAAATCTGACAAGCTTCGGATCAAAGGTCGGCCGGACGACGACACGATAGCTCGGCGTGTCATCATTGGCCAATGCCTCGATCCGATCATTCAGCATCTGATGGGACATGTCGCAATCCAGAATCAGGAGTCGACGGAGCTGGTGTTTGATGACAATCCGATCGGCCGTACGGGAGATATGCGCACATGGTACACCACGAAGAAGGTGCGACCAGCGCAGCGCTCGCATGTAAACCTTGTTGCCACAGACTCTGCATGGGAATCATTCGTTGCCGAGACGTTTGAACGAAGCGATGTCGCAACAGTTCAGTCATGGGCCAAGAACGATCATCTCGGTTTTTACATCTCCTATCTGTGGAACGGATCACGTCGACGCTATCTGCCGGACTTTCTTGTTCACTTGGCAAGTGGCGAAACACTCATTCTTGAGGTCAAGGGGCAACCCAATGACGAAAGCCGTGCCAAGCGTAAAGCCCTGGATGCGTGGATCACAGCCGTCAACCAGCATGGCAATTTTGGAACATGGCGTTCGGCAGAGATCACGGAGCTCAGCGAGTTGGAGGCGCTAATCTCCGCCCCATCTGCAACGATCATGAACCATTGATACTCTCCACGGTATGAACAGCGAGTACGCTGACATCTGGCAGAGTGTGCGGGTATCGTCTGATCCTGAGTGGGATCTGCGAAGCACGCAGTGGGTATATGAGGTCGTCCGTTGCTCGGGAATTGATGATTCCGACGAACGCTTAAAGTTTGATGTTTCAATGCACGGAGTGCATCCGGTAACATTCATGGGCACATGGGTGTACGTGCCGTACAGTCGAGAGTCGATCGGGTGCCTATTGACAACGGAGCACTATCGTGCGCTCGTTGAGATTCATGGGGCGGAGCATATCAAGCATTGTGGAGCGCTCCATTCTGGACTCGACTGGGTGCTCGTTGATGGTAGAACTGTACCCCAGGCAGCTTTGCATGATGGTGTTGCGGCGGCATTGACTTCACTCAAACAATTGGAGATTGCCGGTCATAGGAGAGACGATGAATCATCGGAGTGTCTGATCCTACTCTGGAATCCGAAACGATGGGCCTGGCCAGGCATTGAGGATCGAATCGCAGATGTCGCAAGGGGCGTGCGATACGTTGAGTCGTGGAAGATATTCGGACCAAAGCAGATCCGTATCGGAATGCCGTTCCTCGTCATGCGCACAGGAGACGATCTGAGGGGCATCGTGGCGTCCGGAATTGTCGTGTCACCGCCTCACGAGACCGAGGCATTCGATGAACCTGGCAAGACACAGTTGAGCGTTGCTGTCCAGTTCGATGCAATCTTGCATCCAACTGATGATCTACCGCTGCATCGGGATCAACTCTTGCAGCATTCTGGGTTGTCGGACGAATTCAATGCTCCGATTCGGCGATCAGGCCATGTTCTCTCGAAGGAACTCGGTACACAACTATCTCAGCTTTGGCGGAACCACCTTGCTGCGATCCGTGGCTTTGATGATGCTAGCCCCTTGCCCTTTGATGAGCGTGAAGCATTCTATTCAGAAGGCGCGCTTCGGCAACTCAGTATCAATGCCTATGAGCGCTCGGGTAAAGCGCGCGATGCGGCCATTCGCATCCATGGTACGAACTGCTTTGTGTGTGAGATGAACTTCGAAGAGGTCTATGGCCCGATCGGAAAGGGGTTCATTCACGTCCATCATCGTCGCCCAATCTCAGAGTCTGGTGGTGAGCATCGCATCGATCCAAACACTGATCTCGTCCCGGTCTGTCCCAACTGTCATTCCATGTTGCATAGACGCACACCACCCTACACGGTTGAGGAGATGAAGGGGATGATGGGAAGGACCCACAATTGTGCTTGAAGCGAATCCAATCCGACGATGCAAGAGGAGCAGCAATTGAGTAATCGATCGATAACCCTTGAACTTCCAATACCCCTATCGTCAGCAAGTTCCGTCGTCGTCATCGAGTCACACGATTCAATTGGCTGGACTGGTCTGCTTGATAATGCTCGGTGCTCTGTGAAGTGGGGTACGATACCTGCAGCGCCTTGGATTCAGCTCAGTTTTGTTAATGGAAAGTTGAGCTACCAAGAGATGCTGCCGACATGGAGCAATGAACGTATCTCTATGTATGCACTGGATGATGACTCCACAGTGTTCGTACTGAGGTTTTCTGGGATTGTGGTGCCATTCACTTCACTGACGAATCTGCTTCAGCATGTGTTTGATAATCTGATCGTACAGAACAGGTTCGGAACCTTGGAGCCGGAGTACGCTTTGGTCTCACGATTCATAAGAGATCAGGAGCTGACCATTACGCACGACTACCTTCTGCACGGCGATTCACTTATCCAGCAGGATGAAACAATACGTCTCGGTTGGATAAGCGCGGGTAGCAAGCGGACATTATTGGGGCGAGTTCGGCCTGAAGGAACTCTCCGCAGCGGTCGTGCAGAGTGGAGCTGTGAAGCCGTCAGTGACCTGGATGATCCTGTAACACTGATCGTCTCAAGCCTCCTCGCCGGTCTTAAATGGGGCGACGAGATCTTCGCCGAGATATCTACAGACGAGGTGTTACCGCCATCGTCCTTTGTAGGAGAACCCACATATCGTGATGCTGTTGGTTACAATGGAGCACGCATCAGATATGCTCTTAAGAATCCCAATCGTGATAGCGCCGACGAGGTTCTCATTGGCTCTTTCTTGAACGCTCCAGTAGTCCTATTCTACGATCAAGACGACCTTCCGGATATCATTGCCTATCCCTCCAAGAATGATTTGTTCCGAATCGCGGACGATGAGCCCGGCTTTGCTCAGGAGATCTGGGCGCTGGTCTACGAGGTGTTTCTTGGTGATGGTGAATCGGCACAATAGACCTGCTAGCTAGTACGCTACAGCTCGTCAAACCCAAACACATGTTCATCAGTGATCCGCACACGCTTGAACAGAGGATGGTCGGTCGATAGGAGAATGTTGGTTTCTTGGGGGACGATGATCGACGGTACAGCAAGGGCGAGCGATCGCTTTGATGAGGCGCACACCACCCTACACGGTTGAGGAGATGAAGGGGATGATGGAGATGGATCCCGGCCTTCGCCGGGATGACGAAGATGGATCCCCGCTTTCGTGGGGATGTCACTCGTCACTCGTCACTCGTCCCTCGGGCCAAGGCCCGGGGCTAGTGACGCGATTGCATGACACTCCTCACCCGTTGCTTCATCACGATGGCTACGGCGGCGCCGATCATGCTGCCGACCATGACGTCGCTGACGTAGTGGACGTTCAGGATAATGCGGGCAGCGGCGATGCCGATGCCAAGCGTCCACAGAAGGGGAGAGAGGCGCGGGTAGAGCGCAGAGCCCATGATGGCAATGCACAGGCCGGTGGTGGCGTGACCGCTGGGGAAGGAGTTCCAGAGGAATTCCATGTGCCAGGAAAGGGGCTCCCAGGAGACGATGCCGCTCTGGATGGCAAGGGGTGGACGTGGACGTCCGGCAAGGACCTTGATGATGTTGGCGGTGATGCCGGAGATGGCAACGCTGCCGAACAGCAGCAGGTGGTTGCGCGCGTTCTCACGTTGCGTGCGCCAGAGTGCAATGGCTGCGAGGGCGGCGTAGCCGAGTACCCAGTGCGACTGACCCGCATGATCGAGCACGTTGCCGAGCGTGCGCATCCACGCCGTTGTGTTGGCGTGCATCCACTGCGCGACGGGGGCATCAACCCACCAAATGGTGCAGGTGATGACCATAAACAATGGTATGATCCAGCGCAGAACCGTCAGCGCACTCATCTTCATACGTGGTGAGCCCCCTGTCACTTGTCCTTGGAAGGGGCCGGTACTGCCGGTAGATCAAGACCCTTTATGCGCGTGTTGAGGTCTGTGATCTCCTTCAACTCGATCGAGCGCAGTGCGGCGAGATACTCGTCGGCCTTTGCTTCAAGCGTGGCAAAGAGATCAAACGTCTGCTGCGTTGGACGCCGGTCGGCGCTCGATGCCACCGAAGCGAGAGAGGCGATCTTGTTGTTGAGCTTCACCGGGAAGTTCAGTAGATCCTGGAAGGCCTTGGCCTTGGTC
>JBILLF010000116.1:0-4762 GCA_044376225.1 Patescibacteria group bacterium | reverse complement strand
AAGCAATTGGTCTTGGCAAACCACGTCCCAAAAGCCGCGCGCTGATCGATGCGATAGACACCGTTAACGATCGAAGCGCTACGTCCAAGTGAGCCCCCTACCTGCCACTCCCCCTTGTTGTCATCAAACGTGTCATGGTATGCCGTGGGAAGGGACTGTGCATTCCCGTGCCTGGCGGCCAACAAGACCAGTAGGATACCAATGATCCGACGCACGACGGTATGGTGTGTCATACGTAAGAAGTTACTCTTCCAGATAGGTGTAACCATACAATCCGGAGCGGTAGATGGCCAGAAACTCCTTGCCCTCCTTAGCCGTGATTCTCTTGTCCTTGACGGACGCGCTTACCCATGCCTCCATCGTACGAACGAGCTTCTTAGCATCGAACTGCACATAATCGAGCACATCGGCAACAGTTTCGCCGTCAATGACCTGAGCAATCTCGTAGCTGTTTCCGCTCACAGTGACGTGTACAGCATTCGTATCGCCGAAGAGATTGTGCAAATCACCCAGGATTTCCTGATACGCTCCAACGAGGAACACCGCGAGGTAGTATTGTTCGCCGGCTTTGAGTGGGTGCACCGGCAGAAGGGATGTGTAGTCCCGTACGCCGATGAAGTGATCTACCTTTCCATCCGAGTCGCAGGTGATGTCCTGCAAGGTTGCCATTCTCGAGGGGCGCTCGGTCAAGCGGTGGATAGGCATGATCGGAAACAGCTGATCAATTGCCCAGGAATCAGGAAGCGACTGGAAGAGCGAAAAATTGCAGAAGTATTTATCGGCAAGCATCTTGGGCAGCTGACGAAGTTCTTCCGGAACAGCCTTGAGCTCAACCACCATATCGGAGATCTTCTGTGCAATGGTCCAGTAGAGCCGCTCTACCTGGGCACGCGTGCGCAGATCGATCAGTCCGAGTGAGAACCTGTCGAGTGTTTCTTCTCTCAACTGCTGCGCATCATGCCAGGCTTCGAGCATCGTCCGGCTATTGAGCGAAGTCATGATCTCGTGCAACTCACTCACCAGATCGTGATCCTTTTTGGTGATCTTGTCTCGTGAATTCCACGTTGGAACACTGGCTGTTTCCAGAACGTTGAACACCAGCACAGAATGGTGTGCCGTCAATGCCCTGCCAGACTCGGTAATGATATGCGGATGTGGAAGAGCGTTCTTCGTCGCGGCTTCGGCGATCGAGCTAATGGCATCGTTCGCATACTCCTGAATCGAGTAGTTGATGCTCGAGGCAACACTGCTACGCGTGCCGTCGTAATCAACACCAAGCCCACCACCAACGTCAACGAACTCGATTCTGCACCCCATCGCCATGAGCTGAACATAGAACTGAGCGACTTCGCTCAAACCTTGCTTGATCTTTCGGATGTTGGTGATCTGCGAGCCGAGGTGGAAGTGAATAAGCTTGATGCAGTCGAGCATGTCGTTTGAGCGGGCATACTCGACAGCTTCGAGGAGCTCAGAGGCGTTTAGACCGAATTTGGACTGATCGCCCCCTGATTCTTCCCACTTGCCACTTCCGCTCGATGCTAGCTTAATGCGGATTCCCACATTCGGGCGCACACCCAGGCGGCGGGCCACGTCATTGATCAGTCGCAGTTCATTGAGCTTTTCGACCACAAGAAAGATGCGCTTGCCCATCTTTTGCGCCAGCAGCGCCAGCTCGATGAACTCTTCGTCCTTATAGCCGTTGCAGATGATCAGTGCTTCACTGTTGTCCATGATCGCCAGAACAGCATGCAGCTCCGGTTTGGAGCCAGCCTCGAGCCCGATGTTGAAGCGCTTGCCATGACGCACGAGTTCTTCGACAACCGGACGCTGCTGATTGACCTTAATGGGATAGACGCTGTAATACGTTCCCGTGTAGTCGTACTCCCGAGCTGCCTTTGCAAAGCAGTCTGAGATCTTTTCAATACGGTCATCAAGAATGTCTGGAAAGCGCAGCAATACCGGGGCGCTGACATCTCGCAGAAGAAGCTCATCGACGAGTTCCTTAAGATCGATCTGCGGACCTTTTGTCTTTCTCGGTGCAGCTACAACGTGCCCCCTGGCGTTGATACCAAAGTATCCGATGCCCCATCCGGGGACGTTGTAGGTTTCGAGGGAATCTTCGACGCGCCATTTGCGCATAGGGCGTTCTGGGGTTTGTCGGTGGGAAAAGCGAGCGCAAAAGTACGCACAAGTATATTTGTGCCCATGTCTTTGCCAGCCGACAACGAATCTCTGAAACAGCAGTTTGCCGACTTCCTCAAGAGGAAGAAGTATCGTGGCACCCAGGAGCGCTTTAACGTCATCGACCGGATCGCCGAACTTGACCGGCATTTTAATGCCGATGAGCTCTATCTGTACATGAACGGAAGGGGCGACCGGATCTCCCGAGCGACGATCTACTCTACGCTGGACCTGCTAACGACCTGCGGAATTCTGATGAAGCACCGTTTCCAAGGAGGAAGTGCGCATTTTGAGCTCGCCAGCCGTATGCCGGATCATGATCATCTCATCTGCATGGAGTGCGGCCGGATCGAAGAGTTTCGAGAAGAAGGGATCGATGCACTGCGCGATGGGGTCTGTGCCCGCCTGGGCTTCCGACCCAAGGCACATTCACTACAAATTTTCGCCACGTGTCACGATCCGCTCTCTTGTTCGCACAATGAACGAGAGTAACTAAGAGCGTACCATGAAAAACCTCGTAATCGTCGAATCGCCTTCAAAGGCAAAAACCATTCAGAAGTATCTCGGATCTGACTTCGAGGTTACCTCCTGCATGGGTCACATCCGCGACCTTCCGGGCAATGACAAGGCGATCGACGTGGAGAACAACTTCACACCGGTCTACGAGATCAATGAGGACAAAAAGAAGCTTGTGCAGGAGCTAAAGAAGCGAGCACGTGGGGCCGAAACCGTCTGGCTTGCCTCTGACGAAGACCGCGAAGGCGAAGCCATCGCCTGGCACCTGTTTGAGGCTTTGGACCTTGATGCTGCCCATACGCGGCGGATTGTCTTTCACGAAATCACCAAGCCTGCAATTCTGAAGGCCGTGGCTAACCCGCGCAGCATCGATACCAACCTTGTCGATGCACAGCAAGCGCGCCGCGTTCTGGACCGTCTCGTCGGCTATGGCTTGTCGCCGGTGCTGTGGCGCAAGGTGCAGCGGAACCTTTCTGCTGGACGTGTGCAATCGGTTTCCGTGCGATTGGTTGTTGAGCGCGAGCGCGAAATCCAGGCCTTCACCTCCAAGAGTCAGTTCCGCATCGTTGCCGAATTCGACGACAACGGCAAGCTATTCAGGGCCGAACTTCCCAAGCGATTCGATCACGAGGAGCAGGCACGGGAGTTCCTTGAATCCTGTGTGGGTGCCACGTTTACCGTGAGCAATCTCGAAACCAAGCCGGCAAAGCGTTCTCCGTCGGCCCCCTTCACAACATCGACGTTGCAGCAGGAGGCCAGCCGCAAGCTGGGGTTCTCCCTAACCAACACAATGCGCCTGGCGCAGGGGCTCTACGAGGCCGGTCACATCACCTACATGCGTACCGACTCAGTGAATCTTTCCGAGCTGGCCATCGAGGGGGCGAAGCAGGAAATCGTCTCAACATTCGGACAGCAGTATAGCCGTCCCCACAACTACGTCACCAAGGTTGCATCCGCTCAGGAAGCGCACGAGGCCATTCGGCCAACAGATTTTTCCCAGCGCACGGCGGGCAGTTCGGACGGCGAGCGCAAGCTCTACGACCTTATCTACAAGCGCACACTGGCATCGCAGATGGCCGAGGCGCAGCTCGAGCGCACCATCGCCAGTATCGCGATCTCTACACGTCCGGACGTTCTGGTTGCCACGGGCGAAGTGATTCGTTTTGACGGATTCCTGCGGCTATACCTGGAGTCGAGCGACGACGATAGCGCCGATGACGAATCAGGCAAGATGCTGCCGCCGCTGACGATCGGAACGCATCCGGTGCTTCAGCGCATGACGGCCCGCGAAAAGTTTGATCGCCCCCCATCACGTTATACCGAAGCTTCACTCGTAAAGAAGCTTGAGGAACTTGGCATTGGACGTCCATCGACCTATGCCCCGACGATCGCAACCATCCAGGCCCGCAATTACGTGGTCAAGGAAGACCGCGACGGACGTCAGCGCGAGGTACGGGAGTACAAGCTCGACCGCAACGCGGTCACCCGCGTTGTTGAACTCGAAAACACCGGCGCCGAGCGGTCGAAGCTTTTCCCGACGGACATCGGGATGATCGTCACAGATTTCCTGACCAAGCACTTTGACAAGATCATGGACTACAACTTCACGGCCACCGTGGAGAAGCAGTTCGACGAGATTGCTCAGGGTCATGTCCGCTGGACCGAGATGATCAAGGCCTTTTACGAGCCGTTCCAGAAGGACGTCGTCAGGACGAGCGAAACTGCCGAGAGGCAAAGTGGTGAGCGGCTGCTTGGCGTAGATCCGGCCTCCGGACGCAATGTCTACGTGCGCCTTGCGCGCTACGGACCGATCGCCCAGATCGGCGACGCTGACGATGAGAACAAGCGTCAGAAGGGGCTTCCTGGTAACGTCACCATGGAGAGCATTACCCTCGATCAGGCGCTAGAGCTCTTCAAGTTCCCCCGCGTGATCGGCGCCTTCGAAGACCACCCGATGGAAGTTAAGCTCGGACGATTTGGTCCATACATCGAACATAGCGGAGCGTTCTACTCCCTTGCCAAGGACGACGATCCCTACACGATTGTGGGACCGCGTGGCATTGAG
>JBILLF010000011.1:0-49401 GCA_044376225.1 Patescibacteria group bacterium | reverse complement strand
GTCGATGGGTCTTCCTTGGCCAGCAGTGACGGGTTTGTTGTCACACCGCTGATGAAGCCCATCGCTGCGGCGTGCTGAATTTCCTTGAGGTTTGCGCTATCGACATAGATCTGCATGCGGGTCTTTCGTGATAATGGTGCGACAAAAATACGGGAAGTCAGTCCCGACCGTTGACTTTGATAGCCGGGATCTCGCTGAGTCGCTGATGGAAGTACAAGCTGTTGAGTGCGGCCAGCATCCCTTCTTCGATCGTTTCCGACCAGCGATAGAGGATAGACCCTTCGCGTGGGGCGTGTTCCGAATGCAGAGGGGTAACCTCGCTTACCGGACGTTCCGTGAGTCCGGGCTGGCAGGCCCGGCCTACCAAGTCATCGAAGTTCGCGATCTCGGAGTCTACGCGCACCACCCATAGGGCCAAGGGCAAGGGGGCTTCAGCCATATCGAACCATTCTTCGCCAAGGTCCAGGGCATGGGCATGGCCCGCGCGGGCTGGACCTATCAGACAGTCGGCCATAGAGCCGGTAGCAACGGGGCTGAGATCGATATCGAACTTCTCCGACATCGCCAGGCGCATCATCAGGCACATGAACGAATCTGGCTCGTCGCTCGAAAACGTCGAGAGTTCACTGCTGCCTTCGGAGAACGTCGCACCAAAGACGTTGGTGTAGTCCTGAAGCGCAAGACAGGGACCAGCCGCGATCCGGTAATCCACCCGTCCGACGCCCATTCCATAGCCAAGGGGCGAGACAAGCGCTGCATCGACCATGTTGGCAAACAGGAGTTCGCCGCACTGTTCAAGCGACGCATGGCGGACCGAGATCCCTTGTTCAGCACAGACAGCTTCAAGGTTCAACGTCAGGGGGAGTGCAAGCTCAAGTGTTGGTACAGCGATCGTCATTGATGGGTCTCTCGGTATCGTGCAGTGATCGAGGAAAGGAGAACGCCGGCAGCAACCGAAACGTTCAGGGAATGCTTGGTGCCATACATTGGAATCTCAAGGGCCAGGTCGCATAGCCGCAGCACCTCATCGGGAACGCCGGTGAGCTCATTGCCCAGAACAAGGACCAGCGGAAACTCTGCCGGTGTGAGCGTCTCGGCCCCACGTGAGCCTTCGGCGATCTCGGCAGCGGCAATGGTCAGCCCCCTAGCGCGCAGTTCGCCAACCAGGTCCGTGGTCGAAGGGTGATAGGAGTGCGGCACCACCTGCTCAGCACCGAGCGCGGTCTTGGAGATCTCGGGTCGTGGCGGTGCGGGTGTAAAGCCTGTCAGGTACACGTGTTCGACACCGAACGCGTCACAGGTGCGAAAGATCGAGCCAACGTTGTACAAACTTCTGATGTCGTGCAGGATCACCCGGATGGGATGACGCTGGGCCTGTACCGCTTCATGCGGTGACAGGCGCTGCTGAACCAGTTCTTCATAGGTGAGCTTGCGCACATGCGAATATCGTAGTTTCCGACCGCATGAACCGTCGTGATTTCCTTATTGCCGCTTTTGCCGGCGTGCCCCTTTCCATCGGGGCCTTGGGGCATCTGTTGGATGCCGGTGAGCTTGCGTTCCTTGTTGTTGGTGACTGGGGAACAGGCGGCGCTCTGCAGCGTCGCATTGCTGCGTCTATGGCCGCAGTGGCTGCCCGCAGTGGTGCTTCGTTTGTGATCAGCACGGGTGACAACATCTATCCCGACGGGGTGGAATCGGATGTGGACCCGCAGTGGAAGACCAAGTTTGAGAAGATCTATACCGATCTGCCACTCCCATGGTGGAGCGTTCTGGGTAATCACGATCATCGCGGCAACCCGGATGCCCAGATCGCCTATGGCAGGCGCAATCCGCGCTGGAACATGCCGGGTAGGACCTGGCGCAAGGACGTAACCCAGAACGGTGGCAGTTTGCTTTCAGTTCTCGGTCTCGACACCACCCCCATCATGCAGGGGGCTGAGGGCTGGAAGAACCAGCTGGCGTGGCTTGATGAGACGCTTACAGCATCACCGGCTACAGTTTCGGTTGTGGTAGGCCATCATCCGTTGCGTAGTTATGGGCATTACGGGGACAGTCAGCCCCTTGTCAAACATGTAAAGCCGATTCTCGACAAGCATCACGTGCGGATGTACATGTGCGGCCACGATCACGACATGCAGCTCATTCGCAATCCGTCCGATGGGTTCGCCTGTCTTGTCTCCGGAGGGGGCGGCGGTGAGCGCCCAACGCGGTTGGGCGTACATTCCAAGATTGCGTATACTGACGGCGGTTTTGCCTGCGTCCGAATGCACTCTTCGGAACTTTCTATTGAACTCTTCGATTCCCATGGTGTCTCCAAGGGAAGTTTCAATCTGTGACATTCCGTCTGCTCTATATCATCCTCATTTTGGCCGCTCTTCTGTCAGGGGGCTTGCCATCTTCAGCACAGGTCGTGCCCGACAGTAAGGGTCGGGATTTCTGGCTGACATTCTTGCCAAACTTTCACAACAACGAGTCGCAAGGATTGTCGAGTGCCGAACGGCTCCAACATGAGCTGCAGATCTACATTGGTGCGGAACGTCCTACGAAAGGGACGATCTCGTGGCGACGCCGTGATGGCTCAACGCAGACGCAGAACTTTACCATCAGCGATGTCCGGAACATCTATCGCTTTGCGACGTTCTATCAGGGAATCGAGCTGAAAGGTTACTCCAGTAGTGGAGCCGCGCTTGACTTCGTGAATTCTCAGAATGAAACACCGGCACCGCAGCACGTCCGGGTGCAGGCCGATGATGATGTGACGGTCTATGCCCTTAATCAGGCACCTCTGACGAGCGAGGCATTCCTCGTTCTGCCAGCTGATGCTCTGGCTGAAGACTATGTGGTAATGTCCTACAGCACAGACATCGGTTCGAATACTTCGTCGAACGTCAACGCCGCAACCACACCATCGCAGTTCGCTGTCGTTGCCACAGAAGACAGCACGGAGGTGACAATCCGTCCCTCAGTCCCGACGATCAGGAACTCAACGGCATCGCCGGTGACGGTTCGTCTTAACAAGGGCGAATCCTATCTGGTCCAGGCCGATCCGCGACGCGACATTCGTGGTGATCTGACGGGATCCGTCGTTCGTGCCTCACGGCCCGTGGCGGTCTTTGCCGGCCAGACCCGCGCTACTGTTCCGATTGAGCTACGTGGATCGTTACAGTCTCGGGACTGTCTGATCGAGCAGATGAATCCCGTTCAGACATGGGGCAAGAGCGCCTTCGTCGCTCCGTTTACGCAGCCCTCGGATGATCAGGGCGTGGGCTACGACCTGTACCGCGTTGTGGCTGCCTTTGATTCGACGGAGGTCTTCGTTGACGGACAGCGCCGGACGATGCTGATGGAAGGTGAATTCTACGAGGATAAGCTGCTTGGTGCTTTTGAGATCACCACGACTCGTCCCACCCTCACCGCCCAATTCAAGAAGTCATCTGGCGTGCCGAGCAGCAACCCCGGTAACATTGACACCTCCGAGTACGGTGACCCTCTGATGATGCTCGTGCCACCGGCCGAGCAGTTCATGAAATCCTACCGATTCATCAGTCTTCAGTCCTACACCTATCAGCAGGTTGGCAACCGGACAGTCATCGATGATTCTGTGTACAAGGAGCAGTGGCTGAACGTAGTGATCCCTGATGAGGGCATTGCGTCTCTTCAGCTTGACGGAAGACCAATTTCTCCAAGTTTGTTCAAGCCGATTGCCTCCTCTGGTTTCAGCTACGCCAACATTGCCATGCGGGACGGCGTTCATGACATTTCCGCCGATACCCTCTTCGGGATCTATGTCTATGGCTACGGTCGTGCCGTATCCTATGGCTACATCGGCGGCATGGCATTCCGTCCGCTGGATGTTTTTCCGCCGGTGTTTCTGGGGTCATACCAGTGCACCAGCTTCAGAGGGCGCATCGCGGATTCGGTGCTGTCCGACACGAAGGTTCGATTCATTTCCGTTGTTCCCGGCTCGGACACCAATGCAATCCTTGAACTGCCAAAGTTCAATCCGCCCCAGGCCGTTGTGCCCATTGTTGTTCGACTCCAGGATGAGTACCTCGATGGCAGTCTCCAGATCGAAGCCATTGACGGTGTTCAGCAGAAGAACAGACAGAGGATTCCACTCGCCGGGTTCACTGTAGCCACATCCGGGATGCGTCAGCTGCGGGCACTGGTTCAGCGACGCTCGGTTGTGGCTGTCGGCCGCGAGCGATGTGATTCTATCGAGATCGAGAACTACGGTGCCTATGCGCGGACCTTCACCGCCTCGTTCACGGGAATGTCACGTGTAGATGAGCCACAGCCAATGACACTGCTTCCCGGCGAGCGGCGGATGCTTCGGTATTGCCGCGCGGGTACAGCAACACAAACCACCCTTGACACGCTGGTGTTCGGTGATTCCTGCCTGCGTCGGCCGGTTGCCGAGATGACGTTTGATGAACGTCAGGACAAAGAGGGCCCAACAGTGCTAACGACCGGTGACGATTGTGACAGTGTCCTTCAGGTTGAGATCCTTGACGAAGGCTCCGCAGATCTCGGCCTTCAGGGGGCTCGTGTTCTCGATTCCGTCCTCGTGAACTGCTCGGTGGAAGTCTCGCTCGATAAGCCCCTTGTCAAACAGTATCGTGTGCGTCTTCTGGATGTGTACCGTGATGCGATCTATGGCTTTGAAGCTGTCGATTCGGCCGGCAATGTCTCACGCCGTATCGATACCATCCCGGGATTTTTGATGTCGATCGCTGGTTTGCTAGACCCCGTTGTTCGCCATCCTATGGGGTTGCATCCGATCGGAACCGTCACCTGTGATACACTGGAGCTGGAGAACATCGGCCTTACGTCGCATACGTTCCCGAACGTCTTTATCCGCGGCAACACGGTTTTCAGCCTGCCGCGGTCGCAGTTCGATATCACGGTCGCTCCGTCCGGACGCGCTGCACTGATCGTCTGCTTCAGCCCAACGGTGGCCGACACTTCCAAGATGCTGTACGATACGCTGGACTTTGAGGCGAACTGCCGCGTGCGACGTGTCATTGTTTCTGGACGCGGTCAGGTCAAGCAGTACCAGGGCATCAGCCGGTGCGATGCGCCGATCACCGCCAATGCGCGTCGTCTGGGTCGCCCCCTGATCATGCCCCAGCCGGCCCGGGACGGATTCGTCGTCGCATTCAGTGAGACCAGTGTCAGCTCATGCACCATCCGGCTCGTCGATCTGATGGGCACCGTCGTCTGGGAACGAGTCTGGTCCGGAGAGGCCACTTCGGCCGTATCCGTGGAGTGCGCCGATGCTCCTGCCGGACACTACGCGTGCCAGATCATCACCGATCAGACGCAGGTTGTGCCGATCGTGATCACGCGCTAAGCAACACTCTCCAGCTCGACTAAACGTCTTTGGTCGGGTTTCCATTCCGTAGTTTTGCGACTCCTCACGCCGGATCATACATGAAAAACCTCTCTCTTCGTTTGTCAGTGCTGGCGGCCGTTGCGGTCGTCGTCGGTATTGGCATTGGTTTTATCGTTCAACCCGTGATGTCGGGTGACTCGGTCATGGACCAGACCCGAAAGTTCTCGGACGTGCTATCCATGGCAGTCAAGAACTACGTTGAGGAAGTCGATACCCAGAAGCTCACTGAAGCCGCCATCCGTGGTATGCTTGAGGAACTCGACCCCCATTCGGTGTATATCACGGCCAAGGAAATGGTCAAGGTGGAAGAGGATTTCCGTGGTTCGTTCGACGGTATCGGCGTAGAGTTTGACGTGATCAGCGATACCATCACGGTTGTGACACCGATCATCGGAGGCCCCAGCGAGGCGTTGGGCATCATGGCGGGCGACAAGATTGTCAAGATCAATGACACCTCGGCCGTTAAGACAACTCGCGAGCAGGTTCCCAAGAAGCTGCGTGGCCCGAAGGGCACTGTGGTTAAACTCCACATCAAGCGGGCCGGCCAGGCAGAGCTGCTTGTGTACGACGTCACTCGTGATAAGATCCCGGTCAACTCGGTCGATGCGTACTTCATGATCGACGGCACTGACGTCGGATATGTCGTGGTGAACAGGTTCAGCGCTACTACGCACGATGAGGTGATGAATGCAGCCCGTACACTGCGCTCGCAGGGTATGAAGAAGCTCCTGTTTGACCTTCGGTACAACGGAGGGGGCTTTCTGGACCAGGCATTCAAGATCTCCGATGAGTTCATACCCGATGGAAAGAAGCTTGTCTATACGAAAGGTCGTCGCCCAGAGTTTGACGAAGATTTCTGGTCTTCAGCCGGTGGAGCGCTCGAAGACATTCCCCTGATCGTGATGATCAACGGTGGTTCGGCTTCGGCCAGCGAAATCGTCTCGGGTGCCATACAGGATCTCGACCGTGGTTTGGTTGTCGGAGAAACGTCATTCGGTAAGGGGCTTGTCCAGCGCCAGTATCCGATGGGTGACGGGTCGGCATTCCGCCTGACGATCTCGCGCTATTACACGCCTTCGGGACGTCTCATCCAGCGTCCGTATGGTGACAAGGACAAGTATTACTCTGGCGAAGGACGTGAGGATGGCGAAGAGGGCGACAACATCGATCATAAGACTGATGACACCTCGAACACTCGTCCGAAGTTCAAGACAGCATCAGGACGCACCGTCTATGGCGGCGGCGGCATCATGCCGGACTACATCGTCAAGCAGGATACTATTGTGCCCCTTTCCAGGAAGCTTCGTGCAAAGAACCTCTTTTGGGAGATGGCAGACCAGATCATGCGCGTGCGCGGCAAAGAGATCCGTTCGACCTATAGTGGCGACATGAAGAAATTCCTGCGGGAGTTCACAATCACCGACGGTGATCTTCAAAACCTCAAGAAGGCAGCAGAGGCTAAGTCAGTGGAATGGAACGAAAAGGAGTTCGCCACTGATGCCGAGTATCTGCGACTGGCGATCAAAGCATACGTGGGCCGTTCAGTGTTCAACAACAACGGATTCACATCCGTCATGCTGGCCATGGACAAGCAGGTGAAGAAGGCGTTGACACTCTTCCCAGAAGCAGCCCGGATCGCCAAAGGCCGTTGACCAATCGGTTTCATCACTATTGCTGAAGTAAATCCATGAGATTTCTGGTTGGTATTGTCATTTGCTCCCTCTTCATCCTCTCTGCCAAACAAGGTGTTGCTCAGGAGATTTTTGTTCCAGGTGAAGAGATGCTCTACCGTGTGTCGTACCTGAATTTTACACTCGGTACAATTCGCACGGTCACCGAAGGGTACACCGTGCGCAATGGTGAGCGTGTTGCCAAGGTAAAGGTCTTCATCAAGTCCAACCCTAACATCCCGTTCGTTTCGCTGAATTCGATCTACGAGTCATGGATGGACACGTCGATCACATACTCGCGGCACTTCAATTCCAACACTGAGATCGATGGTGGTAAGTGGGAGTTTGATCAGTACGTTCTCGACTACAACGCACGGTCACTGGTCATGGAGAAGTTTCGTGACAAGCAGAAGGTGGGAAGTAAGTCATACGCGATTGCCAAGAAGTACAACGACGGCAGTTCTATCCTGTACGCTGCTCGCAGTCTGGTTGGTGCGAAGCGGACATTCCGGCTTCCGACGATCATCATGGATGACACCGTTAACACCGTCGTCAACTGCCGTGGCACCAAGGGCTCGGTGGAGATCGATGCGGTGAGATATCCTATCAAGTCTCTTCATCTCGACGGTGTCGCTAACTGGACAGGCATCTACGGACTGAGCGGCAACTTCGAAGGATGGTTCAGTGATGACGCTGCTCGCGTGCCCATCAAGGCGAAGATGAAGGTCTATGTCGGCTCGATCACGATCGAGCTCCAGTCATGGAAACGGGGCTCCTGGCAGCCCCCTCGCGCTGATTCCTGATCGATGCGTCTGCTGGTGATCGACGGTGGCGGCACGAGCACGGATGTTGCCGTCTGTGACGGCACCGCTGTTGTAGCCCGCACGCTTCTTCCGTCGGCCAAGCCAACGTCATCCGACACCAAGACCGATGAGCTGTGCCGCATGCTCGGCTCGTTCCTTGCAACCAGCCCGCTGGATCATAGCGACGAAGCCCCCTTGCACACCGTGATCATCGGCATGGCCGGTGTGTGGTCGGCCAGGGAACGCTACGCCTATGCCGGTGCACTCGCCGCTTCATGGCAGACGTATGTTTCGACGAGGTCCGTTCAGTTTGTTGTGCTCTCCGATGCCGAGCTGGCTCTTGCCGCAGCGCATGGAAACTCCCAGGGGGCGATCCTGATCGCCGGTACGGGTTCCATCATGCTTGCGCGCACCTTCGACGGCAGTCTTCATCGCGTTGGTGGCTGGGGTCCGCAGATCGATGATGCGGGAGGCGGCATATGGCTCGGACGTCAGGCCTGTATGGCCGTGGCACGAATGCTCGACGGGCGGGGGCCGTCCACGCAGCTCATCCGCCCCGTGGCATCCTATCACCGTGTGGATTCGGACGATCATGAATCCGTACGGAATGCCCTGCGGTCAGCGCCATCGCCTGCCTTTGCGCGCATTGGCGCTGCGGTGCTTCAGTATGCCGATGAGCACGATGCCGTTGCCCTATCCATTCGCGATGAGGGGGCGCGTGAACTGGCTCTCCTGCTGTCAGCGTTACCTGAGTCAACAGAGGTTGTCGTGTACGGTTCGTTGCTCGGCAACGAAGGATATCGAACACTCGTTGGCCGGTATGCCGGACGGACCTTGAGTCCAATGGACGACGTGGTGGTGTGGCTTGCCGGGACGATCGACCGTGCGGGCAATCTGCCCGCCTCGGCCATATAGAGGGTAGCGTTACTGCACGCCCCCTTCAAGGAGCGTCAACGAGCCACCACGTGCCGTTTCAAGACGCGCCATCACACCGATGGGAAGCGTGAATTTCTGTGCCTGATGTCCATAGAGAAGATTCGACAAGATCGGTCCAGCCGCGATGTCTAATCGCTCCTGCAATACCTCCTCAACGTCACGGTGCGGAGTTGAACCTGATGAAGATTCAGCCTGTGACCACGAGCCGTAGATCACTCCTGCCGCAGGACGTCGGGCCGTGGCCATGGAGAGCTGCAGCAGCATCCGGTCAATTCGATACGTTGCCTCGCCAACATCCTCCAGAGCTAGAATGGATCCACCCAGTTCTGGTAGATATCCCGTCCCGAGTAGACTGACCAGCACGCTGAGATTGCCACCGAGCAGACGGCCTTCGGTCCGTCCACGCCGGATGATGTTCAGGGCAAGGGGCTGACGCAATGCGCCTGGACGGCGCCGCTCTGTAAGGACACGCCAAAACTGCTCCTCGGCAATCGGTTCAAAGCCATCGGCCATATCCACACTCGGCATTGCACCGCTGAAGGTCACAAGTCCGGTGCGCTTGAGCAGAGCCAGCTGCAGCACTGTGACGTCGCTGAACCCGACAAAGATCTTTGGATGACGTCGGATAAGACCAAAGTCCACCAACGGGAGAATCCGCGCGCATCCATAACCGCCGCGAGCGCAGAAGATGGCGGAAACATCAGGGTCACGGAACATGGAGTGCAGGTCCTCGGCGCGCTGCTCATCGGTGCCGGCAAGGTATCCGCCATGACGGGCATACACGTGATGGCCAATCTTTACCTGATAACCCAGTGATTCGAGATATCGCACACCGCACTTAAGTCGCTCCTCATCGCGCTGCGGCGACGATGGCGAGATGATCCCGATGGTTGCTCCCCTCGGTAGGGCTGGCGGTTTGATGATCTTCATGGGAACCCAAGTTGGGTAATTTGCGCTATTCCACAAGATGTCTCCGCGTCTGCTTCCCATCTGCCTATCCGTCCTGCTGGCGATCGCACACCCTGCCGCCCAAGGAAGGGTTATGCCCACTCTGGAGGACATCGGCGGAGTGGTCAATCGCTATGCCGAAGTGATCGACGTGATTCCCTGCCTTCGTACCGTTCGGATCGCGGACCCCTCAGTGGGGCTTGCCTCCGGTGATCACGTGGTGATGATCCAGATGAAGGGGGCTCGCATTGCCGAGACGGATGATTCGACCTACGGTAGGATCAGCGACATCGGTGGTGCCGGCAATGTCGAGTATCTGACGATTGAGCGAATCAGTCTTGACTCCGTCATCTTCACTACGCCGTGGGTGCACACGTATGATGCGTCCAAGGCCGTTCAGCTCGTGCGCGTCCCGGTGTACGAGGATGCACATCCGGTCTCGTCCGTCCAGCCAGCCCCGTGGAACGGCCGCACTGGTGGTGTGGTGGCCATCGATGTCACCAAGACGCTTGTGCTGGATGCTGATATTCGGGCCACCGGACTTGGTTTTCGTGCAGGTCGCGCCTCTACAGTAAGGGACTTCTGCGACAGCAAACGCTGGACCTCGGCATTTGCTTCCGGCGAAGGGGGCGAAAAGGGCGAAGGCATCGCACAGTACGGCGCACCTGGCGAGTATGCAGCCAAGGGCGCGCCGGCCAACGGCGCCGGTGGTGGCAACGGGGCTAACGCCGGCGGTGGCGGTGGCGGTAATGGCGGCAGTGGCGGCAATGGTGGCGATGCCAGTGACAAGTGTCTTCCATACATCGGATCCGGTGGACGCGCCGGAGGCTCGCTTGCCGCGTTCGTACCCGAACAACGACTCTTTATGGGCGGCGGTGGTGGCGGTGGACATCAGAACGACCTTCAGGGCACTGCTGGGGCAGCCGGAGGGGGCATTATCATGATCCGTGCGGAGAACATCATCGCCCCAGCCGGACGTATCGTCAGTCAAGGCGTCAGCGTACGAGACACGGCCGCATGGCTCAATGGCAAAGCCCTTGAGCCCGGTGACGGCGCAGGCGGTGGTGGCGCAGGCGGCAGCGTGATGATCCAGGCTGAGCGCATCATCGGCCCCCTGACCGTGAACGTGCGGGGTGGAGACGGTGGAAACGTCGGCGCGAAGTATCAACCGGCAGGACCCGGTGGCGGCGGTGCTGGCGGTGTGGTGCTGCTGACCAAGGCGCACCCAACCCTGACGGTTCTTGCAGCCGGAGGAAAGCCCGGCATCCATGTTTCGATCAATACCGCACCAAACGTTTACAGGCGTCCATGGGGCGCAACGCCGGGCGATTCTGGAATAACGATCACCGGCCTGACATGGAAGGTGGCCTCTAATCCTTCGCTGCGCATTGACGGTGGTGGCATTATCTGTGACGGTGATTCTTTGATGCTGACAGCCAGTGAGGGATATGCAGCCTACCGATGGAGTTCGGGACAGACAGGACGCAGCATTGTGGTTCGCACGGGCGGACGCTACCTCGTCTATGCAACCGATAGCTCGGGATGCACGCGTCCGCCTATCGGGGCGGACGTTCAGGTGCGAAGCACACGCGTCAGAGCTGATTCTATTGTCAATTTCGGTACGACCGAGGTGGGTGTTACGCTTCCAAGCACATGCATGTTGCGTAACCTTTCCGCTGAGCCAGTCACAGTGACATCGGTCGCTCTCCCGCCGGACATCCGGCTCATCAGTCCACTGCCACCGTTTGTTGTACCCACTGCGGACAGCGCCAGACTCGATCTGGAGTATCTAGCACCGCGAGTGATGGAGCATCGTGACGAAATCACAGTCACGATCGGCCAGCCCTGCGCGGCACAGCTCACCGTTGCCACGCGTGCTACCGTCACCGGTGAGCGCGTGATGTTTCTTCTGCCGACTGTTTCAGTAGCCAGCCCAGGGAGGTCTGCCGAGATCCCGATCCGCGTACGCATGGATACACCGACCCCGGCCATTCAGGCCGACGAACTTCGACTGACGCTGCAATTGAATGCTGAGATCTTTGCTGTTGACAGTATCTCCAAGGGTCGTCTTGTCCGTGAGACCGTCGATCCGGTGACATCACTGCGCTCATTGCAGCTGGTGTTTGACCTTCCGCAGGTGACGGCGGCAGAGAGCCTTCTGACAACAATCGTCGGGATTGGCTTGTTGTCATCAGCTCAGCAAAGCCCGATCACAATCTCCGATGTGCGCTGGGTTCGACAGCGGGGAAGTCCGGTCTGGAAGTCCGATACGGGAAGTATCAGCGTGGGTCTGAGCTGCAACCGAGGACAACGTCCAGTGGAGTTCGGCACAGCGCCGGTGATGGTTGTGCAGCCCAATCCGGCGGACGATGTCGTTCAGGTAAGCACTGGAATTGCCAGCGTGCGGCTGGTGTCGTGGTCCATCATCAGCATCACAGGTGAAGAGCACCTCTCCTGCCGCCCAACTGGTGACGAGTCTGCAGCTCAAACGATCAACGTTTCCACGTTGCCGGCTGGACGTTATGTTCTTCGGCTAATGACCACCCACGGCATGGTCTATCTGCCCCTTGCGATTCAGCGATGAAGGGGCGATCCAGATGTGATCGCCACGTCGGGACGGTCGTTCATCACCGCACGAATGGCCTGCTGCGATGATTCCGATGTCCAATCGGCGATGACCTCGGGAAGGGACATGATGTTTTCCATCAATGTGTCCTGTTCACGTCCCACGCGGAGCGCTTCGTTGTAAGGAATGTCGCTGGAGAATGTGACCATGGTGTAGAGGGGGATGAACTTCGACGGATACTCGGCATGGATCCACGCTTCGATCTTCTTGCGCCAGAGAAACCTCGGATCGGCTACCTTGTCGCGCATTTCGATGAAATTCTCCAGAGCCAGATCGGCGATCCCATCTCCGGCCGGTTTCCGCAGGCGCTCGTACTCCTTCAGAGCCGCGGCCCAATCGTCACCGTGGACGTCTAGACATTCCATGAGAATACGACAGTCCTCAAATCCACAGTTCATACCCTGACCATAGAACGGGACGATGGCATGAGCAGCATCTCCGATCAGTGCCACACGATCGGAAAACACCCACGGATGACAACGGACCGTTACCAGGGATGCTTCCGGATTATGCGCAAAATCCTCGAGCAATGACGGCATCAGAGGAACTGCATTCGGAAACTGATCAAGGAAGAAGGCTTCTACTTCCTTGCGCGTTGTAAGCTCTTCGAACGATGGTGAGCCCTTGTGAGCAAGAAAGAGTGTACAGGTAAAGCTTCCGTCGATGTTCGGTAGTCCGATCATCATGAAGCTTTTCCGCGGCCAGATGTGCAGCACATTCTTTTCCAGGCGGAAGCCCCCTGCCGCATCCGGTGGGATATGAAGCTCTTTGTAACTGTGGTCGATGTAGGACTGTGAGTAACTGAATCGGTCGGATATCTGGAGTCGACTACGCACAGCACTGTACGCGCCGTCAGCCCCAAAGAGCACATCGCCTTCGCAGCGAAGTTCGATGCCGTTAGCAAGAACAAACTCCGCACTGGCTGTGGCGACGTCGATATCGGTACACCGTGCATTGAAGGTGATCTCGACACCACTACGCTCTGCGGCCGTGAGCAGGGTCTTATTCAATTCGCCCCGAGAGACGCTGTTGATGAACTGCCCATCGACACCGTAGGGTTGATACGTCTGGTTGCCCTGCTGGTCGTGCATCATGCGTCCGTGCATTGGGATGGCAATAGCACGGATCTCATCATCGAGGCCGGCCAGCGACAGTGCACGCAACCCCCGATCAGACATTGCGAGGTTGATCGACCGTCCAGCAGACATCGTTGAGAGGCGCATGTCGGAGCGACGCTCGACAAGGTGTACGTGATGACCGCGTTTGGCCAGGAGAGTTGCAAGCAGGGAGCCGACTAGGCCACCACCGACGATCGTAACGGACTTTGACATTGGCTAACGGACCTCTTTTGAGTTTCAGATAGATGTATCAACCACCGGGTCACCGATGAATACGCGATTTGTATCAGCCGTCGAGATCATGATCCATTCTGTCGATGGCAATAGCGTTTTGAACAACCCGCAATCGGTATGGCCCACCCGAAGCTGGAACGCCCGTCCAAAGTTCCTGATTTCGAAGAGAAATGGCGTACCAACCGGAAGTGGGGTTGCCAGGACAGTTCGAAAATCGGTTGATTCTACCGTTGTTGAGTCACCACTGATAAGTATTCGCACACCATGTCGGTGAAGAACCGAATCCTCGTACGGAGTCGTGCGCACGCTAAGGGTCAAGGGGCTTGTTGAAGCACGAGTGATCTCCATCGAGAATCGACCGTGTGTGACTCGCTCTGCTCGCATAGCTATGCGTGCAGGACCCGCCATCTCGAAGGCGTTCGCATACGACATGCTGATGACCAACGGATTACTCAGCACTACTGCCTTGACAGGATAGGCGAACTCCTTCTGCATCGTAAAGCGCGTTGTGACGCAGCCTGAGGCAAGAAGTGCACACAGGCATGCTAGAATAGTTGCAGACCGACGACCGATGATGCCCCTACTCATGCGGATAGCCCTTGCCATAGCGCAGGTCCTTGCGGGCAAACAGATGATCGAAGATCGAGGCGCCCACGCCGATGTAGATGGCACCGAAGTGCGAGTCAACGATGCGACGTCCGTCGATGGAGTACCCCACACCATCACGACCTGGTACGGTTGACCCTGTGCGGCCGTTGGCCCAGCCGGCCGTCAGATGAATGGTCATCTGTTCGGCGATAGGAAACGCAGCACGAACACCGGCATGGAAGAATGACGAAGGAGCGAAGTTGATCTCAGCGAATGGCTCGATCCGCATGGTCGATTGCAGCGGCATCCAGTGATACGTCAGACGCAGTGGCAGGATCCCTATGCCGAACTCGGTGGAGCCGAGGAAGACGATGTTGGCAAGGGACGTCCCGAGCGAGAGACGGTAATCGAGCAGCGGAAGCGCGACATCGGCAACGGCAATGCGAGCAGTAAGCCCCTTGATCGTTGGTGCATCCGCTCCGCTTTTGCGCGCAGAAAAGATGGACCGGTCGGCCTGACTGCCAAGGAGAGTTATCTCGGCGGCGCCGATCTCCCAGGATGAATGCTCGTGGTACTTCCACTCGGTATCGAGTTCTTCTTCGCGGTTGAGAAAGTCCATCACGGAGACGCCGAGTCCGGCATACGGGATAGTGTTGACTTCGGTGGTCTCGCCAAACAGATCGCCACCGACGGCAACGCCGGTGTAGAGACGAAGATTAATGCCACCGATACTGCCAAGATCGGCCGATACCGAGGTGTTGATGTACTGCGACGGGAAGAGCGCAAAGGAGATCGATGGCCGTATCGCGGCGTAAGGAATTTTGTCCCGCAGGTAAAACCGCTTCGTAATGTTTAGCACACCGATGCCCGACATGGAATGCATGTCGTCGGCTCTAATGATCTCATACCCCGTCACACCCCATGTCCAGTTGGGTGCATTGTCAAACCAATTGAGCTTCCATTCGGTTAGCCCCATGCGAAACATGTAGCCGTCGAACACCACCGAACTGTCTGATGGTAAACGGTTCAGTATCAGCTCGTTGATATCGTAGTATAACCCGAAAAGCCCCGTACGAGTGCTCTTGGCATCATCGATGGAGGAACCGAGCAGGCTGACACCTTCGAACAGGCACCAGCGGATGAAACTCGGATACTCCCGCACGCTGACGCTGTCATTGTGCGAAACGGAGCGTACGCGATTCTCAACCCGGGAGCTCGGAGCGATAACACCGTTGTCGCGCTCGCCCGGCGGGTTGGTCACCCGCTCAGTGACGACCGTGTCGAGCGTGGTGGTGGTGTAGAGATCCCGCTCTGTACGTGTGACGCTGCCGCATCCAGTTGTCAGCCAGATGCCGACCAGAAGCAGTGCGGGAAGGAGCAGGCGATGAACGTTCATAGACATGATACGCGGAGAAGTTCCTCTCCGTCGAGAGTTGCAGAAAGGGCATCGCCGGATTGGATAGGACCGACGCCGCTGGGTGTTCCTGTGAAGATGGCATCGCCGCGACGCAGGGTGAAAATGCGGGCCACCGTTGAAACCAGTGATTCGATGCTGCGTTCCATTTCTGAGGTTGAGGCGGATTGTCGCTGATCACCATTGACGGTAAGGGCAACATCCCACGGACCTACGCCGCAGGAGGGTGCGGGAATGATTCGGCTCACTGGTGCCGAGCCCTTCCAGGACTTGGCAACGGCCCATGGATGACCCATGCTCTTGGCCTTGGCCTGCACGTCACGTGCCGTTAGGTCAAGGCCGATCCCAACGCCAGCGATAACGTCCCATGCCCGGTCAGGATCAACGCCGTCAGTGTCGCATCCTATGACAACAACCAATTCCACTTCGTGATGTACGTCATCCGAAAACGCAGGAAGTTCGAGTGCACACCCGTCTGGCATGTACGCGGCAGGGGGCTTGATGAAGATGATTGGATCGTCAACGACCACCGTGCCCATCTCCCGAGCATGGGCCGCATAGTTGCGTCCGATGCAGTAAAGGGTCCCAACGGGAATGTCGGCCCCATCGGTAAACGACCAGATGCGGTCCTTGCTCATGGCTGTACTCCGTCGGCCGGTGGATCATCAGAGATTTCCTCCCGGGCCGGATTGGTGATGTCGATATCGGTTGCCTGATCGGTTGAATCCGTGGCGATGGCAAAAGTCCGCTGTCGATACGGAATGGCCGGATTGGAATAGACCTTCTGCATCAGGCGTCCCCATATCGGGGCGGCGGCACGCCCACCCTGACCGTAGTCACCGGTGAAGCGCACGCGCTGATCGTCAAAGCCCACCCACACACCGCAGACCAGCTGGGGAGTCATCCCGACGAACCATGCGTCGGCAAAATCGTTGGTGGTTCCGGTTTTGCCGGCTGCCTCGCCCGTAAAGAAGCGTCGGATGCTCGACGCTGTGCCTCCATCGACAACGCCCCGCATCATCGAGATCATTGACTCAGCAACCTGGGGTGAACAGGCCTCAGTCACGAGTCGCCGTGCGGGCTTATCCTCGAAGAGCACATTGCCCATACGGTCTTCGATCCGCGTGATGTAGGTCGTTGATGAATGCATACCCTGATTGATAAAGCACCCGTAGGCCGATGTCATTTCAAGGGGCGAGACCTCCAGAGAACCGAGAGCGATCGATACAACGGCCTGCATCGGGGAGGTGATACCCATCTTTCGGCACAGGTCAATAACGTTGGACGGTGTGGTGTATCCGGGCATGGTAACCAAGCGGGCAGCTACGGTGTTGGTCGAGAACTTCAGCGCCGTGCGCAGCGGGATCGGACCACCCCCTTTTCGAGAACCGTTAGGTGCCCACACTGTACCATCTTCGAGCGTCCAGCTGAACGGACCGCTTTCGATCAGCGACTCTGGGGTGAGTTCAGGTTGCTGTTCGAGAGCACTGGCATAGACGAACGGCTTGAATGATGAGCCGGGCTGACGTCGGATCTGCGTGACGTGATTGAGTGAATAGCGAGAGGCCGCATTCAGGCGCATGCTCTGTGGCGAGGCCCCGACCATGGCGATGAGCTTACCCGTGCGGGGATCGATCACCACCAGGCCCGTCTGTATCGTGGTGACAACCCGCTTTACGCTATCGATGAAGCGTCTATCCTGCCGAAGGCGTTGAGCTATAGCAGGGCGAGCGTCACTCTTTGCACCGATGTAGGAGGCATGACGCCGCACGGCGCGCTCGATGAATTCACTCAGCAGGGGGCTTCTACCGCGCCACGACCACGACGCATCGAACTGTTTCTGGAACTCGGCAAGATGATCGTTAACGGCATCATTGGCGGCTTTCTGGACGCGTGAATCAAGCGTGGTGTGGATCACCAGACCGTCACGATATACGTCATGGCCTTCCAGGACGCGACGTAGTTCCTCATTGTTTGAGAGCTGCTGTCGGATCATCTCAACGAAGTGCGGCGCGATGCCACGGAAGACCGAAGCGATGGCCGGCTTACGCAAGCCTTCTGAGGTGGCTTCGGCCCAGCGGGCATCGGTGAGGTAGCCCTGCTCGAGCATCATGCCGAGGATGAGGTTGCGTCGCTCGATACCGAGGGAGTCGTCTGACCCATACTTCTCGGGTGCTTTGAATAATCCCACCAGGTAGGCGCACTCAGCCGTGGTGAGCTTCATCGGCTCTTTGTTGAAGTACGAATGCGCCGCCACGCGCAAGCCGTAGGCTCCGCGTCCGTAGTACACGGTGTTGGCGTACATCTCCAGGATCTCGTTCTTCGTATAGGCCCGCTCGATCTGCAGGGCCGTCCACGCTTCGCGGATCTTACGCGAGATCGTCTGTTCGCGTGTGAAGTAAAGGTTGCGGGCCAGCTGCTGCGTCAGCGTCGAGGCCCCCTCCTTGGCGCGCATGGCAAAGACATTCTTAACGGCTGCCTTGAAGATGCGCATCAGATGGACGCCCCAATGGTCGTAGAAGGCACGGTCCTCGGTGGCAATCAGCGCATGAACAAATGCCGGTGGAATCGAGTCATAGGCAAGGTTGGTGCGACGAGTTGTCGCATAGAGATCCAGCATCACGCCGTCGGCACTATAGACCTGTGTTGCAAGTTCCTGCGGCGGATTCTCCAGCTGCTCAAGGGTAGGTAGCCCGCTGCTAAGAGCATAGGCGATGATCCCGACCACGCCGAGCGTGATCACGACGATGCCGATGCCGAGAATTCGGGCAGCTCGTGTGGGGGTTATCGAGGAAAGTATAGACATCCTATTACTGCACCTTGATCAGTTCTACGCGACGACATCGCTTGCGCCATGTTTCGGTTGATTCGCCGGGTCGGCGCGCCAGAAGGTCACGTTCGCCTCGCGAGCGGCCCTCAAAGAGTTCGCGGGGTAAGCCCCCTTCCACCAAGCGGTCTATGATGAACTCGACGCGTTTGCGTCCCAGTTCCATGTTATCATCATCCGTGTCAACATCGTCGGTATGGCCGGTAAGGATCAAGGTGCGGATGGTGCCGTCACTGGCCTTGACGTTAGTGATCAGGTCCTGCACATCGCGCTTCCAGGACCGTTCGAGTTCGATACCGTTCGAGTCCAGCGAAAACGGATAGGGGTCATCAAAGACAGAGGTCGGAAAGTTGACGCGCAGCACGAAGGTCGAAGAAAGGCCAAGGGGCTTCTTTGACTCCACGATCGTATTGCGCTCACTGGCCGGCACGACCGTGACGATGTTATCAAAGAACAGCTTGCTATCCTGGGCGGTGATCTCCACTTGCCGCTCCACTGGAACACGCAGTCGATAGGTTCCGGAGGTGTCGGTACGGGTACGTGACAGCACCGTCGTTGATTCCGGAAGACGAGCTAGCACTTCGGCATCAACGACCGGACGGTTCGTCTTCGTGTTGATGACCTTTCCGGTGAAGGTGGCCGCTCCGGCCGCGAATGGATCGATCTCAGCAACGACTCCTGGAGCGTCAAAGCTCGGGGAACGGTGGAGCACCCAGATGTCGAAGTCACGGCGTTCGGGGTTTCGTCCCGACGTCCGTGTTGAAGCCACATAGAACACTGAATCGGGCAGCTGTACCGGAAAGATCTCGTCAGCCGGGGAGTTGATAGGAAGTCCGGCATTGATGACACTTGCCACGCGTAGAGAATCCGACTCCAGCAAAAGTTCGGCCTCGTGGATGTCATAACCGCCATGTGAGGTATGTCCGGCAGAACTGAAGAACAGACGACCCTGCGTCGTTACGAACGGGCTGAGCTCATCACATGGTGAGTTGGCCCCGTAGAGAGGTCGGGCCGCACCGGCCACTCCAGCTGTAAAGGGGGCATACCAGAGATCAGCTCCACCGAGCGACCCCGAACGATCGGAAGCAAAGATGACCCAGCGTCCATCTGGTGTCAGAGCCGGATGTCCATCCCAAAAAAGGGGCTCATCAATGATGGCGAGCGAGTCGATCAAAACCTGAGCTTCGGATACCTCGGCGCGATGGATCGCGGCGTCACCCATGACACGACCCGACATCCGGTGGGTGGTGAGAAATGGTGTGGCAGTTGACGCGGCGCCATCACGAGGGGATGGCCTGAGATGGGTGGCGTCGATAACGTCAAAGGCCGACGGACGTCCATCGCGGGCTTCCGCACCGAGGATGACGATGGCTTGCGAGGCCGAGAGTGGCATCAAGGCATACTCCTGTGCATGAGTGCTTGCGCCTTCTACTCGTAAAAAGCTCCATCGGGTGTACCCCTCTGACGTGGGACGTGTTGTGTCAATGGAGCGCATCGGTGGCAGAGTGGCAGCGCATAGCGGCGGCGGTGGCGGCGGTGGCGGTGGCTCGGCGTGGCGGGCATAGCGTGGGAGGACGCAGGCGTTGACCACAAGACACAGTCCAGCAATGGCTAGCCTAGACAAAAGACGCGTCGCGGCGTGCAAGTGCTTCTGTGAGAAGGTCGATGTAGTCGGCATCGGGGATTTCGATAGCCCCGAGCCCAGCCGTGAAGTCATTGATATACTGGGTGTCCAGCAGGACGAAATGATTGTCGTGTAAATGGTCCACAAGGCTCGCAAAGGCTACCTTCGATGCATTCGAACGGAGCGAGAACATGGATTCGCCGAAGAATGCCGCGTTGATTGCCACACCATAGAGACCGCCGACAAGGTCGTCACCGTGCCATGTTTCCACGCTATGGGCGCAGCCCATGGCATGAAGCTCCGTGTAGGCATCGATGAGTTCCGGAGTGATCCACGTTTGGTCGCGCTGCGAACAGTGTAATATAACCGTAGCGAAGCACTGATTTATTGTGGTGCGCAGCTGCCCTTTGGCGGCCTCTTTGCGCACCGATCGAGGGATACGAACGCGGTCGAGCGGAATGATGGCTCGCATCGCTGGGCGATGCCAGAAGACCTCTCCCGTACGCTCATCGCCCATGGGAAAGAAGCCCCGTTGATAGGCCATCAGGATGATCTCTGGATCGAGCACGTCAGGGACGTCGCAGAGCGCTGTAACGGACGTACGGGATACCTTTGGCATCGCAGAACATCTGCTGATCGGTCCGAAATGCAAACGGCCAGGACTCGTCGTCGGCCAGCGGTTGGATCTCGAAAAGGGGCGAGGCATCGATCACCTCGCGCTGGTAGGCATCCACGTCCGGGCGATCTGTGGCCAGCCACAGTCGCGCCCCGGGTTTCAGAACGCGCTGCACCAGTGCCAGGAATTCGATCGTAAAGGCCCGACGCTTGTGATGACGCTTTTTTGGCCAGGGATCCGGGAACAGGTACACCGCATAGTCGATCGATTCCGGTTCGATCCAGTCCAGACCATTGGCAAGCGTGTACCACTCGGCATGAGCATTGCCAAGCCCCTCGCCGCGGGCTACATCGTTGATGTAGTCGGCAAGGACACTTCGCACCTCGATACCCAGAATGTTACGTTCAGGGTAGGTGAGTGCATGCTGGAGCAGGAAAGCCCCGCGCCCGCAACCCAGGTCAAGCACGTTGGCGCTCGACCCATTGGAGAACCACGAGCCCCATTCAGATTCCTCTCGGGTGGGTGGATACCACGGGGCGATCATGTGCTGCTGCGAGGCCGGCATGTACACCTGGGGGTTGGCATGGTGGCGAACCCGGGGTATCGGGTAGCGAGCCCAGTCGATTCCGGGCGATTCGGTTTGGCGTCGGTCCATAGGTGGTACAAAACTAGCATTACGTATATTCGCCGTTCTTCCGACCCCCTTGGCGGGGGTGGTGGGGCTTTGCCGATAGTTTGACGTGGAGGACTCTTGAGTTCGAAAAATCTGGGCAAATGGTTGCTCATAGTGTTGCCACTGGCAGCAGCGTTTCTGCTTCTGTGGCCGACGATCAATTACTCCCTGCTCAATTCAGAGCGGGCTGAGCTCGAGGCGGACACGTCCCGTGCCGGACGCGAGGCCCTTGCCCGTTGGGATGCCGATAACAAGGAAGCCTTTGAGAGTGCCCGTGCAGGCCGTCTCAAGCTGGGGCTTGACCTGCGTGGTGGGGCATACCTGACGCTCGAGGTGGACGTACTGAAGCTCATCGAATCCTCTGCAGACGCGTCTGCGGTCGATGACGACTTCCGCGCCATCATCGAAGAGACGCGTCGGGCAACCGACAATGCCGATGCCGACGTCCTAACGGTGTTCCTTGAGAAATTCCGCGCTCGTGGCAAGCAGCTGATCAACTACTTCCCGGCCTCGGAACTCACCGAGCAGGCCGTCGAAGACAAGCTGCGCCGTGACGCTAACGGATCGGTTGATCAGGCTGTCGAGGTTCTCTCGCAGCGGATCAACAAGTACGGCGTCTCGGAAGTCAGCATCCAGAAGCAGGGATCGCGTCGTCTGGTGATCGAGCTTCCAGATGAAAAGGACACCCTGCAGATGCGCGAACTTCTTCAGCAGACGGCGCGTCTGGAGTTCAAGCGTCTGATGACGGATCGCAACCTGGTGAGCACGTTCTATGCGATCGATCAGGCTTATCGCAATTACAAAGCAGGCACCACAGCAACGGTACCGGTTACCGACACGGCCGCTGCTGACACCACCAATAAGGCCGTTGCCGCCAAGGCCGATACAGCCAAGGCAGATTCGACGAAGGTCGCCAAGGACACATCCAAGGGCCCTCAGGATCCATACAAGGGGCTCAGCGACGATGAAAAGGCGCGCCGCATCAAGTCGGAATTCCCATTCAGCTACATGATCTTCGGTAGCGTTGCCGCCAATGAGCAGTCCCAGCCGCAACAGTTTGACATGGTTGGACTGAAGATCAACGGAATCACGCCTGACAAGCTGCCCGAGAACGGAATCTTCATGTTCCGCATTCCTGCAGAAAAGCTACAGGAGTTCCTCAAGATCCTCAGCATTCCGCAAGTGCGTGCTGCTATGCCAGGCGACGTTGATATCCTGGTCTCTGCCAACGGAGAAGCCAGCAAGCCCGGCGCACAACCCGAAGCCTACGAAATCTATGGTGTTGCGCGCGAAGCCGACCTTATGGGTGATGTGATCGAGGATGCGTATCCGAGCTTCGACAACTCGAACCAGCCCATCGTGTTGATGAACATGAATTCTGAAGGTGCTGATGAGTGGGCACGCGTAACGGGTGCCAACATCGGAAAGCGCATCGCCGTGGTTCTTGACGACCGTGTGTGGTCGGCCCCAACGGTACAGAACAAGATTCCGAACGGATCTTCGCAGATCACAGGTTCATTCAAGCCCGAAGACGCTATGCGTCTTGCCGTTGTTCTCAAGGCTGGAGCCCTGAAGGCACCGGTGAAGATCATCGAAGAGCGCGTTGTCGGTCCATCACTCGGTGAAGATTCTATCCGTCGCGGTCTGACCAGTACGGGTATCTCATTTGCACTCATCATCCTGTTCATGATGGCGTATTACGCTATCGGTGGTGCCATTGCCGATGTAGCGCTTCTCATGAACATCCTGCTGACGGTTGCCGGTCTGGCGGCCTTCGGCGGAACGATGACCCTTCCGGGTATTGCCGGTCTGATCCTTTCGACGGCTATGGCCGTGGATGCCAACATCCTGATCTTCGAACGGATGCGAGAAGAACTCTACGCGGGTAAATCTCTCAAGAGCGCTGTTGAACAGGGATTCAGCCGCGCCTGGAGCGCCATTCTCGACTCGAACCTTACAAACATCGCCGGCGCTATCCCGCTGATGATCTGGGGCTCCGGACCGATCAAGGGATTCGCTATTACGCTTCTTGTTGGTGCGATCATTACGCTGTTCACGGCCGTCGTTGTCACACGTGCCATGTTCCAGCTGCTGATTGCCGGCGGTGCAACGACCCTGAACATTGGACAGAAGAGGACGGCCTAACATGGACCTGATCAAAAAGACTAACATCGACTTTGTCACCAATCGCAACTTCTTTCTGCGATTGTCGATCCTAGCCAGCGTCATCGGCCTGGTTGTCATTCTGCTCCCGCAGATTCCGGGTCTGCCTCTTCCGAAGTTGATCGAGCCCGGTATCGACTTCACGGGTGGTACACAGACGACGGTCTCGTTTGCCAACACGACGACGAAGGCCGAACAGGTGCGTGCTGCTTTGGCTTCGGCCGGATACACCAGTGCTGAGATCAAGACTTTCGGCAAGGACGGGGACTTCCTGATCCGCATCAACGACTTCAAGGACGATGCATCAAAGGTATCAGCTGATCTTGTTCAGAAGCTCAACACTGCTTTCTCAAAGAACGGCGAGAAGGCTGTGATCTTGCTCGGAGCTGACAACGTCGGTGCCAAGGTTTCAGCTGAACTTGCTACGGACGCGGTAATCTCGCTGATCATCGCCACGGTGATCATCCTGCTCTACGTGGCATTCCGCTTCGAGTTCGTTTACGGAGTCTCGGCAATTGTGGCTCTTGCTCATGACGTTTCGATGGCTTTCGTGATCTCCGTGCTGGTCAACAAGCTCGGAATCCTGAATCTTGAGCTGTCCGTCAATTCCTTAGCCGCTTACCTGACGATCCTGGGCTATTCAATCAACGATAAGGTGGTGGTGTTTGACCGTATTCGTGAAAACCGCGAGAAGCATCGCTCGATGCCTCTTGCCGAGTTGGTCAATCACTCCCTCAACGAGACTCTTAGCCGTACCCTTATCACCGGTATCTCGGTGCTTGCGGCCCTTCTGGTCATGGTGTTCATGGGTGGTGATGTTCTCGAAGGTTTTGCCTTCACAATGTTTATCGGCATCGTCGTTGGTACCTACTCGTCCATCTACGTTGCCTCATCGTTCCTGATCTGGTACACCGAGCGCGTCAAGCACAAGAACGTCGGCTCCGTCGTCCACACCGAAGCCTGATCGGCCCCCTGAATGAGCGTATCCATTATTGTTGGGGCGCAATGGGGCGACGAAGGCAAGGGAAAGATCGTTGACCTGCTTTCGGAGCAGGCAGACATTGTTGCTCGCTATCAGGGCGGAGCCAATGCCGGACACACGATCGTCTTTGACGGGCGCAAGTTCGTCTTGCACCTTATCCCCTCGGGCATCCTGCATCCAAAGACGACCTGCGTTATCGGCAACGGTGTGGTCATTGACCCCGTAGCGCTTATGGATGAGATCCGTATGCTCGAATCCATGGGTATTGATGTTGCTGGCCGCCTGCACATCTCCCACAAGGCCCACCTGATCATGCCGTACCACAAGATGATGGATGCGGCACGAGAGAAGGGGGCAGGTTCGATCGGTACCACTGGACGCGGAATTGGTCCGGCATACTACGACAAGGCCCTTCGCACCGGTATACGTATCGTGGACCTGCTCGATAGGGACGTGCTGCGCGAAAAGATCCGTGTTAATCTCGAAGAAAAGAACCGCATTCTGCAATCGCTCTACGGTGCCGAGCCCCTTAGCGTCGAGGATATGATCGAAGAATACGTGGCCTTTGATTCACAGATTGACCCGTATATCACCGACACCACACTATTGCTCAATTCGGCTATCGCTGCTGGCAAGAATGTTCTGGCCGAGGGCGCGCAAGGGGCACTTCTCGATCTCGATCACGGAACGTATCCTTTTGTGACAAGCTCCAACCCAACATCGGGTGGTGCCTGTACCGGCCTGGGTATTCCGCCCACGAGTATTGACTCGGTCATGGGTGTTGTCAAAGCCTACAGCACGCGTGTGGGCAATGGACCATTCCCGACCGAGCTGCTTGACGAGACCGGAGAACTCTTGCGCAGTGAGGGTCACGAGTTCGGCGCTACTACAGGCCGTAGTCGCCGTTGTGGCTGGCTAGACATCCCCGCCCTGCGATACTCGATTATGGTCAATGGCGTATCCGAGATTGCCCTGACCAAGCTTGATGTCCTCGGAGTCCTGGACGAGATCAAAGTGTGTACCGGTTATGAAGTCGATGGCAAGCCAGTCCGAACCTTCCCTGCCGATGTGGCCACGCTCTCTCGCGTTACGTGTACGTACGAGACATTTGCCGGATGGAAGTCCTCTCTCGAGGGTGTCCGCACATTTGCTGAGCTCCCGCTGGCTGCCCAACGATACGTTGAGGCGATCGAGAGCATGCTTGCAACCCGCGTGACGTGGGTTTCGACCAGTCCGGCCCGCGAAGATACCTTCCGTCGCTGAGGCCTCCTTTGAGGGGGAACCATCCTGACGGATGGCCCGTTTTTTCGAGTCCCGGAAACCATCTATTTGGTATGTTTCCGGTCATGCTCGAATGAAGCGCCTGTATATCATACTGCTCGTTGTCCTCAGTGTTGTACCGCTGAGCGGACAGACTGCGCAGCGATGGAAAAAGGTGACGCTTCCTGCCCCCTACGACGCGGGGTACTACCTCGACATCTTCTTTCTTCCGTCTAACCCAAACCTCGGCTGGGCCTGCGATCAGTTCCGGGGGTATGTGGTTCGTACCACCGACGGCGGGAATACCTGGAGGGGCTCGGCGGTCCCGGGGGGTGGAGGATGCCATCTCGAATACATTCAGTTTCTCGATGCCAATACCGGTTACTGTTCGGGCCCGTGCGGGATGTTCAAATCCACCGATGGCGGTGCAACGTGGTTCAGTATCAAACCAACTGGCTCACCGAATATCTGGGGAGGGTGGTTCAAGTCTGCCACGGAAGGGTGGTTCACTGGAGGGGGCTGTGGTTCCTGCTCCTTCCTTCGGACCACGGACGGTGGAACAACCTTCACCACCGTGACCGATGTATCGGAACCCCGGTCAGTACTTTCGGATCCATACTGGGCTTCCGATATGGCCCCGGGCGAAGTCTTTGCCATTGGTAGCGGCGTTCTATGGAGATCGAATGACGACGGCGCGACGTGGGCTGTACATGCCTATACCGGCACGAATTCACCGTGGCATGAGGAACTTGCCATGGTCGGTCAGTCGGTGCTCCTACCCAATGCCCAGGAACGGTGCACAAGCGGCGCACCGGCAACACCGGGAATGCGATTCAGTACGAATCGTGGTACGACCTGGCGGGACTTCACGACTGGAGAGGCGATGTACGGAACGTACCTTCATGATGCTCAGCGCGGCTGGGCTGCGGGAACGAATGAGTCTGTCTATTACACCTCGAATGCCGGGCAGACATGGACCAAGCGAGCATGCGGACTCGATGGCGCCGACATGGACGATATCTTCTTCGTGGATGACAACAATGGCTGGGTTGTCGGTGAAGGCATCTTCCGCACCGCGCCGGCGCTGCGCACGCAAACAGACACGATCTTCAGCTTCCGCTTTGTCTGTCCGGACTCCACAGCCCGCGACACCGTTCGGTTCCGGAACGTCAACTGGTTTACATCACCCTGGACCGCGACCATCACTGGCACTGATGCTGCCATGTTCAGCATCACCAATGGTCCACTTCCGGCCACCATTGGCTCGTGCGCCAATCAGGATGTGATCGTCACCTACCGTCCGAGCACGCGTTCGGCGCATTCGGCGATGCTTGCTGTGACGTTTCAACAGCCCGACACCACACTCTACGTTCAGCTTGAAGGACTACCGTACGCACCGACGGCAAATCCGGCGGACACGCTGGTGACGTTCACAGTGCCGGTAGGGCAGCCCCTTAACAAGACCCTTGTCTGGAGGTCTTCGTCATCGACGATGCAGGAGTCGATCATCTCAATCGCCTACGCCGGAGGTGATACAACGATCTCTCTGATTGCTGGCCGCTATCCGGAAGTTGTGCGATCCGATGTGACACTCACCTACATCAACTGTATTCCACGCGATACAGGCTGGACGCAGGCCCGGTTCCGGGTTCGACTTGGACCGTGTCCGCGGGATACATTCATCACCGTTCGCATCTACGGACTCTCGCCTATCATCACCACTCCTACTGGCGCCTCTGCAATTGCCGGCTGTAAGCAAAGCGATACCCTCTGGGTGCCCATCGCCAACACCGGAAACGCCCCTCTGGAGATCTCGGCTCTGCGGATTGACAACAGCGCATCACCGGCATTTACGATCGTGGGCTTCACCAGTGGACGGAAGGGAATTCCGTGGAAGTTTTCCGTGGGCGAGCGAGATACTTTGCTGATCGCCTATGTGCCCGATAAGGGGCGAGACAATACCACGCTTGAGATCGTTAACAATGACCTTACGCGCAAGCGCGGCGTCAAGACCCCATGGTACGTGAATCTGCAGGGATACTCTGACAGGCCTCGCGTTACCGTTGACAAGCGCGTCATCAATCTTGGGTCATTATGTCTCGGTTCGCTGATCGAACGCAACATCAACGTTGCCAACATCGGCTTTGTTCAAGCCGCAGTCACGGCCTCTGCGGGCTCATCAGTTGTCGTAGTACGCCCGACAACCAAGTTTGACCTTATTGGCGGACAGACGAGGCAGATCACTGTGACGTGCTCGCCATCTGCGCTGGGGCCGTTTACCGATACTGTGAAAGTGCGTATCACGCCATGCGACACGCTCATTTCTGTCATCGTTACCGGAGTGGTTGAACAACCCGAGGTGATGATCCGGCCAGCCGTCATTGCCGACACCGGTAAGCCGGGTGATACGCTCAGGGGGCGTGCGGTGATCACGCTTGTGCAGGGTGACAGTGTGCAAATCACGGACATTCGTCTTACCCCGCTTCCGTCACTGCTCAAGTTCCTTTTGCCAACGCTACCGCGATTGCTGCGCAAGGGTGACAGCATTGTCGTGGACCTTACCTACAGTTCTCCGGTTCCTTCGGAGTATCGCGGCACCATTGAGGTTGTCGGCGTAACCTCGTGTAGTACACGCACCTCAAGCGATGTGCGATTCTCCGTGACCAACAACGAGGTACAGGTTACACCCGACACACTCGGTTGGGAGTACCGCTGCACAAAGCGAAGTGATGTGCAGAGCATCACGGTGCGGGCCAAGGGCAGCGTGCCGGTGACAATTCTGAGTGCTCGGCGCCGGAGTGCTGGTGGTCCGTTCTTCATTACGGCACCTGGATTCCCGCTTGTCGTGTATCCAGGAGAGGAGAAGGCCATCTCGGTCATGTTTGATCCTCCTGTTCCAGGACGCTACGCGGACACGATCGATATCGAAACAGATATCCCGAATGTGCGACCAGAAGTGCCTGTCAAAGGATCGTATTTACTATCGAATGTTGCCGCTGACCCTAGTATCGTGGGACTCGGGTCGGCCTATGTCTGTGAGCCGGAGCGTACATTCACGGTGCGCGTGGTAAACACCGGTGATCTTGCATACACGGCACGCATCAGGACGACGCCTGGTCTGAGGAATGCAAAGCTCTCGCGTTCGACGTTGGCTCTGCGTGCCGGCCAGACCGACAGTATCGACGTGCAGATCCTTCCTGGTGATTATCCGCCGAACACCCGCGTTTCTGGACTGGTCTACGTTGAAGACGATATGTGTGGCCGGATCGACTCGGTGCTTGTAGAACTATTCGTCATGGGGCCAGCAGCCCCATTGATGACTCCCGACCCTCTCGACGTGGGCGTGGTGACGATCGGTGCGCGCGCTGTCGGTTCGGTCACGATCGAAAATCCATCTCCTGACACCATGATCATTGTGCGCGCACGACTGGAACCACCCGTGCCTGAATGGACCTTGACGACGACGCTGAATGGACAGAGAATAGCCCCTTCAGGAAGCACCATCGCCGACCTTGAGTACGTTCCGGTGCAGGCCGGTCGAGCATCGACGCGCCTTGTTCTGGAGACCATTGCCGGATGCCCGGACACCACTTCGTCGCTCGTTGAGGGGCAGGGTCGAGAGCCCCGCGTTCCCATCACCTATCGCGTGCCATTGCGCGTAAACGAGTACACGGTAGGTCCGCAAGACACGCTCAACATCCCAATCTACCTTGACGCCGACGTACGCGGTGCGCAGATCGACAGCCTAGCGTGGACACTTCGATACACGGCGGTGAACCTGACAGTGGATACTGTTCTGGCGGGCTCTGTTTTGGATGCAAATGTTGACGTGGACCTTCAACCGGGTGAGATCAACTTCCGCGCCTACCGGACGGGTCCGAACTTCAGTGCCATCGGCACACTATCGGTGCTTCGCTGCATTGCACACTCGGCAATTCCGGACAGTACGCCTCTTCATATCACCGACATGAAGGTGTGGAGTACCGAGCCAACGAAGCTAGAGAATGATGATGGCTACGTGATCGTTGATGCGTGCGGCCCACGGTTTCTGATCGACCTCATGGGGCGCTCACGATTTGCGATCCAGCCACCACTTCCCGTCTCGTCGTCAACCTTGCCTGTGCGTGTGGATGCCGGGACCGACGACGTCATAGATGTGCGTCTCGTCGATGCGCTGGGTCAGGTTGTTGCCTCGTTCATGCGAGTGCCTGTTGGCAAGGGGCTTTCCACGCACCAGTTCGACATTTCGCAGCTGGCTTCGGGCACCTATACCATCATCATCCAGTCGAATTCCCGCAGCTCGCTTACTTTGACGGTCCCGATTGTTCGGTGATCGTCCCGAAGATCTGGCGAAGGCACGCGCGCACGCCATCCTGCAAGGCCAGCTTCGAATCCACCTCGACCAGTGTCGTCCCCGATTTGATCGTTTTGAGAGAGCCATTCGCCTCGATTGACTGCAGGAACAGCGTCAGGCGAGCCCCTTCGGCTATCCGCTCATAACGTCCGGTCAGGATCGTGGCAATATCGAAGGCCCTGAGGATCTTGAGCTCTGTAGGCGTGACCTGATTGTAGTTCTCAACGAAGTGCAGTCCACCCTTAGCGTACATTGAGTCGCGCGAATCAATGTCAATGACCGTATAGTCATCCCGATGCCGCAGAGCGGCAACAGCGGTCTGAACGATATCATACGATGCCGGCACTTTTTCCTTGAAGGTTGACCAGGTAACGTATTCGTCAGGGGGCGGGACAAACGAGATTCCGCCGAGGGAAAGCAGCGACGATGGTCGCGTTTGTAGTCCTTCACTGGCAACGGAATAAAGATTGGAGTCGCGCAACGCGGCACACAGCGCCCGTTGCATCGAGCTGAGCACGGCAGGGTCGAGCAGCATGCTGCCCAACGTATCAGACTGCAGAAACGTCACACCGTAGCCAACGCCGCTTGTTGAGAACGTGAACCCCTCGCCCCCTGCCACAACGATCTCCGAGCGCACGAGATTGGCGATGCGGGCCACTGAACAGAAGACGATGATCTCTGCACGGAGCGAATCCGCCACGCGCTGATACGTTGCCGAGTCACCGATACCAGCGGCCACTGAGTCACGGATCTCCACAGGGACGACACCATACTGTTTTGTCAGTTCAAATGCCAAGGCCAGGCCGTCGATCAGCTTTGACGGTTGCAGGGCGGAATCGGTGGTGTCATAATCAAGGCGGGCGAGCATTACTCTCTGCACTTGCGCCGTTAGTCCCGTCGATATGAGAACGCTCAGGACCGCTGCAACGGACACCGTACGAACCCAATGTAACGGACTGGTAACACAGGCGTAACACCCACCTAACAGGGCACCGATAGTTTCGAAGACGTTCGTTCTGTTCATGTTCATGGGGTCGATTCTCGCAATGAAAACGCTACTTCTGCTACTGGCTCTGACGGCTTCGTGCGTAGTTGCCAGTGGTCAAACTGGGGTCATCGAAGGCAAAATTACAGACGCCACCACTGGTGAGGCGCTTCGCCAAGCCAGCATCTCTGTTGTGAATACGAAACGTGGCGCTTATTCCGATACCAAGGGTGCGTTTCGGATCAAGAAGGTCGATCCCGGCGTGTACTCCCTCAAGGCCACCTATGTGGGCTATGATCCTAAGGTGATCGAAGGTGTTGAGGTGACGCCAGACGGTGTGATCACCGTCAATATCGTGATGAATCCAACGGCGCGGTCAACAAAGGAAGTTGTCGTTTCGGCCTCAAAGATCAACGACAACGCGGCAGCCCTGCTGATCGAGCGCAAGAATGCTGCTCAAGTCAGTGATGGTATCGGCCGCGAAGAGATGTCGAAACTTCCGGATAGTGACGCCGGCCAATCACTCAAGCGCGTCTCGGGTGTAACACTTCTCGACGGCAAGTATGTCTATGTGCGCGGTGTTAGTGACCGATACAGCAACACAACGCTCAACGGTGCCGCCCTGACCTCCACAGAGCCGGATCGCAAGGCCTTTGCCTTCGACATGTTCCCGACCGAGCTACTGGAGAACGCCAACGTCGTCAAGTCCTTCACTCCAGACCTGCCGGGCAACTTTGCTGGCGGTCTTGTTCAGCTCAACACGATCGACTTTCCGTCGGGACGTGGTCTGAAGGTCTCGGCCTCGCAGGGATTCAATGACTTCGTTACGTTCAAAGGCAATGGGTTCTTCAAGGCCGGCAGCGTCAGCGGTGACAACTTCGGTATGGGTGCTTCAGGACGGGCCATGCCCTCAGGCTTTCCGGCTGATCGACTGGAAATGAATCAGCTTCTGCGTGATGTGCGCGCCGGCAACGCCGATGCTATCGCCCGCATGGATGGATTCGGCCGCAACTTCAATAACGGGAACTGGAACAGTTCTGCCGAAACGGTAACTCCGAATGGTGGAATGTCACTGACCTACACCGACGTGGTTGCTATAAGTGATACCCAGGAGATCGGTTTCGTGGCGTCAGGCAACTACGGCACCTCATGGCAGAACAACTCCATCGTGCGCGCCGGCGTGCTATCAAACCCAAAGGACTACCTCTTCAACTTTGAGGGTTCCCAATCTACCCGATCGGTAAGCTGGGGCGGCCTGTTCAACATCGCCTATCGCGTTGGTTCAGCCGGACGTGTCAGCTTCAAGAATGCGTATAATCGTTCGGCCGACTTTGAGAACGTAGCTCTGCGCGGAACCAACTTTGCTCAGTCACAGGCGCAGCGCCTGTTCAGCTTTCAGTACGTCGAAAAGCAGCTCTACTCGGGAACGCTCGCAGGCGAACACACACTGTCGTGGTTCAGCAATGCTCTTGTTGACTGGAAGCTCGGCTATTCGAACTCCACCCGCTCCGAACCGGACTTCCGCCGCCTTCAGTTCCTGCGCGATGCCTTTGATCCGAACCAGCCGTATTCAGCTGCTTTCGATCTCTCACCGCAGGGTGCCGGCTCACGTGCAGGACGCTTCTTTTCGAACCTGGATGATCAGGCAGTCACGGGCTCGTTCAACCTGGCAATCCCAGTTACCTCCGACATCCGGTTGAAGGTAGGGGGCTTGCTGGAAAATCGCTCACGCATCTTCAAAGCACGCTCACTGACGATCGTGCAAGGTGTTGAGAACGACATCTCTGGCAATCTGACGATTACCGATGCCGAGCAGTTCCCGGATCTCGGTCGCTTCTTTGCCGACAGCAACTTCAGCGTCGAGAAACAGCGTCTGAGCTACTCTGAAGACTCGAAGCTCTCCGATCAGTATGACGCTCAGGAAAACCTTGTTGCCGCCTATGCTATGGTGGACATTCCTTTCTCGGTTGCGGGTATGGACCTTCGCGTGATCACTGGTGCTCGAATCGAAAAGAATATCCAAAAGCTCAACTCATTCACAGTCACTGACAACGCGGTCTTCGTCAATCGCGATATCGTTGATGTACTTCCGGCATTCAACCTTATTTACAAGCCTTCCGAGAGCATTAACATCAGAACGTCCGCCTCGCAAACACTGGCACGTCCGTCGTTGCGGGAGTTCGCCCCCTTCCAGTTCTATGATTTCGGCATGCAGGCCACTGTGGCCGGTAACCCGGATTTGATCCGCGCACTCATTCAGAACTACGACGTGCGCATTGAATATTTCCCGGCTGCTGGTGAAGTGCTTTCGGCTGGTGTGTTCTACAAGCGCTTTGACAATGCGATCGAAGAGACGCTGTTTCCGCAGCAGTCCGAGCTTGTGCGTTCCTATGCCAATGCAACGGGTCCTGCAAACAACGTTGGCGTTGAACTCGAAGTCCGCAAGTCGCTATCGTTCATTGATAGCGAATTCAAGAACTTCCTCGTCTCAGTCAACGCTGCCTTTATCGACTCTCGCATCACTGTGCAGCAAGCTGGTGTGAATGATGACCGCACGATGTGGGGACAGAGCCCCTACACGATCAACACCACGCTCTCGTACTTCAACCCATCGTCCAAGACGGCTGTTACGCTCGCCTATAACACGTACGGACGTCGCATCATCCAGGTCAATCTGGTGGGTCAGTTCCAAGGTAATCCGCACGTGTATGAGCTTCCACGACACGTCATCGACTTCTCGGTGATCCAGCCGGTGGGAGACGCTCTTGAGCTAAAGTTCAGCTTGCGTGACCTGCTGAATCAACCCCTGAAGTGGGAGCAGAACGGTGCCCTCATCCAATCCAACATCCGCGGCATGGGCGTAAGCCTTGGTCTCGGCTATCGCATGTAAAGAACGATCTATCATTACCCGGAGAGCCATCCATGTATCGATTTGTTTCACTCATTATCACGGTCTTCTGCTGCCTAGTTGGCACTGCCCTAGCTCAGAATCCGTCGTCGTGTACGATTCGCTATCCGAACGGTGGAGAAGTGTTCCGTCCTGGAACCACACAGGAGCTCCGCTGGGATACCGCCGGAACGTTCCGCTCGCGCTGGCGTTTCAAGTTCGGAACCTCACCGGCCGGACCATGGACGACGTTGACAGGCGTTTCGAGCGTTCTCGACTCGGGTGCGACACGCGGTCAGTCGGTACCTACCGGTGGCGGGTGGCGTGTTCCAAATAACGCTACGACCTCTGGCTATCTCCGTATGGAGTTGATCGCCGACAGTAATGGCGTCTTTGATATCACCGACAACCCGTTTACGATCGAAGAGCCCCGTGTCGTGCGGCCGGATTCGATCCTAGCCGGCGAAATCACGCGTTCGATCACACTCCGTGCAACCAAGATTTATGGTCTGGCCGGTTATGTGTACGTCAACGCAGGTGCAACGCTTACGATTGAGCCGGGGACGATCATCGTCGGTGATATTCCGGGAGCTAACTCCGCGCTTATTATCAATCGCGGTGGAAAGATCATTGCCGATGGGACGCGGCAAAAGCCGATCGTCTTCACCTCGCGCGCCGCACCGGGTCAGCGTGCCCGTGGTGACTGGGGTGGCATTCTCATTTGCGGTCGTGCCCGCGTCAACCAGCCAGCCGGCCAGGCTGCCCTTGAAGGTGGCGTTGCCGATCAGGTGGCAGGGGGCAAGGGCTGGTATGGCGGCACAGACGATGACGACAACAGCGGCATTCTGCGCTATGTGCGAATTGAATTCGCCGGTATCGCCACACAGCCGAACTCCGAGCTTAACTCGCTCACAATGGGCGGCGTTGGTCGTGGCACAACGACCGAGTACGTCCAGTGTTCCTATGGCAACGATGATGCCTTCGAATGGTTCGGCGGTACGGTCAATGGCAAATATCTAGTAGCCTACGGCACACTCGATGATGACTTCGATTGTGACAATGGTTTCTCTGGTCGTATACAGTTCGGTCTTGTCAAGCGCTTCCGCACAGTGGCTGATGTTTCCACATCACAGGCGTTCGAGATCGATAACGACGCTACGAGTTCGTTTAACAATCCCCTAACGCGGGCGATCTTCTCCAACTTCACCGTTATCGGTCCTTTGCAGGACACTTCTTGGACCACCGGTGGTGGTCAGAACCAGTATAGCTCCCGCTATGGTGCAGCAGGGCAGATCCGTCGGAATGCCCGCGCCAGCATCTTCAATACTGTGTTCATCGGGTGGCCGCGTGGCTTTGAGATCGCTCAGGCTCCGACGATGGTTGCTGCCAATGGTGACTCATTGATGGTGCGCAATTGTAACTGGTATGGCGTAAAGGGAGCGGCCCTGACGCTGGCCGGCGGCACGCCGCCGGCAGGTATGGATGCCAATTGGCTTTCGAAGCAGGGTTTTGGCAACGAAGTTGATCGTAGTAATCCGAACAATGCCTTCATCGTTAACGCATGGCCTAACGATAACTCCTTTGATCCGCGTCCGCAGGTCATCGCCCCCTATGTGACGACTGCCAGCTTTGAGAATGGCTCGGCCCTCGCACCGATCAATGATTCGTTCTTCCAGCGTGTCGGATATCGTGGTGCTTTTGATGCAACAGGTGCCCGTTGGGATGAAGGCTGGGCAGAGTATGATCCTGTCAACCGCGAGTATCGGGCGCAACCCGTTGTGCGTCTCACCTCACCCGGCGCAGCTGCCGGTGAAAAGTACCAGCAGGCTCAGAAGCTGAGCATCACTTGGGACACATCCGGTGCTGCCGGCAATATCTTCCGCTTCGAATTCGCCACGTCGGCAAATGGGCCATGGCAGCCAATCGTCGGCGCTGAAAGCGTCAACGACGCAGGTGCGACACGCGGCACTCTTAAGGACGGGTTTACAACTCCAAACATCGTTACGAGCACCGGTTACATCCGTATGACTCTGGTGAGTGATCCGTCGGTGTTCGATGTCTCAGACTTCCCGTTCGCCATCGAAGCACCGGTCATCAAGGAACCAACGGTTCGACTGATTGAACCGGGTGGCAACAACAAGCTGTTCCGCGTGGGCCAGTCGGTAGATGTTCGCTGGGATACCACCAACACCTTCCGTCAGCGCTGGCGCTTTGAATTCGGCAAGAGCCCGGAGGGGCCGTGGAAGGCCATCAGCGGTCTTTCGAATGTACTTGACAGTGCGACGCGTCGTGGCGTGTTTGCTGGCGGTATCGTCTTCCGTCCTGAGGATCAGACCAAGACTGGCTATGTCCGGATGACCCTCCTGAGTGACACGACCAAGACGGATATCAACGACCAGCCATTCGAAGTTGTTGCTCCGGCTCCAATCAAAGTCGACTCGATTCTCGAAGGTGAGATCAACGGCAACATTCGTCTTGTCAACACCAAGATCTACGGTCTCAAGGGCTATGTGTACGTCAACGATGGGGCAACGCTCTCCATTCAGGAGGGTACGATCGTTGTTGGTGATGAGCCTGGTAACAACTCGGCTCTGATCATCAACCGCGGCGGCAAGATCCTGGCTCGCGGTACGGCCAAGGATCCGATCATCTTCACCTCGCGTGCTGTGCCCGGACAGCGTGCTCGTGGTGATTGGGGTGGAATCCTGATCTGCGGCAAAGCCCGTATCAACCAGGCAGCCGGCCAGGCCGCTCTGGAAGGGGGCGTGGCTTCGCAGACCACTGGCGGTAAGGGCTGGTACGGCGGCACTGACGACGATGACAATAGCGGTGTACTGACGTATTCGCGTATCGAGTTTGCCGGTATTGCAACGCAGCCAAACTCAGAGCTTAACTCGCTCACCATGGGCGGCGTCGGACGTGGTACGACCATTGAAAACGTCCAGGTGTCTTACGGCAATGATGACGGATTCGAATGGTTCGGAGGCACCGTCAACAGCAAGTACCTGATCTCAACCGGTATTCTTGACGATGACTTCGACACCGATAACGGATTCTCCGGCAAGGTGCAGTTCGGTCTAGTCCAGCGTTTCCGCACGACGGCCGATGTCTCCACATCGCAGGCCTTTGAGTCAGATAACGATGCTCAGGCTTCCTACAATCAGCCATTCACGTCGGCAACGTTCAGCAACGTCACGGCCATCGGTCCTATCCAGGATACATCTTGGACGCCGGGATCAGGAGCTAATCAGTTCAGCACGCGCTTTGGTGCTGCCGCGCAGATCCGCCGCAACTCCCGTCAGTCCATTCACAACTCGGTCTTCATCGGCTGGCCACGTGGTTTTGAGTTTGCCCAGGTGCCGACGATGATCGCCGCTGCCGGTGACTCGATTGAGATCCGCAACAACTCATGGTACGGAGTAAAGGGTGCCGTCCTGACGCTTGCTGGCGGAACGGCTCCTGCCGGAATCGATGCCAACTGGCTTGCCAAGCCTGCCTATGGTAACGTGGTCGATAAGTCATCGCCGGCTGGTGCGATGATCGAGAATGCATTCGCTACGAACGCCGACTTCAACCCGGCGATCAAGGCCGGAAGCCCACTTCAGTCGTCGGCCAGCTTCAGCGGTAAATCCGACGATGCATACTTCGAAAAGGTCACGCACCGCGGTGCATTTGGTCTTCAGCGCTGGGATCTTCCATGGGCCGAGTATGACCCAGTCAATCGTGAATACCGCGCCAAGGATCCAGTATCTGTGCGCGAAGATGACCATACACGTGCCGGCATGAACGGCAGTGTGTATCCAAACCCGACGATGGATGCCGCAACGGTACGCTATGAACTAGCGCAAGCCGATGTGGTCACCATCCGACTGGCTGATGCAACGGGATCCGTTGCAGCGTCGTTCGTCACGAGCGATGCGCAGCAGGCTGGTGTGTATGAGTTCCGACTCATTACTGCTGACCTTGCTTCCGGTCTTTACTTCCTGACGATCTCTGGTGGGCGTGGAACGATGACTCTTCCAGTTACCGTGACCCGCTAATCACCGATCGTGAACAGAACGCCGCGGCGGCCGGCCCCGAAAGGGGCTGGCCGTTGTCGGTTTAGGGAGGAGCCAACGGAAAGGGGCTAAGCAGGCAGCACCAGGAACGCTGCGATGAGCCCGCCCACCTGAAGACGGAGCAGGAGTGCTGCCCGCTCTGGCTGCTCCGTCTTCAGTCTGCGCCAGGCCAGCATCAAGAGGGTAAACAGCGCAGTGACGCCGACCCATATGGCAAGGGTGGTGCCGATGCCGAAGTGATGTCCTCCGACGAGCGTATCGAGCCATGGTACTAGAGACCCGTACACCAGAAGCAGATGGCTGATATACATGAAGAGTGACTCGTTGCCAAGTGAGACCAGTAGGCGTCCCATGCGTGTATTCGCCAGAACCTCCTCAGCCTGAAAGAGAGAGCCAAGCAGCAGTAGCGTAGCGCAGATCCGGAAGAGAAGTCCACCTGGAGAGCGCCACCACACTGCATCCCAGGGCATAGAAAAGGAAAGCCCCTTACTTGCGAATAGGATGACGGGTCCAACCAGCCCGAAGATGATGAACAGCCGAGCCAAACGGGACTTCTCTGGACTTTGCATGAACCATCCCGTAATGGCTGCCCCAGCGAAGAGGTATCCGCTCCATGGAAGTAGCGGGAACTGGCTGATACCGTCGCGAGGTACACTCCACGAGATTGCCATGATCACCGCCGCAATCACGCCAAATGCAATTGTTGCTCGCTGAAGATTGCGCAGAACAAAGAAGACGGCCAAAGCAGCAAGACTTGCGTAAACGATCACGTGAAGCACATCGAACTGCAGCCAGGATAACCTTGTCTGCTCGGGCATTGTCAGTAAGCGCTGCAGGGAGAAGACAGGCGTGTGCATCACATAGGCGCAGAACAGTACGTAGGAAAGGCGCTTGAGATACATCCATAGCTCTGAGCCGGCTTCAAGGTACTTTTCGCCGCGACGTGAAAGGGCAATCCATAACCCTGAACCAGCGCAGAAGATGAACGTCGGGGCTACATAGCCGTTGGAGATGTTCAGCAGTGTGAACCACCATGACGAGCGCAGTGTGGGGTCGAGAATGACGTTGGTGACGTGCACCTGGATCATCCACAGAACCGCTATGCCGCGAGCGGCATCAAGGAAGGCAAAACGTTGTCCTTTGGACATGGACCTACTCCTTTGGACCGCGGCCAGTGATGCGGCGCGCCAGGCCAAGTACGAAAGGGGCGACGACGATCACCAGAACAATGATCGAAGCGATGATAATGAAGGGGCGCTGTAGCATTGGCGGAAGATACTGATGGTATTTTTGACGCGGACACTCTACCCATGAAAGCCGAAGAACAAACACAGCCGATCGCTGCCATTGATGTAGGAACCAATTCGTTCCACATGGTCATCGCTAGCGTCACCGATGCCGGGATGCTCCGCATACACGGACGCATGAAGGACACCGTGCGCCTCGGCTCGTCGGCAGGAGATATGAAACGCCTCTCCGATGATGCCATCGAACGTGGACTGCGTGCCATGGTGCGGATGGTTGACGAGGCCAGGCGGCATAATGCAACGGTGCGAGCAATCGCCACAAGCGCCGTCCGCGAGGCACTGAACAAGGAGATCTTCGTTGATAGGGTGCTTCAGGAAACTGGAGTGCACATCGACGTCATTCCCGGCATCGAAGAAGGCCGTCTCATTTTCCTCGGTGCACGCAATGCCCTGAGCTTCGCTGGGAAGCGTGTCTTGGTTTTCGATATCGGAGGGGGCTCGACTGAAACCATCACGGGTCATGACGGTGAACCCGTGTACATTCACTCGGCCAAGCTCGGTCACATCCGGTTGACAAAGAAGTTCTTCCCTACCGACACCATCACAGACGAGCAGATCACAGACTGCCGCGCCTGGATTCGCGGCGAATGGCTGCCGGCCTTCCAGTCGCATATCGCATATGGATTTGACGAGGCCATCGGGTGCTCAGGCACGGTCATGGCGCTAGCCTCGGTAATCCTGGCTTCGCAGGGCCGCCGCCAGCCGGAGTCTCTCAACGGCCTGACGTTTTCCCGTGAAGAGCTTCTACGTGGAACCGAGCTCATCGTATCAAAGCGCACCCTGACCGAGCGGCTAGCTCTTGCTGGGATCGACACGAAACGTGCCGATGTGATCGTTGCCGGTGCACTTCTGGTCGAGCAACTTGTCAAGGGGCTTGGTATCCGCTCTCTGACGCTCAGCGGCTACTCTCTACGCGAGGGGATCGTCTTTGATACAGTCCAGCAGGCGCGGGACATTCAGACTACACACCACCTTTCACGTCTGCGTTACCAGAGCGTTCAACATGTCTGCGAGCTCTACCGGGTGCGCCGCCGTCATGCCGAACATGTTAAGCACCTATGCGTGCGGCTGTTCGATGATCTTACGCCCCTGCACGGGATGGGGGATCGCGAGCGTGAACTTCTCGAAGCCGCGGCCTTGCTGCATGACGTTGGCTACCACATCGCGGCGGACCAGCATCACAAACACAGTGAGTATATCATCCGCAACTGCGTCATGCCTGGGTTTACGACGGATGAAACGATCCTGATCTCAAGCATCGCGCGCTATCACCGCAAGAGTCACCCCAAGCGCAAGCATCCGGTCTTTGCCGCACTGTCATCTGCCGACCAACATTTGATCTGTGTGCTGGCCTCAATTCTGCGGATTGCTGAGGGTCTGGATCGCCGTCAACAGTCCATCGTTCACAGTCTTGAGACACGTCTTTCGGCAGACATGATCGAGATCGCCATGGTCGTGCTATCGGACCTGCCGGATGTCGAGCTCTGGAGTGCTGAGCGCCGCACCGGATTGATGGAGGAAACCTTCCGTCGAAATGTCCGGTTCTCGGTTTCGCGCCTCTAGCGGCGCAATACGGACCGAATTTCTTCGTCACTTCCAGCCGAACAATTTGCATGGAGAACCCTATGTCACGTCGATCCCTCGGCACGGCCCTAGCCCTTATCGGCATTGGTGTGGTTGCCGGTGTCATCCTCATGACCTCTTTTTCAACCAATGCCATCGAGCAACTTTTTGCTCAGGACATTGAACTCGGGGCTGCGTCGCCCCCTGCACCGGCACCTCAGGCCGTCAAGCTGCTCAACGACCAGTTTGCCAACGTGGCCAGTGCCGTTACCCAGTCGGTCGTATCGATCTCGGTTAAGACCGATCGAAAGTCCATGATGCGCGGTATGCCGCAGGACTTCTTTCGCTTCTTCGGCCCAGATTTCGGAACGCCGAACGAAGAAGAAGAATCGCCACAGCTACCGGAATCTGAAGCCGGCGGTTCGGGCGTCGTGATCACGGCCGACGGTTACGTCGTAACCAACAATCACGTGGTGGAGAATGCCAAGGAAGGGGGCATCACGGTGACCACCATCGATCAAAAGCAGTTCAAGGCCAAGCTTGTCGGACGTGATCCGCTCACAGACCTTGCCGTGCTGAAGATCGACGGTCGTTTCTCGCCGGCCCACCTTGCGCAGCGTTCGGACATACGTATCGGTGAGTGGGTGGTTGCTGTGGGAAGCCCCCTGGGGCTGAAGTCCACCGTTACAACGGGCATTGTTTCGGCCATGGGCCGCTCGATCGGTATTGTCGGTACCAACGAAACGACCAACCAGCGCAGCCGCTATGCGGCTGAGAATTTCATCCAGACCGATGCGGCCATCAATCCCGGTAACTCCGGTGGCGGCCTGTTTAACCTCAACGGTAGTCTGGTTGGTATCAACACCGCCATTGCCTCGCAGTCGGGTGTGAATGCCGGTTATGGCTTTGCCATCCCGATTGATATGGTGCGAAGCGTAGTGCTGGACCTGATCGACGACGGCAAGATCGAGCGTGGATATATCGGCGTAGAGATCACCAGCGTTGATGAGGCCACAGCCAAAGCCGTCGGACTGTCCAAGGTGGCCGGCATCAGCGTCAACCGCGTGGTCAAGGGTGGCGCTGCTGAGTCGGCTGGTCTTGAAGTGGGTGACGTCATCCTCGATGTTGACGGTAAGACCGTCAAGACCTCCAGCGACCTGCAGAATGAGATCGTTCTGCGCAGAGCCGGAGATAAGGTCAACCTCAAGATTTGGCGTGACGGACGCGAGATCGCCAAGACAGTCAAGCTCAAGGCACCGGACAACACGGAGGTGGCTTCAAAGGACGATCGAGATCAGCAGGAGAGCACATCTACGGACGAATCCGAACCGGTGACGATCAAGGGTCTGGGCTTCACGGCCGCCGCACTTACTTCGGAACAGCGCTCAACGTTCAATGTCAAAACGGGCGTGTTTGTAGCGAAGGTCGATCGCATGGGGCAGATGGCCCGCCGCGGTCTGCGCCAGGGCACCGTCATTCTCAAGGCTGATGGTAAGGAGATCACCTCGCCTGCCCAGCTCAAGCGCGTGATTACGTCAAAGGAGCCTGGTGACGGCGTGATGTTCGTTGTTAAGGACTCTGACGGTTCCAAGCAAGCCATCACGGTAGAAGTACCGGAACTGTGAACCTGCCGTAGATTTAAGGATGAAAAGATTCGATCATTCATTCGGCATCGCGATCGTGCTGGTCATGGTCGCGACGTCGTCGGTTTTCGGGCAGACCTTTCTGGGAGTGACCATTGGCACAACGCTGGCAACGTCCTCAAGAAGTGACGTGTCGGACTATGGTGACCCCAGCCGCATGCTGTATGGTCTGCGTGCATCCACAACCATTCGCAAGGGTATGGAGCTTGTTGGCTCGCTTGGACTGCGTTCTGAGGAAGGGGGCTTTGTGACCCCTTTTGTTCGTAATGCCGTTCGACGACCGACTGGGATGGTCAATGTCGTCGACAATCCGTCTGGTGGCCCGGTGGTGGTCTCTTCACTCGCGACGTCGGCCATTGAGCTAAATGCTGCTATACGCATCCCTCTCGCCCGCGTAGATACCTCCGGGTCGTACTTCGGCGTGCAGCTTGGAGCAATGGTGGACCACCTGATATCTGCCGAGCAGACCGATGACTATACCGGGATTCTGCAGGGCGACCGCGGTTCCATTCCTGATCGTGTCTCCACATCGTACGCCTCGCAGATCGGCGGCGGCGCCGTCATTGGCGGTGTGCTTGTTCTCAACACAGGTGTCGGACGGCTGGTGCTGGACATATCATACGTTACCCGAGGTCCGGAGTCACTGCCTGTGCCAACACCCCGCACCGGTGGTGCTTCGGAACAATATGTTGGCTGGCTGGTCGGCAACGGACTGCGCTTCTCCGCCGGTTTTGATCTCGGCCTCTAGAAGCAGGTCAGATCGACAGGTGTGAACCCACCTCGAGCGTTTGCTTGACCGGAATGCCGAAGTAGCGAGCCGGCGTTCGCGAGTTGCGGTGCAGGAACACGAAGAGTTCCTTGCGCCAGCGCGCCATGCCTACTCCGTCTTGAACGGTCAGGGTCTCATGCCCAAGAACATAGATCACATCAGTGAAGTCCACGTAGATTCCCGCGTCCGGGAAGGATCTGATGTCATCCTGTAGCGTGAGCTGGTCCATGAATCCGTAGTGGAGGACGACCTTCCATACACCTTGCCGCACCTCGTCAAACTCTATGCGTTTGCTGGCGTCAACACGTGCTAGCTTCTCAGGACTTACCGTCAGGAGAATGACATTCTCGTGGTGCACACGGTTGTATTTCAGATTGCTCATCATCGCCGGTGGTGCTACGCCCCCTGTACCCGTCATGTAGATGGCTGTTCCGGGCACGATCGTGTAGCGGTCGATGTCTTCGTTGATCACATCGACAAGGGGCTTGCTGCGCTGCTTGATCCGTTCGGTGAGAATTGTTCGACCCCTTCGCCAGGTCACCATTAAGATGAGCGTTAAGACGGCCATCGTGAACGGGACATAGCCGCCATCAAAAAACTTAAGCGTGTTGGCGATAAAGAAAGACGCATCGATGACGAGAAACACGGTGCAGACGGCCGCAGTGACAGGAGCACTCCACTTCAGAATGTTGCGCATTGCCTGCCAGGCAAGTAGCGTCGTGATGACCATTGTCGACGTCACCGCAATGCCGTAGGCCGCGGCCAGTGCACCTGATGTCTTGAAGGCTATCACCAGCACAGCACAACTGATGAACAGTATCCAGTTCACAGTGGGCATGTAGATCTGTCCTCGCTCTTCGCTCGAGGTGTGTGTGACCTTCAGGCGCGGCAGGTACCCAAGCTGTTGAGCTTGCCACGTCAGGGAAAACGCGCCCGAGATAACAGCTTGTGAAGCGATGATCGTTGCGAACGTGGAGATGATCACCATCGGGACAACAGCCCAAGACGGCACCATGTGAAAGAAGGGGTTGGCGATCGTTGAAGCAATGTTCCCTTCTCGTAACAGTAGCGCCCCCTGCCCGAAGTATTGCAGTGCAAGTGCAGGGTAGGCGATCATGAACCAGCCCCGCATGATTGGCTTGCGGCCAAAGTGTCCCATGTCGGCGTAGAGTGCTTCGCCACCAGTGACGACGAGAAAGACGCTACCGAGAACGACAAAGGCTTCGTATTTGTTTACGGCGAAGAATTGCCATGCAAAGAACGGGTTGATAGCTTGGAATATCTCCGGTGTCTGCAATGAATTGATCAGGCCAAGTGTACCCAGAAGCACGAACCACCCAAGCATAAAAGGGCCGAAGATCCTGCCAACGCTGCTGGTGCCGTACTTCTGGATGGCAAACAGTCCAACCAAGATGACCAGCGTTATAGGAACAACGACATTCCCCAGGGCCGGCGCGGCAACGGTTAGCCCCTCGACCGCCGATAAAACAGAGATGGCAGGAGTGATGATCCCGTCCCCATACAGCAATGCAGATCCAAACAGACCGAGAAAGACCACGGCCGATGCTTGCGCCGGCTTCGTCAGCTTGCGCATAACGAGCTCCATGAGAGCCAAAATGCCCCCCTCGCCCTCGTTGTCAAAGCGCAGGATGACGGACAGGTACTTGACGCAGATGATGAGCGTAAGCGCCCAGAAGATCAGCGACAGGATGCCCAGCACTTCAACGCGGCCTGGTGATAGACCATAGTGCGGAGAGAAGCATTCCTTGAGAGCATACAGGGGGCTGGTGCCGATGTCACCATACACCACGCCGATTGCGGCGATGGTCAGAGCGAGCAGCTTGCTGCCGCTCGGGGCGACATGCTCGCTCTTGGTTTCGTTGTCCATGTGCGGACACTTCCAGATTGGAACAATCACTGGCCACAACCTGCGGGCCAGCAGCAAAACTACATCGGAACCCGACGCCGCTCCACGCTGTTTTGCGGACGAGCCGTAGTTTTGCGCCGCTGACGTCATTCAGTCTTCATCCCGGCGTCATCCCGGCGTCATCCCGGCGAAGGCCGAGATCCATGCATCATGACGATGGGCCCGTCGTTTAGCTTCGGGATGACGATGATTCCCGTAACCCGTAACCTGTAACCTGTAACCTGTAACCTGAAAATGTTCCAACACCCCGACTACTACAACATTGACGAACTCCTGACTGAGGAGGAAAAGCTCGTCCGCCAGACTGTTCGTGACTTCGTGGAGAACGAAGTGCTGCCCATCATCGAGCATAGTGCCCGCGAGGGAGTGTTTCCGCAGCATCTCGTGAAGAAGATGGCCGAGATCGGTCTTTTCGGCATCACTCTGCCGCAGGAGTATGGCTGTGCCGGACTCAGCAGCACCTGTTACGGGCTGGCCATGCAGGAGCTTGAGCGCGGTGATTCGGGCATTCGCTCGTTTGCCTCCGTGCAGAGCTCACTCGTGATGTATCCGATTTACACCTACGGATCTGAGGAGCAGCGTCGCAAGTGGCTGCCGCGTCTGGCCGCCGGTGATGCTATCGGCTGTTTTGGTCTTACAGAGCCCGATGCCGGGTCGAACCCCGCTTCAATGTCCACCAACGCCAAAAAGGTGGAAGGGGGCTTTATCCTGAACGGCGCAAAGATGTGGATCACCAACGGCACGTTGGCCGATGTGGCCGTCGTCTGGGCTAAGCTTGACGGTGTCGTTCGCGGATTCCTGGTTGAAAAGGGCATGCCGGGATTTACCGCGCCCGAGATGAAGGGAAAACACTCACTTCGTGCGTCGGTGACGTCCGAGCTGGTCTTCCAGGACGTTTTTCTGCCTGAAGAAAACATTCTTCCTGGTGTCGAGGGTTTGCGTGGCCCCCTCTCCTGCCTTACCCAGGCCCGGTTCGGAATCTCATGGGGCGTGGTTGGTGCAGCCATGGCGTGCTATGATTCCTCGCTGAATTACGCAAAAACCCGTATTGCCTTTGACAAGCCGATCGCTGGATTCCAGATGATCCAGGAGCGCCTGGTGCTGATGCTCAACGAGATCACCAAGGCCCAGCTGCTTTGCTGGAGGCTTGGTCGGATCAAGGACGCCGGGACGCTTCGTCCGCAGCAGGTCTCTCTGGCCAAGCGCAACAATTGCGAAATGGCCCTGAACATTGCCCGGATGAGCCGTGAGATCCATGGGGCCAATGGCATCCTGGACGAGTACCCTGTGATGCGCCATGCAGCCAACCTCGAATCGGTCAAGACCTATGAGGGCACCCATGAGATGCACACCCTCATTCTGGGTCAGGACATTACCGGTCTGAACGCCTTTTCGTAGGTAGGTGGGGAAAAGTTCCCTATATTTGTAGCCGATTTCGAAGGGTGGGCGATATCGCCCACTTTTCATTTGTGGTCATCTGTTCGGCAACAACCTGCGGAGATCTATGAAGGAAACCCTTCCGGAGAGAATCCGGACGGCCATCGACGAAGCGTGCGATGACGCCGGGGTTTCGCTCATTGATGTTGTTGTTCGGGGGCAGGCTCGTCAGCTGGTGCTCGATGTATTCATCGACGCGGTCGATGGCGTCACGCACGAGCACTGTCGGAACGTCAGCCGAGGTATTGATGAACGGCTGGCTGAGGACGAGTATGCCGGCCGCCTACGGGCGGTCGATGTGTCTTCGCCAGGGGCTGAGGCTCCGGTGAAACATTTGTGGCAATTGACAAAGCATGTTGGGCGGACGGTTCGCGTGCGACGCAAGGACGGTGTTGTTATTGACGGCGTTCTACTGCGGGCGGACGAAACCGGACTGGACGTTCAACCCAAACAATCGAAGAAGCAGCCGATCCCACCGGTCAGCATTGTGGCTGATGATGTGGAGGAGGCAATGGTACGGATCACGTTTTAGAGAACAGGCCCAGCTTGTTCGTCATGGAGTCGAATCACATGGCACGTCGGAAAGTCAAACAGCAAGTCGATAACAAGAAGCTCATCATCGATGCCTTCAATGAGATGGCGCGTGAAAAGAGCATTGACCGTGACCTCTTGCAGGGAATCGTTGAAGAGACACTCTCGGCGATGGTCCGCAAGAAGTATGGTCTTGAGTCGAATTTCGACATCATCGTGAACATGGAAAAGGGCGACATCGAGATCTACCTCATGCGGGAGATCGTCGAAGAAGTCGAAAATCCGGAACTGCAGATCTCGGCCGCCGAAGTGCGCGAGGTCACCGGTGATGAGCCCGAGATCGGTGATGAGCACATCGAAGAAATCACACTCGAGAACATCGCGGATTCGTTCGGACGCCGCCTCATTGCTCAGGCGATCCAAAATCTCAACCAGCGGATCCGCGACGTTGAGAAGGACAACATCTACGAAGAGTATGCCAAGCGTGTCGGCGAAGTGATCATTGGCGAGATCTACCAGGTACGTCCGAACAATATCCTCGTGATGCACAACAAGGTGGAGATGCGCCTCCCGCGTGAGGAGCAGATCCCTACCGAGCGTCTGAAGAAGAACCAACAGGTCAAGGCAATTCTCAAAGAAGTTCGCCGCTCCGGTGGCGCAACGGGTCTGCCGGACCTTATCCTTTCGCGCGCAGATGACCGCTTCATGGAGCTGTTGTTTGAGCAGGAGATCCCGGAGATCTTCGACGGCGTGATCAAGATCCGCGCCATCGCGCGTGAACCCGGTGAGCGTGCCAAGGTTGCTGTTACATCGTTCGATGAACGCGTCGATCCGGTGGGCGCCTGCGTCGGTATGAAGGGCATCCGGATTCACTCGATCGTGCGTGAACTTGGAAACGAAAACATCGACATCATTGAGTTTCACGAAGACCCGCGTCTGTTCATTGCCCGTGCGCTGTCGCCGGCCAAGGTTCGTGACGTGCAGATCAGTCCCGACGGCCGCACTGCCACGGTGATCGTTCCTGACGATCAGGTCTCGCTGGCCATTGGCAAGCAGGGACAGAACGTGCGTCTTGCCTCAAAGCTCACGGGCTACTCACTGTCGCTTGTTAAGGAAGGGGCTGAGGACATCGAACTCATCGAGTTCCGCGATGAGCTCGGACGCGACTTGTTTGAAAAGCTCATCCGTGCGGGTATCGACACGGCGCGTGAATTCCTCGAAGCCGAGCCGGCTGCGTTGCTGGCGATCATCGATAAGGCCAGGATCGTGCGTATTCGCCGGGTTATTCTCGAAGAATTCGAAGAGCGTGAAGATCAACACTATCTGATCGCGCTTGAAGATGCAGCCGTGGCTCTCGAAGCACCGGCCGCTCAAGACACCGTATCAGATGACATTGCAGAGTCGTATGCCGAAGACACTCCCGAGGTGTACGAGGCTGAAGTTGAGGAGTCGTCCGAGGCCGAAGAATCGGCCGACGAGTCCACAGGTAATGAAGAAGAGTAATCGAAGGATGTATGGCTGGTTCACCAGGAAATAAACTGTTCAAGGTCGCAAGTCAGATCAACATTGGTCGTGACGCGATCGTCGAATACCTTGCCTCGAAGGGACATAAGATCGAGAACAAGGCCACGACGGTGCTCACGGACGAAGAGCTGGATCTTGTGATCGAAAAGTTTGCCAAGGAGCTGAAGTCCGCGCAAAAACAGCGTGAGAAAGTTCAGCGCCAGCAGGCTGTTCGTAAGAGCCACCTTGAGCAGGGCAATGCGATCTCCATCGAAACCATCGCCGAGGCTGAAGAGCGCGAGCGCGTGATCGAGGAGCGTCTGGAGCGCCCCGAGCCGACCCCTGTGCCGGCTCCTGCTAAGCCCCCTGTGGTCGAACCCGATGAAGTCGCTGAACCGGCTCAGCCAGCTCCGGAGCCTGCGCCAGCACCGGAGCCTGCGCCTGTTTCCGAGTCTGTCGAAGTAGCCGCGCCAGCGGCGGTCGAGGCGCAACAGCCGGCAATTCCGGCCGGTCCGGCCGTTGGAGCTGTAATCGACCTGAGCGAAGCAAAGAAAAAAGAA